>NZ_JACJQV010000111.1 GCF_014696875.1 Microcystis wesenbergii FACHB-1317 | reverse complement strand
AGTTCACAAAAAACAACAAAAAGTAGGGTAACTTAGACCAAGTTTTGACTCAATTTATTCAATCTCAGCTATTTTTTGTTATCTGAGACGTTTTCTCATAGTCTAAACTCCAGTAAATAAATTATTTAGTAAATATGAGGTGCGTTACGCTGTCGCTAACACACCCTACAAATTATCTATTACTGCTCCTGGTTCATCTCTAAGATAAGCTAAAAAGGCAGAAGCATCTAACACAGATTTATTCACTTAAATACTCCTGTCTGCGTTCTTGAATAAGTTCATCTACTAAATTTCTATCAGGTGATTTATCTTTTAATAAACCTCTTAATTTTTTAACTTGGTTTTTGAGACTAACTAATTGTAATGTACCATTATCTTCCAGAGTTAAAATTAATCGGCTCTTCGTTACTTGGTATGGTTCGATAGGGGGGCATAAATCGACTAAATCCTTATCTGGCAAGGAATTTAATTGATTAGTTCGCTCTAGATCGAAAATAATTGACAAAAATCGCTAAATGCCTTTCTATATAGGGGTTCCATCCCTTATAACCCCCGTCCATTGCATAACACAAACCGAAGAGCCAATTAATCTATCTCCAGATTCTAAATTAAGAATTTGTTGAATTTCTTGCGGTAAAGTTAAACGTCCTTCTGGTTCAATATCCAGTATGTATTGTTGAGGAATTGATAAGTTAGCAACTGTCATAACTTTATATTTCCTTATTTTCTAGCTATTTCTAGTTTAACAAAATTCTAAAAGTTAATCCTGTGGGGTGCGTTAATGAAATGTAACGCAAACAGTAAGTTTTGGAAAGACTCAAGCTCTAATTACAGTAATTCTATATTGATTTTCCGTCACCACCACCTCAGTGGATAATCTTTCTTCCATTGGTAAGGCATTTTTCCGTCTATCAAAGATAAATAACCAACCAAAATCTAACCCCAAACGTCCTAAATAAGATTCTAATTGTTCAATTCCATCAGCTTGGGGATCGCGTTTTTTATCCCGCCACACCTTCAATTCAATCCCTAAAATTACCTCTTTATACTGCAAACATAAATCCATTCTATCACTACCAATGGCATATTCCCTTTCTAAAACTCCCCCACCATTAACCACACGATGTAAAAAAGCCATTAATACAATATGTGGGGCGATTTCATGATAACCAGTGCTACCTAATAAAGGTTCTCCATGTTGTCGCCAAAATTTGAGAAATGCTGTTAATAAAGCATCTATATTTAATTCACCCTCTGGGGTTAACCAAGTGGGTGCAATCATGGGTAAAGATGCCATCGGTGTGACTGTTAACACCCTGGGTAACACTTCTCGATAAATGGGATTAGCAATCGTTAATCCTCCATAAGGGTGCATTTTACATAATCCTAAATCTATGACAAATTGAATATCATCATTAGGTATATTCCCTAATTCTAAACCTGCTAACATTGGTTCAATAATTGCTTTTATTCTTGGTTCTCTTAACCTTTCCGCTAAACTATCTAAATGAGTATCTTGACGTGCAATTAATATTTCTTTAGCTGTTAAAATGTGTTCTCTGGTAATAGCAATATTTCTATCTTTTACCATTTTTTCTACAATTTCTTTAGCTAAAGCATTGACTAACCAAGGTTGTCCTTGAGTTAAATCAAACGCTGTTTCTATTGCTTCTGGTGTGAAAATTTGTCCAGTTGCTGCTGTATGTTGTTGATATAATTCTCCCACTTCTGCAAGATTAAAATTTCGCATAGTCAGAGAAGCAACTTTTATATTAAAAGGACTGGATGTATTTAATCTATCACTACCACCAGATGCTACTTTATAATCTCTCACATCTCGTAAACCAATTAATCCTACTGACGAGGGAAAATTTTCAGGACGGTTAGGAAAACCATCTCTTAACTGTCGTAAAACTGATATTAATGTTTGGTCTTGTAAAGAGTCAATTTCATCTATAAATAATACTATGGGACGATTGATAGCTTTTGCCCAATCTGATAAAAAAGCCTTGATTCTGCTTCCTGCTTCTTCCTGTTGCCATTCTTTTACAGGTGGTTGCAATTCTTTAGGTAAACGAATATTTATTGTATTATACCATGCCCCTAAAATTGCCAATTCTGCGGCACTAGGATCATGATTAAATGCACTTCCTACTTCCACTGATACCATGACTGCGGCATAATTTCCTGTAGCAGTAAGTTGTTTTGCTAGGGATAACATAGCGGTGGTTTTCCCCGTTTGTCGTGGTGCGTGTAGGACAAAATAACTACGTTGTTGAATTAGCTCCTCTAAATCTGGTAATCTGACTGTGGGAGAGAGCATATAGTGGATATCGTTGGAACAGGGACCGGCAATATTAAACCAGCGAGTCATAGCATTTTATTATTTAGTGGACATTTTAATTTTAGATGATTTTGGTGTGGTTTGTGATGGCAGCAAGGAAGAGGTGATGATCGGCAATACCTTGTTATGCTTGATTATGATCAATTATTGCTATATAAGGCAATAATGCGCTGATTTTACGTTTGCTAATGGGTAGTGATACTAAATCTGGTTATTAAAAGTGGCATTTAATATACAAGACTTTGATTGTTGATAGCTTACTGGTATAATGTGGGAGCGCATTGATATGGTTAACTTCCAGTACCATCGTTACCGAAACCCCGATCGCACTGTGGTGACAGGAGATCAATTGATGATCAAAATTGAAAAATTAAGCTAATTGTTAAAAATTATGACCGCTGAAATTATTTGTGTAGGAACGGAATTATTATTAGGGGATATAGTTAACACTAATGCCCAATATTTAGCCCTAGAATTGGCAAAATTAGGCATTCCCCATTATTATCAAACGGTGGTGGGGGATAATGTGGAAAGACTGAAAAAAGCGATCGCTATTGCCCGAGAACGTTCCTCAATTTTAATTTTTACCGGGGGACTGGGACCGACTCCCGACGATTTAACCACAGAAACAATCGCCGATTTTTTCCAAACGCCCCTCAGGGAAGATCAGGAGATTTTAGCAGAAATCGAGGCTAAATTTACGAGTTTAGGGCGAGAAATGCCTCCTAGTAACAGTAAACAGGCTTTAATACCCGTGGGAGCCGATTTTTTGCCAAATCCGACGGGAACCGCCCCCGGCATGATCTGGCAACCACAGACTAACGTGACTATTCTTACTTTCCCCGGAGTACCCTCAGAAATGAAGAGAATGTGGGTAGAAACGGCGATTCCTTACCTAGAAAGTCAAGGATGGGGCAAAGAGAGGATTTATAGTCGTTACCTCAAATTTCGCGGTATCGGTGAGTCAGCTTTAGCGGAAAAAGTTGTCCATTTATTTGATCTGACTAATCCCACCGTTGCCCCCTATGCTAGTTTAGGCGAAGTGCGTTTGCGAATTGCGACGAAAGCCCCTTCTTTAGAGGCTGCTTTGCAGGTAATTGAACCAGTAGCGACGGAAATTAAGGAAATCGCCGGATTAGATTATTTTGGGGCCGATGATGATACTTTACCCTCGGTAGCGGGGGAACTGTTGCGGCGACAAAAACAAACTTTGAGTGTGGCAGAATCCTGTACTGGAGGAGGATTAGGGGAAATTATCACCCAAATCGCCGGCAGTTCCGATTATTTTTGGGGTGGGGTTATTTCCTACGATAATCGGGTAAAAGTTGCCCTCTTAGACGTAAATGAGCGGGATTTAAATAATGTCGGGGCTGTCAGTGCCATTGTTGCCCAACAGATGGCCTTAGGAGTGCAAAAACGCCTCGCTACCGATTGGGGGATCAGTATCACGGGTATTGCCGGACCAGGAGGAGGCAGTGAGACAAAACCCGTGGGCCTAGTTTATATCGGTTTAGCCAGTCCTGAGGGAAATGTTACCGTATCAGAGCATCGTTTCGGAGAAAATCGAGATCGCTTGACAATTCGCCAGATTAGTGCCTATACCGCCCTTGATCGCCTACGACGGGATTTATTAACAATATCTTAAAACAGAATTGCCAAGAATATATACTCAGACTAAAAAGTTATGTTAAGCTTAATATAAGTACAAGATATAGATTCCCCCGCTCGTCAGATTGAACAGCCAAACGATGAAAATTAGTTAAAATTCTCTAGAATCAAGCTGTTGCGGGGATCAATCGACGAAAACTCATAGCTAGTATCTCAAAGGAGCCATTTGGTCAATGGACTATTTAGATGAAGTGATAGAAAAATTGAGAGAATGGGCGCGCAAACTGATCGACAGTGTTTTTGGTCCGGAACCCGAACCCGAACCCGAACTAATCCCGATCCCCGTGCGCGATCACAGTCGATAAAGCCACCAGTAAAACAGAATATTGCGATAATATCAGTGCAAACTTACTATGAGTCTGCACTTGATTTTTAGGTGAAGCCAAGTCTAGCTTAATTTGGTGACGATTTGATTATTTAGTAACAATTCTTGACTGAGTAAATCTTCCACATTAATCCGCAGAAAACACTGATCATCAATCCAGAACTGCACTTTAATGCGATCTTTACCAGGGAAACCTAAAGGAGCGAGTTTAGCGATTGATCGGGCCCCCTCGCGATCATTTAAGGGTTGGACGCTAGTTTCTCCATTAGCGAGGGAACGAGTGATTAATTTATCGCCATCAAAATAGACCTCGATCGCCCCCCTTTCTGTGCCCAATTCGCCGATAATTAATTCAATGCTAGGTTGATTGTCCACGGAAGCACCTAGGACTAATTCCACGGGTTTTTCCATGGGATAGGGTTGTCCAGAGTTAATAATTGGATGCCAAGCGTGGGCATTTTTGCGACGATTCCAGTAACGAATGCCGTAGCTATGATAGAGAAAATCTTTGACTTGATAACCCTGGGCTAATTGTAACGCTCCCAAAGCGATCGCTTCAAAGGGTCGATCCTCTTTAATTTTACTACTATCAAAATACTGTCGCACCCAATCTTTTACCGCTGGAATTTGTACGGTTCCCCCAACTAATAACACCCCATCGATATCGCTAACTTCAACCCCATTGCGTCTTCCCTGTTGCAAAACTCCCGTCATTAAATCATCTAATTGATTTAAAAAGTTTTGTTGTTGGAGAATATCGGTCAATTGTTCTCGATCTAAGCTTAACTCGTAACTCTCGAAATTTTCCTGATCAAAATATACCTCCTCGGCGGTCAATTGGGAAGAAAGTTTAATTTTTAATCTTTCTGCTAGACGAGTAGTCAAGGAAGTTTTTACTAAAGATTGCTTTTGGGCAAAATAATCGACAATCCAATCATCGATATCTGACCCCCCTAAATTTGTCCCCGCCTTGGCTAAAACCCTCGCTAGTTTAGTTTTTTGAGCGGAATTATTGCCTAAAAGTTTTTCTCCCCACTTGAGAATAAAACCTTGATTTTTTTGAGGATTATCTAAATCTAATTGTACCAAAGAAAGATCGAGGGTGCCACCGCCAAAATCCACCACTAAAATCACCTGATCACCCGTGGTTCCATAACCCAAAGCGGCGGCCGTGGGTTCATCAATTAGTCGAATTTGTTCGATTTCCCATCCCTGACAAACATTACTTAACCAATTGCGGTAACTTTCAAAACTATCGACGGGGACGGTTAAAACTAGAGATTGGGGGGTTTCCGGGGTGGTGTTTTTTAAGTTGTCGATGATGCTATCAAGAAACCATTGGCCAACCCCCTCGAAACTGAGGACAGTTTCCTCTAATTCCGGTAAAAATCCTTGAATTTTTGCCCCGATACCTCGTTTAAAGCGACGAAAAAAACGCGGATCTCGATCGATATCTAAACCCCGATCGCGCACTGCTTGACCGGCAATTACTTGCAGAGGATTGGCTGATTTAATATAGAGTAAACTGGGAATTAGGGGGGGATTGTCGGCTATTTGTTGGGATAACTCCGATAATTTCACGGTTTCGGCCCTATTTGTCGCCCCATTCCAACGAGTAATGACGGTATTACTGGTTCCGAAATCAATAGCGTAGAACACGATCGATAGTTTTTAGGTAAATTTAGTTAATTATTGGCTATTGTAACCTGTTATTTAGTGAAACCGCCCGATTGAGGTGGAAGTTTCCCTAAAAAATCGGGAATTTGTTCAGCGCAAGCTAAAGAATTCTGTGCAGAAACTTGACCAATAATCTTTAATAGTATAAGTTCCACCTGATCAAAGGACTATGTTAGCAGTTACCACCTCACCCGAAACCCTCTCCTTAGAAATTCCTAGCGCGATCGCTCTCTCTATCACCCTTGAACAGTTTGAAGCCCTTGCTGCGGTCAACCGGGACTTAAAATTAGAACGTACAGTCCAAGGAGAATTAATCGTGAATCCCCCGACAGGTGGTGAATCAGGACAGCGAAATTTTCGCATAACAGGACAATTGTTTCGCTGGTGCGAAGAAAATGAAGCTTTAGGGGTCGGGTTTGACTCTTCCACTGGATTTATACTACCAAATGGGGCGATTCGTTCTCCTGATCTATCTTGGGTGAGTCGAGAACGCTGGGAATCTTTAACTCCTAAGCAGAAAAAGGGATTTATTCCCCTCTGTCCCGATTTTGTGGTGGAATTGCGCTCTGAATCCGATAGTCTTGACAAATTACAAAAAAAACTGCTTGAGTATAGGGAAAATGGCGCAAGGTTAGGCTGGTTAATCGATCCCCAGAATCGGCAAGTTGAAATTTATCGTCAAGGAAAGGAGGTAGAAATATTAGAAAATCCCACTGATTTATCGGGTGAAGATGTTTTACCCAATTTTAGCTTAAATTTAAAGCTCTGATGTTTTCAGGAGTAATCCTGCGATATTAGACTTCTGGCAGAAGTCAGGCAAGAGGCAACAGGCAAGAGGCAACAGTGGTAAGAATCGCCGATTGCTCTATTATATTTTTGGGTCATCATCAAATGAGCATCGAAAAGTCTTTAGTCTCCTCAAGTAAAAGTCTTTATCAAGAAGATTTCTACCGATGGTTACAAGAAACCGCTAACTTACTCAAAGAACATCGTTTTGAAAAATTAGACCTAGAAAATTTGATCGAAGAAATTGAAACGATGGGAAGGAGTGAAAAACGAGAACTAGAAAGTCTCTTAACCATCATTGCCGAACATTTGCTTAAATTGACTTACTGGCTAACTGAAAAGGAAGCAAATGCCCAAGGATGGCGCAGCACAGTTGTTGAACAACGCCGACAAGTTCAACGCTTATTAAAAGAGAGTCCAAGTCTGAGAAGATTGATTCCTGAAATCTGGATAGATTGTTACCAAGCAGCCAGAGAAGATACTGTCAGAAAGTATCAACTCTCTGCTGATTTATTCCCAATTGAATCACCCTTTGCCCTTGCAGAAATCCTTGATTCTGACTATCTTCCTTAAAAATGAAGTTTGGTATTTTATCGATGAAGACAATGCCCAACAAAGTAAAGCGTTAAACGGCAATCACTACCTCTGATTTACCAAATCAAAGTAAGATTTAAACTAAATTCTGACAGAATACTTTCCCCCGATAAACTCTCTGGATTAGTTAAAATTTCTACTGCCTGTCCTTGACGATAAATTTCTACTTCTCTAGTTTTTCTATTGATTAACCAACCTAAACGAGTCCCATTATCTAAATATTCCTGCATTTTTTTCCTAGTAGTTTCTAGGCTATCACTAGGAGACATTAATTCAATGACAAAATCGGGAGATAGAGGTAAAAATCTTTCCTTTTGTTGTGGGGTTAAAGCTTGCCATTTTTCTAAAGGTATCCAAGCAGCATCGGGAGAGCGATCGGCCCCATTCGGTAGTTTAAACCCCGTGGAGGAATCAAAAACTACACCTAATTTATGTAGGTTATTCCATAACCATAATTGGGCAGTGATTCCAGCGTTAGAATTACCAGTTTCTCCTCCGGTTGGTGGCATAATAATTAAATCTCCTTTCGCGTTGCGTTCCAAACGTAAATCTCGGTTATCCTGACACAGTTGAAAAAATTGTTCATCGCTGAGTTGCCAAGATTCAAATTTAATTTCTACTACTGTCATCATAGATTCTCTTTTATATTTATAGGATTATAGAATTACCAAATATTATCAAGTTCTAAGACAAATTGAGATAAAATATTTTCCCCCGATAAACTCTCTGGATTAGTTAAAATTTCTACTGCCTGTCCTTGACGATAAATTTCTACTTCTCTCGTTTTTCTATTGATTAACCAACCTAAACGAGTCCCGTTATCCAAATATTCCTGCATTTTTTTCCTAGCGGTTTCTAGGCTATCACTAGGAGACATTAATTCAATGACAAAATCGGGAGATAGAGGTAAAAATCTTTCCTTTTGTTGCGGGGTTAAAGCTTGCCATTTTTCTAAAGGTATCCAAGCAGCATCGGGAGAGCGATCGGCCCCATTAGGTAGTTTAAATCCTGTGGAGGAATCAAAAGCGATACCCGTACCATTGTTATCTGACCAATTAAATAATTGTTGGGTGATTCTACCGTTACTATTGCCCGTTTTTCCTCCAGTCGGTGGCATAATAATTAAATCTCCTTTTGCGCTGCGTTCCAAACGTAAATCTCGGTTATCCTGACAAAGTTGAAAGAATTGTTCATCGCTGAGTTGCCAAGATTCAAATTTAATTTCTACTACTGTCATCATAGATTCTCTTTTCTAGGATTATAGAATTACCAAATATTATCAAGTTCTAAGACAAATTGAGATAAAATATTTTCCCCCGATAAACTCTCTGGATTAGTTAAAATTTCTACTGCCTGTCCTTGACGATAAATTTCTACTTCTCTAGTTTTTCTGTTGATTAACCAACCTAAACGAGTTCCATTATCTAAATATTCCTGCATTTTTTTCCTAGTAGTTTCTAGGCTATCACTAGGAGACATTAATTCAATGACAAAATCGGGAGATAGAGGTAAAAATCTTTCCTTTTGTTGTGGGGTTAAAGCTTGCCATTTTTCTAAAGGTATCCAAGCAGCATCGGGAGAGCGATCGGCCCCATTCGGTAATTTAAATCCTCCAGAAGAATCAAAAACTACACCTAATTTATTTAGGTTATTCCATAACCATAATTGGGCAGTGATTCCAGCGTTAGAATTGCTGGTTTCTCCTCCAGTCGGTGGCATAATAATTAAATCTCCTTTGGCGCTGCGTTCCAAACGTAAATCTCGGTTATCCTGACAAAGTTGAAAGAATTGTTCATCGTTGAGTTGCCAAGATTCAAATTTAACTTCTACTGTCATTATTATCCCCAACCTACTCTCGTCTAAAATTCATGGTAACGCCCTAGGGCAAGAGATGTTCCTGGATGAAATTAGTGTAAACATCTCCGGCTAAAAAAGCTGGAGTTTCCAGTATTTTACGATGGAAATCAATAGTTGTCGGTACTCCCGTGATCGCACATTCCCGCAGGGCGCGTTTCATGCGTTTAATCGCAGTTTCGCGATTTTCTCCCCAGACAATTAATTTCCCAATTAGGGAATCGTAATAGGGGGGGATTTCGTAATCGGTGTAAACGTGGGAATCCATGCGGACACCGGGACCGCCGGGGGGCAGATAACCGCTAATTTTGCCGGGGTGAGGGCGAAAATTGTGATCGGGATCCTCGGCATTAATGCGACACTCGATCGAATGCCCTCTAAATATCACCTGATCTTGCTTAATTTGCAGTTTTTCGCCCTGTGCCACCCGAATTTGTTCTCGGATCAGGTCTATCCCCGTGATCATCTCCGTGACGGGGTGTTCCACCTGAATACGGGTGTTCATTTCCATGAAGTAAAAATTGCCGTGTTTATCGACTAAAAATTCCACGGTTCCCACCCCGACGTAATTAATCGATTTAGCGGCTTTAACGGCGGCATTACCCATTTTTGAGCGTAAATGGGGCGTTAAGAAGGGGCTAGGTGCCTCTTCTAGCAGTTTTTGGTGTCGTCGCTGAATCGAACAGTCTCTTTCTCCTAAATGGATCACGTTACCGTGACTATCGGCCAAAATCTGAAACTCGATATGTCGGGGACATTCGATAAATTTTTCTAGATATACTCCCGAATTGCCAAAAGCCGCTTCTGCTTCCCCTTGGGCGGCTTTTAACATATCACCTAGTTCATCTGCACTCTTGACAAAACGCATCCCACGCCCTCCACCGCCAGCAGTGGCTTTAATCAGGACAGGATAACCGATGTCATCAGCGATACGCTTTGCTTCCGCTTCCGAGGTAATTAAACCACCACTGCCGGGGATAGTGGCAACTCCCGCTTTTTGCATGGTTTTTTTAGCGGTGGATTTATCGCCCATAGCCAGAATAGCACTGGGAGACGGACCGATAAAAGTTAACTGATGATCGGCACAAATTTCGGCAAAGCGGGCGTTTTCTGCCAAAAAACCGTAACCAGGATGGATGGCCGTGGCGTTGCGTGTTAGGGCAGCCGAGATGATATTAGGGATGTTTAAGTAACTTTTGCTGCTCGGAGGCGGACCAATACAAACACTCTCATCGGCCAGTTGAACATGAAGGGCATGGCGATCGATGGTAGAGTGGACGGCAACGGTTCTAATGCCCAATTCTTCGCAACTATGAAGGATTCTTAAGGCGATTTCCCCGCGATTGGCGATTAATATCTTGGCAAACTGCATTGGACGACCACGAGATCAGGCTGGTGTGATAGGCGACTATTTAGTAGAATATCTGGTTTTGTTACCTTGGAGAAATCGGGAAGCGGGGAAGTGGGGTGTGACCCCCCCAACCCCCCCGACATCGGGGGGGCAGGGGGGTGTGGGGTGTGGGGAGAATAAATAAAATAATCTCCTATCTCCTGACTCCTATCTCCTGACTCCTATCTCCTGACTCCTATCTCCTGACTCCTATCTCCTGACTCCTATCTCCTGACTCCTGACGACCGACGACCGACGACCGACGACCGACGACCGACGACCGACGACCGACGACCGACGACCGACGACTAAAATAACTGACTCGGTCTTCCTCCCCGGTCAAGATTGAAAGCGATAAGCTAGAGTGTGAGAAGTGAAAACCTTTTCATCTCGTTTCGCCCCTAGAGGATAATAGCTCGATGTTGCGAATTATCACAGAGCCATGGTCAGCCAGAACGGAACTGAGACGAATTCGGGAACGGTTCGACGATCCGGAAATTCGGGAAAAAGAATCGCTTGTCCGAGAGATTGTCGATCAGGTGCGACTTACTGGCGATCGCTCGTTGGTAGATTACACAGAAAAATTCTATCAACAGTCCCTTAATCTACAACAACTGAAGGTGAGTGGCTCGGAACTCGATGCTGCTTATCAACAGGTGTCGCAGGATTTATTAAATGCGATCGCTGTTGCCTGTGCAAAAATGGAGGCTTTTCATCGTCAGCGTCTTCCCAAAGCTTGGGTGCAGTTTCCTGAGGATGGTACGGTTCGAGGGAAACGTTATCAACCGATTAACAGTGTGGGAATTGTCGTTCCCGATGGTAAACGAGCCTATCTCAGTTTATTGCTCCAACAGGCGATTCCTGCCAAAATAGCGGGGGTTAAACGGATTGTCATGGTATCTCCCGCCGATGAGGATTTACGCATCCATCCAGCGATTTTAGTGGCAGCCCAATCGGTGGGTATTAGTGAAATTTATCGGGTGGCTGGACCACAGGCGATCGCCGCTTTAGCCTACGGGACAAAAACGATCGCTCCTGTGGAGATGATTGCCGGAATAGGTGATTTTTATACTAATTTGGCTAAAAAACTGGTTTCTGACCATGTAAAAATCGATTATCTCTCTATTACTTCTGATTTAGTTATTATTGCCGATAATCAAGCTAATCCCAGACAGTTGGCCCTAGATTTATTAGCGCAAGCGGAACAGTATTCCCTAGCGGCGGCGATTTTATTGACGACGGATAAGGCTTTGGCTTTAATAGTACAAGAAGAAGTACAAAAACAGTTACAGGTACATCCCCAGAGATTGTTAACGGAAAAAGCGATCGCTCATTATGGTTTAATCGTGGTGGTGGAGTCATTGGAAAAAGCGATCGAATTATCGAATCTTTTTGCTCCTACCCATTTATCCTTAATGATCGATGAGCCTTGGGAAAAGCTATCTTCTGTGAGACAATCGGGAACTATTCTCCTCGGTTCCACTACTCCAAAAGCGGTGGCTGATTATTTGGGTTGTCCCGTGGGAGTGGAAACTTTTCTCGATTCCGCCACTTTGATCGAATATCCTGCCGATTCTTTCGCTCCCATAGCCCATAATCTGCAAATATTAGCGCAAGCGGAGGGATTTACGGCAACGGACGGGGCTATAGAATCCCGAGGTCAGGACAAGAGCTAGAAAAACTATAATCTTCTCAAAGCAACGATTGGGTCTAATTTAGCGGCACGATGAGCGGGAACAACACCGAAAATCAGACCGATGGCACTGGAAACTCCTAAAGCGAGAATTATCGCAGGGATTGAGACACTGGTGGTTAAAGCGGCAAAAATTCCCGCTAGATACATTCCTTGAATGCCGACAAAAATCCCGATAATTCCGCCAGTGGTGGCTAAAATCACCGATTCAATCAGAAATTGACCTTTTATATCCCCTTCTTTGGCTCCTAAAGCCTTTCTTAACCCGATTTCTTGGGTTCTTTCCGTGACTGACACGAGCATAATATTCATCACTCCGATTCCCCCGACAAACAGGGAAATACTGGCGATCGAGGCTAACATTCTAGTTAAACTATCGTTAGTTTCTTTGGCCATTTCTAAGACTGCGGTTTGGGGGAAAACCTGCACATAATTCTCGTCGCTGACCTGATGACGCATTTGCAGCAGGTTGCTAATCTGAAACTGGGCGGCTTTAATTTGGGCAGAGTTTTTGGCCAAGACAGAAATATGAGTCAGGGGAATGCCAAAGATAGCTCTGCGGCCTTGAACCTGATTAGACATGGTAGTTAGGGGAATTAAGGCTCGATCGTCCTGATTAGCCTCAAATAAGGAGCCTTTCGCCTGTAAAATTCCAATGACTTGAAAACTAAGATTGCCGATGCGAAGATTTTCGCCCACGGGATTGCGATTACCAAAGAGATTTTTGGCTAATTCCGATCCCAAGACAATCACTCGATTATCCCGTTTCAGGTCAGATTCCATAATAAATCTACCTTTAGATAGTTGACGGTTACGCACGTTTAGGTACTCGGCTCCCACCCCGATTAGGGGGCTATTACTGGTTCTATTACCGAAGGATAAAATTCTTTTACCGCTCAATTCGGGAGAAATGGCGGCAATGGCGGGAACTTGAGATGCGATCGCTTGAGCATCTTCGTAGGTGAGAGGCCGGGGATTAGGAATTGTCCGCCGGACATTGCGCGAGGAGGTGGAAACAAATAAAACATTCGGACCGAGGGCTTCAAACTGCTCAATAGCAACTTTTTGCGCTCCTTCACCCACTCCCACTAGGGCAATCACGGAGGCGTTACCGATAGCAATTCCTAGCATGGTCAGACCACTACGCAGTTTATTGCCCATCAAAGCGGAAAAAGCCATTTTCAGGTTTTCGAGCATTTCCATGGTTAGTTACATTCAGTGATCAGTGATCAGTAAACAGTAATCAGTGAAAAGTAAACAGTAATCAGTGAAAAGTAAACAGTAAACAGTGAAAAGTAAACAGTAATCAGTTATCAGGGATAAAGATGAAGATAAATAAATAACTAAATAACTAATTAACTTAAGACTTACATCTGATAACTGATAACTGATAACTGATAACTGATAACTGATTAGCGGGTAGAGATTTGGATCGTTTCCGGTTTACTTAAATCGCCGGTAATAGTTAAACTGCGCCGATTAGCGTTGAGATGACGGACAATTTTATAGATGGCTTCAACTTGGTCACTAGCACCAATTTTGGCCGCTAGAGTGGCTAGGTCAAGAGAAGTCCCCGTTTCCCGAACAACTTGCACGATTTTTCTTTGTAAATCCAGAATAGAAGCGGCGGCTTTTTTCCCTGCTTCTACCCCAGGTTGATGGTAGGCGTTAATATTAACTAAACTAGCATAGAAACTAACGGCCCTTTCGTAGAGGGCGATTAAGGCCCCTACCTGACGGGGAGTAACCTCTGGGATAGTGATCGTGATAGAGTGACGACTATTTTCGTATAAAGCTTGTCGAGTACCTTGCAGTAATCCTGAGAGGAAATCGCCGGCAGTGGAGCCGGTTTCCACTTCTATCGAATCTCCTTGCCGGTCTTTTAACACTTCAATAAAAGTAGCGAAGAAATTGGGAACACCTTCGCGTAATTGTTGGACGTAGGCGTGTTGGTCCGTAGAACCTTTGTTACCATAGACGGCGATCCCTTGGTACACCTTATTACCATCGAGGTCTTTTTCTTTACCGAGGGACTCCATTACCAATTGTTGCAGATAGCGGCTAAAGAGATAGAGACTGTCTTTGTAGGGCAGAATCACCATATCTTTCTCTCCCTTGCCGTTGCCCTCATGATACCAAGCTAGAGCAAGTAGGGCGCTAGGGTTTTTTTTCAGGTTATGGACGCGGGTGGCCATGTCCATTTCTTTGGCCCCGGCTAACATTTCATCAATGTCGATACCCTGCAAAGCGGCCGGGAGAAGACCGACGGCGGATAGTTCTGATGTACGACCACCGACCCAATCCTGCATGGGGAAACGAGTTAGCCAATCTTGGGCGTATTTGTCCAGTTGGCTACCCGGCATAGTGACGGCGACCGCGTGTTGGGGAAAGTCTAAATCTTGTTTTTCGTAAGCGTTGCGGACTTCTAACATTCCGTTTCTCGCTTCGGGAGTGCCGCCGGATTTACTGGTGACGATAACGAGAGTGGTAGCTAAGGGTAAATGGGCTAGGGTGCGATCGATGCCTTTAGGGTCGGTATTATCAATAAAAGCAATCTCTAAGGGGGGATTAAGGGGGGATAGAGCCGAACCGACGAATTGGGGACCCAAAGCAGACCCCCCGATGCCTACACAGAGAATATGGCTAAATTTTGCCCGATTGGGCGGCTTAATCGCTCCAGAGTGAATTTTCTTGACAAATTCTTTGATCTGTGCTATGGGTTCGGTGATTTCGTCCCGCAATTCCTGGTTAGGAGCGAGTTCAGGAGCGCGCAGCCAGTAGTGGCCGACCATACGCTGTTCGTCGGGATTGGCGATCGCACCCTGTTCTAAGGCTGCCATATCTTGGAAAGCACGCTCGAATTTTGCTTCTAGACCTTTGAGAAAAGCCTCATCGAAGGGAATCCGACTGACATCGAGATAAAGTTCTAGGTTAGGGTGATAGTATAACCAATCTTGGTAACGTTGCCAGAGTTGCAGATTATCCATAAAAAAAAGCGAAATTTTGGTTTAATTACTCGTTTAGGAGAGATAAGATTTTATCCTCTCCAATCATCATACAGGTAGTTTTAGACTAGAAGATGACGGTTAAGCATATATTAGGGGTTGGCAAAATGTTAACAGTGACGGAACAATCCCCTAATTGTTCGGTTTGCTGGTGTTGGCTGTTGATTTTTTAACTGGTTCTATGGTTATCTACTCATCCCCTCTCAAAATCGGTAATTTAGCAGTGCATAGCCGCGTCTTGCAATCACCTTTATCCGGTGTCACCGATTTAGTTTTTCGGCGCTTGGTGAGACGCTTTGCTCCTGATTCCATGCTCTATACCGAGATGGTTAATGCGACAGAAATCTCCCAGCTGCAAGAGTTACCGCAATTAATGGTTATCGGGGACAAAGAACAACCAATTAGTATGCAGTTATTTGATTGCCGTCCCGATTTTATGGCTGTGGCGGCGGAAAAAGCGGTTAAGGAAGGAGCGATGACCATCGATATTAATATGGGTTGTCCTGTTAATAAAATTACTAAAAAAGGTGGCGGTTCTTCGCTTTTACGACAGCCAGAAATTGCCGAGCAAATTGTTAGGGAAGTGGTGAGAGCGGTATCGGTGCCGGTAACGGTGAAAACTCGCTTGGGATGGAACGCTCAGGAGATTAATATTATCGATTTTGCCCGTCGTTTGGAAGATGCGGGAGTGCAAATGTTGACCCTGCACGCACGCACCAGGGAACAGGGTTATCACGGGCCGGCCGATTGGCAATGGATTAAACGGGTGAAGGAGGTTTTATCGATTCCTGTCATTGCTAATGGTGATATTGTTTCTGTGGAAGCGGCGATTAATTGTTTGGAATTTACCCGGGCCGATGGGGTGATGTGTTCGCGGGGAACCCTCGGTTATCCCTATTTGGTGGGGGAAATCGATTATTACCTCAAAACAGGCAAAAAGTTGCAGCAACCCACCTCTATTGACCTGTTAAGCCTAGCTAAAGAGCATTTACAGGGGCTATGGCTATACAAGGGACAACGCGGTATTTGGCAAGCACGGAAACATCTGGCTTGGTATTGTCAGGATTTTACCGGTGCGGCGGTTTGGCGCGATCGGTTTTCGCGGATCGAATCCCTGGGGGAGGGCTGTGATTTAATTGATGGAGCTATTGCCCAATTAAACCTTGAAAACGAGAATATTGACAGATAACGGTGGGGTTAGGCTACTTCAGCGACTATAGGGTTGCTCCATGCGCAGGCCCGGGATGACTCGATAGTGCTTCACGTTGAAAGTGCAAAGGGTTGCATTATGCCCAACGGCAGAAGCGGCAATTAAGGCATCAATCAGTCCAACTTTATGAGACAGATGGTAAGTCGTAAAGTCAGATAAAGCACGGGTACAGTCAGCTTCAGTAGGCCAAACAATGGGTAACGGTTTTACAAGCTGTAGGACTCGACGAACCTGTTGCTGGTTCTGAGCATCCTGAATCAACTCCATCACAACAAAGCCAGAGATACTCGGCAGTTCTGGGAGAGAGGCAAACCAAGCGATTGCAGGCTCATAACCCCGCTGAATATCAATCATGACATCAGTATCGACAAGGTACATTTACTACCTAAGCCCGCTCACGGGTTTCAGCTTCATGGCGCAATTTGCTTGCCTGCTCCTGACTATCGATAATATCAGGTCGGGTCGTAGATGTTGTTGCATGGATTATCTTATTAATAGTATTAGTAGTTGTTGCCTGCTCCTGACTATCGATAATATCAGGTCGGGAGCCAATAACCCCAACGCTTTCCCAATAAGCAACTAGCTCCAGCCCTGTTTTAGGAGGATTTTGAAGAAAAGGGCGAAAGGAGAGAACACGCAGAATATACTCTGATAAAGGCAATTTGAGATGAGAAGCTTCTGCAGATAACTCATTCTCTAGCTCTGAAGGTAAATCTAGGCTGATGTTCACGGTATTTCCTCAACGTTCAATGACCTGTCTTTGATTATATCGGAATATATTCAGTTAAACGAAGGGGTTGGGTTTCCTTGGGTCAAACCAGCCTAGGGCTGTGATTTAATTGATAGAGTTATCGCCCAATTAAACCTTGAAAATGAGAATATTTACAGATAACGATCGCACTGACCCGCTATCATCAACCTTGAATAATATTATTAGTCTAACTCTCGGTCGGGTGCAGTGATTGGTTAGATCGCTCCTAATTCTTACCTAGAATCTTGTCATACTCGGAGTGCGACCCAACCCAGAACCAAACTATCTTTTCTTCGTCTGACTTTTTAATCCCTAATGCTCGCCATCCAATGCCGACTCTGACTGACCAGATTTTTTCTCTTGGTTTCACCTCTTTGAACTCTAGGCTGGGGTGAAATGGATTTTCTTGCCAAATCTCGTAATTTTTCTTGGCTGTTTCTTGTCCCCTTTGCGGCAAACTGAGAAAAAGTTGACGAAACCTCTTGGTTCTGGCTGACTTCATTCTTCCCCAAAGCCTTTATCTTCTGTTCTTCCCTCTTGTTCTTCTATCAGGGCTTCCTGTGCCATTGTTATTAAAGCTCCCAATTCCAGATCTTCGTTAGAAAGGCTTTGCTGCCATTTTAATTCACTTTCAATGTCTTCCAGCAATTGTTGAGCAAGTTCATCCTGAAGAGACTCTGGCAGTTTCTGGATTTCTGTGAATGCTTTTTGCAACAGAGTAAGCTAAACGGCTTTTACTTCGGATCACCGATATAGACTCCAAAAGGGTTATAGCTATTGGATCATGCAGGTTAAGCGCCGTTTAGCTTAGTCATGTTTTGTTAATGTTTTACAGGCATCGGACTATTTTACCACCTCCCGAGTCGAGTCATCCCACCATAACCTCACGGATTACTGTCCGGGTAGAAGTCGATAGCATCAGGTTGTAAATAAAGCTCGATCGCTTCGCGTATATTGTTGAGAGTTTCCCTTTGTGTAATACCGGCAGATGTGCATCCGGGCAGTTCCGTTTACAGAACTACCCAAGATGATAACAGATGGACTCCACAAGCATAATCAATGCTCAAGCCCGGGATGACTCGATAGTGCTTCACGTTGAAAGTGCCAAGGGTTGCATTATGCCCAACAGCCATATCAGGTGGGGAGCCAATAACCCCAACACTTTCCCAATAAGCAACTGGCTCCAGCCCTGTTTTAGGAGGATTTTTTTGATAACTCATTCTCTGGCTCTGAAGGTAGATCTAGGCTGATGTTCACGGTATTTCCTCAACGTTGAATGGGAGCATCCCAATTATGTAATGAGTATAAATGCTCAGAAAGTTGAGAAGGCTTTTGTAGTAACGATTCTGGTTCCAATCACACAATGCGCGAGAACCGTTGAAAATCTATGAACTCCCGAAAAGGCTTGCCATATAAGTATTTCGCATCTAAGTACAATTGCTTATGGCAAAAGTGGGATGATCCCTATTAATTAACCCCACTCTGTTGCGGATCTTGACCTTGTACGGCATCGGCAGCGGAAACACCATCACCCTGAAAACCAAAATACCATAAAGTAGCGGCAGCTTCAGCGCGAGTTACTGGTCTTTTTGGCTGAAATAGGGTAGTAAAACCAAAAACTCGCCGAATATTGGCTTGTTCGGCATTTTGAAAATCGGCATAAAGGGCGCGCACCAGCTGCGGGTTAATTTTATTAGTATCCTGAAAACCCCAAGTATTTTTAACCGTATCAAGATTGGCGCTCGGTAAAGCTTTTCTGATATCTAATGGCACTTTCCAAGCGATTAAATCTTCCCGGGTTAAAGGGGCATTGGGACGGAATAAAAGGGCACTACTATCTCCCGTTAAAGGAGAGGGAATTAACCCCGCTTCCGCTAATCCTTGAATATAAATATAATCGGGATCGTTATTTTTAACATCACTAAAAGCTGGGGAACTATTGGCAGTAGCTACACGGATTTGTTTACCCGCTACATTAGCATAAATGGCATTATTAGCCTGTAACAACCAGCGCGCAAATTCTCGGCGCGTTATTGTATCATTAGGGTTAAACTGATTGTTATTACCTGTTAATACCCCTAATCTAGCTAAGTCTTGAATGTGGCTCTTTAAGGGATTAGGTAAGGATTCGAGATCGTTAAAACTGGTGGGATTGAGATTGGGTAACGGGGAGGGACTAGGGGAGGGACTAGGGGAAGCAATCGGCGTTCCTGTTGGACGATAATCGAGGCTATATTCGGTATTGGGAGAAGTGGCAGTTATGGTGATAGTTAATTCTAAATTATCTCGACGGGCTGTCAAGGTGCTATTAACTCCTTCCCCAGAAAAGGGAGTGATAATTTCCCAATTATTATTAACTAATTCCTGTTGATAAAAAGCCTCGATCGCATTGCTGGGATCGTTGGATTGCCAACGGGTTTGCCCACCAGTATTATCAGGATTTGTCTGCACGGATAATAATTCTGATTGACTATATCGAGGAATTTCTGCGGGAAAATTTGCGGGTAATTGCTGGTTATTAGGAGAGTTTTCTGGTATGGGATTTGTTTGTAGATTAGGATCGGCAGCCAGACGATTTTCTAGGGCAGGATTGCCACTACAGGCTGCTAAAATGCCCAGCAGAGTGATAATTGTACTGTAGCGAATAAACTTACTCACGGTCTTTACCAATATTGTTTCCTTAGCTTTATCCTAGCCTATTTACTTAGGTTTTTGACTAGGAAAAATTTTGCGCCACCATTGACGTAATTTCCCCAGCAGAAATCCTCCTAACCCTTTTGTGTATTTTTCAAATTTGTAGTAAAATAAAATGTCGATTATATCCTGGGTGGCAAGATACTTGAGATAGGATACTCCTTGATCAATACGCGCATCACTATATTCTAAATAAACTTTGCGACTGAGGCGATCGGATAAATTCCATTTTGGTTGAAAATATTCCTGCATCCTCTGTTGATAAGGGGCAAAACTACTCGATTTTCCCTGTAAATATTCCTCCATGTATTGACAAGCAATTTCGGCTCCTTTCATAGCATAGCGAATACCTTCCCCTCCTAAAAAGTTAACCGTAGAAACAGCATCACCAATCGCTATAATATTCGGTTCTTGATAATAAATATCTTGCAGATTGAGCGAATATTCTAAAATAGAACCATGGCTGTCAATTATATCATATTTCGAGAGATTCATGTAGGTTTGCATAATTTGTGTAATATAACTTTTTAAAGGCTTAACTTCAGAAATATAAGGATGTTCTCCCTCTAACCAAGCGGCTCCTATTTTTAATTGCTGATTATCCATAGGAAAAATCCAGCCATAACCTTTAGGACTCCATTTATGACCTAGAAAAAACACTAAATTATCTTGATATTTTTGATAATCTAGTTCTGGCACAGCAATTAAATATTCAATACCGACTGCTTTTAAAAAATTAGGTTTTTCTCGTCTATGTTTATACATAACTGCTCTAGCGTATCCCGTGGCATCAACCAATAAACGAGTAGTAACTGTCTCGATTTCCTCGCCTTTTGATTTCAAGAAAACAGTTAGCTGATCCTCCATCTGTTGATATTTCAGATAACGACAACCTAAACGAACTTCTCCCCCCCAACGCAGCACTTCTGCGGCTAAAAACTCTCGCAATTTGGCAAAATCAAAAACTACCCCTAAAGGTTGCGGTGATGACCAAAAATGATGTATGCTGGTGGAGATGATTTCGATATTTTTCCAAAACCTAGCCACTACGGTTTCGGGGAGATTGAATTGTTCTAAAATTTCTAGGGGAGAAGCGGCACTAGAAAAATTATTATCTTGCCAACTAGAATGTTGTTCCACCAAAAGAACACGATAACCTTTTTCACTTAATAATCTGCCACAGTGACCTCCCGCCGGTCCCCCCCCAATAATTACGACATCATAATCCATGATTTACTGCCTCGTCTAATCTTGCTAACTTGCTTCTATTTTACCCTAAATTGCCCCCTGTTAAACCCCAAACTTATGAAGCTGTTGTCCATCTAAATTTGATAAGTAGCTGATTATAATTAAATTAAAAATGGATTTTAGGTTCGATCCCCCTTGCCCCCCTTAATAAGGGGGGTGCCGATAGGCGGGGGGATCTGAAAGTTTTCAACACCTACCTACTTACTCTTTTTAACCTGTTCCCTATTCTCTCATCGAAAGGCCACCAGCTTATGACATTTTTCTTATTATTAGTTACTTCCCTATCGCTGATAATTTGGTTATATTTAATCTTAGCCAGGGGACAATTTTGGCTATCTAACCAAAAAATTAATCCTGTCACTTCTCCTTTAACAAATTATCCAAAAGTCTCGGCAATTATCCCAGCGAGAAACGAAGCCGACGTTTTACCTATCAGTTTAACCTCCCTCTTTAACCAAGATTATCAAGGCGAATTTTCGATTATTTTAATTGACGATCAAAGCAGTGATGGTACGGAAAAAATTGCTCAAGAAATTGCAGAACAATCTCATAAATCTGACCAGATAACTATTATTTCTGGACAAGCTTTAGAGATAGGATGGACGGGTAAATTATGGGCAATGAAACAGGGAATAACAGAGGCTACCGAGAAATTCGCCCCCGATTATTTTCTGTTTACCGATGCCGATATTGCCCACGCACCAGATAATTTAACGCAATTAGTTACTAAAGCAGTACAAGAAAAACAAGCTTTAGTTTCCCTGATGGTGTTGCTACGCTGTGACAGTTTTTGGGAAAAATTTCTCATTCCTGCCTTTGTTTTTTTCTTCGAGAAACTCTATCCTTTCCCCCTAGTTAATAACCCTAATTCCCCGATAGCTGCCGCCGCTGGGGGCTGCATTTTAATTCGCCGAGATATTCTAGAAAAAATTGGCAGTATTGATATTCTTAAACAAGCTTTAATTGATGATTGTTCTTTGGCGATTGCGGTTAAAAAATATCTGCAAAATCACCCCGAAAATACCGAAAAATCTATCTGGTTAGGATTAACAGAAACCACCTATAGTCTCCGTCCCTATCCCGATTTAGCCAGCATTTGGAATATGGTAGCCCGGACCGCCTTTACGCAACTAAATTACTCAACACTTTGGTTAATCGGGACAATTTTCGGGATGTTTTTAACCTATTTAGCCGCCCCCTTGGGCTTAATCTGGGGATTGGTATTAAAACAAACATCAATTATTATAATTAGTACCGTCACCTTATTACTAATGGCCCTCTCCTATAGCCCGACTTTAAGACTATATAAATTATCCCCCCTGCGGGCTTCAACTTTACCCCTAATTGCCCTCTTTTATAGTTTAATGACTGTGGATTCTGCCCTGGGTTATTGGCGCGGCCAAGGGGGAAGTTGGAAAGGGCGAGTTTATCCTAATTAGGATCTGCTGAATAATGGTAAAACCCTTTTAAAATAAGGCTTTTGACCTGTTAAAATCTGATGTTAGTGAAAGAAAATAGTAACTGAAAAAGTCCAGTAGGGTGCGCCCTTCGATAGCGTAACGCACCAAATAAATTAATGATAGGTGTGGTGCGTTAAGACGGATTGTTAGATGATTAAGTAGGAGCGAAGCATTCGGACAATAACCTATTACTGAAACCCTCGATTTCCTATCCGAATGCTTCGCCCGTACCCCGAATTTTTCTCTAGCAAACTCAATTGGGGATGGGGGGTGAGTGCGATCATGGATTTTAAGCTATAATCAAAGATGTTGATTTATCCCCTGAAATTATAATGTTATCGATTAATCTAGATCGAGAAACCGAGAACTATCTAGCAGACATCATTTCCGAAGAGAATATTAGCTCAGAAGAACTTCTGAAAAAACTCATTTACGAACATTGGCAAAGCTTAAAACCGCGTAAAACTTTATTACAACGCCGGGGAGGTCATCCTCAGCATCTTTTAGAAAATGCTCCACCTGATTTGTCATTGCGAGAAAACCGCAAAAAAGTAGTTGCAGAATATATCCAAAACCATTATCAGCAACATCATTTATGACAAATTATCCCCCAAAAATTATTACAGAATCAATCAACCAATTCTCTAACTTCAAAGCAGGCACACGCTCAAATTCACGAGTATTTGCGGTAACAAGAGTCAGATCAAGCGCTAGAGAATGAGCAGCAATCAGTAAATCATTTGGACCGATTGGGGTTCCTGCTTGCTCCAAATGTTTACGAATTAGGGCATAGTGCTTATCTACAGTTGATTCTAATGGCAAAACTGTCAAGAACTCCAGGATGCGTTCTAGTTGCTGCACCAGACGGGAGGAACCACTTTTAACCACTCCAAATCTTAATTCACACGCCACAATGATGCTCGTACAAACGCTTTCTTCGCCGACATCCACAATATGCTGGAAAACCTGACCTTGGGGATACCTGATCAAATGTGATAGGATGTTAGTATCAAGCAGATATTGATAGGTCATTGGGTGGTACTAAAATGTAATGTCATCAAGGGGAAGCAACCCTTCATCTATATCAGGAAAATTGTCTGTAATGTCTGGCAAAGTAGTCAGCAAAGAAAGTAGAGAACCAGAAGAAATCGGCTCAATGATTAAGCGATGACCTTCTTTGCGTAACAAAACCTCTGTACTTGATAGGGCCAGTTCAGGAGGAATAGTTAATACTTGCTCTTGTCCACTTGTTAGTAAAGAAACCTGACGTAAATTTTGCATCTGTTGACCCCTTTGTTAATGATCGCCTTACTATTTTAACTTATTTATCTAGTTATCTCGTTCCCAGGTAGAACCTGGGAACCCTTGATTCAGGTTCTACCTGATAACTGTTGACTGATAACTGTTTACTGAAATTCCAGTTCTTCCTAAATACTACTTTAAGGCAGAGCCTTAGATATTATGTTCCAAGGCAGAGCCTTGGAACAAGGGATAGGTGTGGTGCGTTACGACGGATTGTTAGATTTAAGTTTAAGCAGAGATTGTCGCCGTCTAACGCACCCTACGTTTTACTTTGATGTTTATCGCCGTTATCGAAAAGAACCTTTTGAACGAATCTATTTATAACAATAAAATTTCAGGGCTATTTCATTCTAAAATGTGATGTCATCAAGGGGAAGCAACCCTTCATCTATATCAGGAAAATTGTCTGTAATGTCTGGCAAAGTAGTCAGCAAAGAAAGTAGAGAAATGGAAGACAGAGTCTTAGATATGCAGACATTCAGGACACTTATTATCATGTTCTGTCACCGCGATCGCCCTTGATTGCTTTGCCATCATCCTAGGCCTTTCAAACCCTTAACTGTAATAATTGTACTGTATTTGGGGTTTGCGGCAAAAAGTTTGTTGTTTTGCTAATAAAGTCCCAAAACCATTTTTTAGCAAAGCTGCTACCGATATTCAGCCAGTCCTAATTAGTTAGAGCAAGCCTCAAGAATTCCTAGCAAATTAACTAAGGGGTTATCCTAATGCTTGCTGCTATCAGCTTAATTTTCTTCGTCCGCTTCTGGGGTTGGTTGTGGTAAACGAGCGATAAAATCTTTCATTTGGGGATGATTAAACATTTTCTCCGTGTCTTGCAGAAGACTTTTACCCCAGAGATTTTCCCCTAAAAATTTCAGACTGGCATAACGACTATCGCTAGTGAGAGCGGCCTGAGCTAATTTGATCCCCTCCTCAGTTTTTCCTTGACTATAAATAGCCACCGCAATAGCTAACTGAGGTTCCGGCTGTTTAGGATCGATTTTCAAAGCGGCCCGCCAATCTTTAAGAGCGGCTTCCTTATCACCCTGTTCGTATTTAACTAAACCAATATTATTAATAGCCGGCCAAAAATCTTTATCTTGACTAACAGCTTTTTCGTAAGCTGCAATCGCATCAGGATATTGTGCTAACTTGAGATAGGAATTACCGAGATCAAAAAGAGCGGGGGAGATATCGGGTTTAATTTGCAAACCCGCTTCAATCTGGGCAATAGCAGACTGGTAATCCTGATTCTGAAAATAGGCACTACCGAGGGAAAATTTAATATTAGCTTGGGCCTCGGCGGGAGCAAGGGACAAAGATTGATTTAATGCCTCGATACCGGGTTGTACCTGATCGTCTTGCAGATATAAACTACCGAGAATAAACCAAGTTTGATAGAGATGGGGGGCTAACTGCACCGCTAACCTAGCTCGGGAAAGGGCGGCATCGGTACGGCGAAAACGAGCTAATTGGATGGCATCTTCGGCCATTTCAATTCCCGCTTGTTCCATCTGTTCTAACCCTGGTTCGATGGCGTAGGGGAGTAGTGCTTGGGAAAAAGCTGGCGGGCTGCCAGCGACGAAAAAAATGAGCAAAGAAATGATTAATCGAAGTTTTGGCACAGTTTACCCCCGCGATAGGCCTTTTTTAATCAGTCTATCTCGCTTGGGAGTTGTTGGCTAAAGAAACAACAAAGGCAACTCTAGAGACGTTAGTATATAACCAATTAACTTTTGGCTGATCGATGGCAATAACCGTGTTGGGAAAATCAAATCGCCCCCTATTTTGGATATTCGGACTCATGGCTAGTGGTTTTCTGGCGGTGGGAGTGGTTTCTTATCGCTTACTGCAAACACCTCCTCCTGCCCTAGAATTGGCGAAAATGACCGTTCCTGCTCAACGGGAAACCCTCGCTGTGGAAATTAAAGCTAGTGGTAGGGTGGAACCAATCCAAAGTGTCAACATTAGCCCGAAAAACCCTGGCCGATTAGTGCGATTATTGGTGGATCAGGGCATGATTGTTAAAAGGGGACAAACCCTCGCTGTCATGGATAATTTAGAGGTGTATGCCCGGGGAATGCAGTCAGAAGCGCATCTACGGGAAGCTCTAGCCAATCTGGAACAGGCTAAACGCAGTATTCCCGAAGATATCCGGCAATTACAAGCCCGATTTTATCAGGCCCAGGCCAGTTATAAGCAATTAGAAGCCCGTTTAGCTCAGGCCAAAGAAAGAATTCCCAAAGATTTAGACCAGCTGCAAGCTCAGGTACAAGCAGCCCAATCCCGTTTTCGACTAGCAGAAAATCGGGTTAAACGCAATGAAAATTTAGTCCGGGAAGGAGCGATCGCCCAAGACCAATTTGATGCCGTCCTCAATGAATATCTCAACGCTAAAGCCAATTTAGACGAATCGATCCGCCGTTTGGAACAAGCAGATAAAACTGCTTCCCCAGAAGTGGCCGGAATTGAGCAGGAAATGATCCGAGCGGCAGCAGCGATCGCAGAAGCGAAATTTGCCCTCGAACAACGCCAAAAAACCCAAGAAACCGAGCTGGCTCGACTAGAATCAGCAGTAGCGGCCGCCAGGGCCGATTTAGAGCAAATCAAGATTCAATACCGCGATACGGTCATTACTGCTCCCTTTGATGGCATCGTCACCCAAAAATACGCCACCGAGGGTTCTTTTGTCACTCCCACCACTTCGGCCTCTAGTACCGCTTCCGCCACTTCCACCTCGATTATCGCCCTGGCATCGGGATTGGAAGTGATTGCGAAAGTGCCGGAAGTAGATGTGGGTTTATTGCAGCGCGGCCAACCCGTGCGCATTGTCGCCGATGCTTTTCCTGAAGAAGTCTTTGAAGGTCGAGTTATTCTCGTGGCTCCTGAAGCAATTATCGAGGATAATGTTACTTCTTTTGAAGTGAGAATCGGTTTGGTGACGGGACGCGACAAACTCAAATCAAAAATGAATGTGGATGTAACTTTTGTCGGCCAGCAGTTAGATAATGCCCTCGTCGTGCCGACTGTAGCCATTGTCACCCGGGAAGGCAAGTCAGGGGTTTTAGTTCCCGATGCCGAAAATAAACCCAGTTTTAAACCCGTTTCGATCGGTTTGGTCTTAGACGATAAAACTCAAATTTTATCAGGTTTGGAAGCCGGAGAAAAGGTCTTTATCGATCTCCCCCAAGGGGCTGAAGATACCTCGAAAACTAAAATCAGTAATCAGTAATCAGTAATCAGTGACCAGTGAAAGATACTAAATTTATTGAAAATTGAAAACTTAAACCTAATAACTTAAAAATTAAACCTGATGACTGATAACTGATAACTGATAACTGATAACTGATAACTGATAACTTAAAAATTAAACCTGATAACTGATAACTGATAACTGATAACTGATAACTGATGACTGATAACTGATAACTGATAACTGATAACTGATAACTGATAACTGATAACTGATAACTGATAACTGATAACTGATATGTTTATCATCGAAAGTTTAAAAATGGCCGTCGCCACCCTAGGGGCCAATAAAGTGCGTAGCGGCCTGACCATGTTAGGAATTATCATCGGTAACGCTTCGGTGGTGGCCATGATCGGTATTGGCCAAGGGGCGCAAACCTTAGCCAATGACCAGTTTGCTAACTTGGGACCCAATACCCTTTTTGTGGTGCCGGGGTCGCGACAAGCACGCAATACCACCGTTAATTTACCGAAAACCCTAGTTTTAGCTGATGCTCAGGCGATCGCCGAACAGGTTCCCACCGTCGCCGAAGTCGCCCCAGAAATAAACGCTCGTTTCTTGATTTCCTATCGTAATCGCAACATGACGGCTCTAGTGACGGGAAGCACCCCAGAATACGCTTCTGTTCGCAATTTTACCCTAGAAAAAGGTCGTTTTATCAATAATATCGATCTAGCCCGCAACAAACGAGTAACGGTAATCGGCCGTGAAGTGGTAGCGCAACTTTTCCCCACCCAAAATCCCCTCGGTCAACAGCTGCGGATCAAAAATCTCAGTTTTGAGGTGATCGGGATTTTAGAGGCGAAAGGCTCCTTTTTTGGCAATAATCAGGATGAAATGCTGATTATTCCCCTTAGCACCATGAACTCGCAACTGGTGGGCAAAACCTCTGCCTACGGTGTCGAGTTGAGTTGGATTAGTCTCACCGCGCGATCGGGGGAGGAAATCCGCGCCGCTAAGTTCCAAATCCAGAATCTCCTGCGTTTACGCCATAAAATCGTCGCTGAGGATGATTTTCGCGTCGAAACTGCTAAACAGATGATCGAAATCTTCGGCACGATTACCCAGGGTCTCACCCTACTTTTGGCTCTAATCGCCGGTATTTCCCTAATTGTCGGTGGTATCGGGGTGATGAATATTATGCTCGTTTCGGTTTCGGAAAGAACTGGGGAAATCGGACTAAGAAAAGCGATCGGAGCCAGAGAACAGGATATTCTCTTACAATTCCTGATTGAATCAACTCTCGTTTCCATCGCCGGCGGTGCGTTTGGTATTCTCTTCGGTGCAGGAGCGATCGTTCTCGTCTCCAGTTTCTCTCCCCTGGCTGCCACTGTTTCCGCCAGCGCCGTCGCCCTGTCTTTGAGCGTTTCCACGGGTATTGGTCTCTTTTTTGGCGTTTTTCCCGCCTATCGTGCCTCTAAATTAGAACCGATTGTCGCCCTCAGAAGTGTCTAAGCTGCCCGCGCATTAGTAAAGGGATTGGGGGAGATTCAGCTAATCTCAGGATAGGCGGTTAAAATGCGCCTTAGCTTAATTTTTTAACGTTTCCTTAAATCTGTAAATAGACCATTTAATTGATGATTATTTATTCTTAATTCTCCTGACTACTGATACCATTTTTCATAAGTAATGGCAGAGATGGTTAATCGCCCTAACCCCCCACCCCCCCAACCCCCCCGACGTCGGGGGGGCAAGGGGGGGTAAGATACCTGCCAAGAATAAAGAAAAATGGTATGACTACTGGCTACTGACTCCTAACCCTAACAACAATTTTTGATTTTTACAAGAGATCTAATGTGTGGGACGGATTTGATAATCCCGATAACGACGATAATCATTGAGAATGCGATCGTGATCAAAGCATAAAGGTTGGGGGAATTCCCAGAGATGAAAAATCCCCACTTTTTTGGCATCATCGGCAGCGATCGGTTTGCCTTTTGCCGTGGCGATAAAAACGATACTAATGGTGTGTTGACGCGGATCGCGGTTAGGATCGGAATAGACGTGAAATTGCTCGATTAACTGCACCTGCAAACTGATTTCCTCGTAAGCTTCCCGAATGGCCGCCGTTTCCACCGATTCACCGTAGTCCACGAATCCCCCCGGAATTGCCCAACCAAAGGGCGGATTTTTTCTCTCAATCAGTACGATCGGACGGTGGGGCGAGTCGATCAGTTCGATGATAATATCAACAGTGGGAGCAGGATTGCGATAGGTTGTCATCTTTGGCGTTGCTGATTTGATCTCTGAATCTTCTTCTGTGGGATTTTTAAACCCTAAACCCAAACTGACTTTTGGATACGATGTACAGTGGGCATTCATACCTTCTATTTAAACTTAAGTATTTATACTCAGGAAGAAAGTGGGATGCCCCCACTTTCTTTTATCTGTTTTAGGGGTTTCTAGAAGTTGATTAGTCATACCCTTATTCAACTCAGTTAGTCGCTCAAATTCTTGTGCTTGGCACTGGTTTAACCGATAAAAAGGAAGTTTAAGTGTGAGAGTTAAAGTTGCCACGCCGTTTATCTTAACAGACATCTTGCCCGGTTGTGTAAAATTAGGATACGCTTGCTTACAACCAATCGAGTAATTTTGCCCGTAAAGTCTTTTTGCCGAATTTAGTTACAGTTTGTTGACGCAACCATTGCGGGTGACAACGTTGATCCTGACCGGGCAAAATTTCTAGACAAGCTTTAGCCACCTTTTCGGCATCTCGATAGGGAACACGCCACCCCACTAAACCATCCTGCAGCGGCTCTGCTGAACCGTCCTCATCTCCAGAAATCACGGGAATACCACAGGCCATCGCTTCTAGGTAAACAATCCCGAATCCTTCCCGGGAGGGCATAACGTAAGCATTGGCTAAACGATAATGGTCGGCTAATTCCTCCGTGGGGACAAAACCGGCGAAAATTACCTGTTTATCCACTCCTAACTGCTTGGTTAAAGCTTCTAACCTGGGGCGATCATCCCCCCGTCCAATGACTAGATATTTTACTTCGGGATAAGTCTCTAGAATTGTCGGCAGGGCCCGAATGGTCACATCTACCCCTTTATAGATATCCCCCGACCACAACCGGGCCACTGTTAATAAAACTTTGGCATTTTCTAGATCATATTTCTTGATTAATGTCAAGGACTTTTCACCTAAATTAAACTTTTCCTCATCCACCACACAGGGGAGAATTGCTACTTTTTTGGGATCAATAGCGTTAGCCTCACACATAAGATCGCGACTGTAACGGCTAATTGTCCAGATCGATTCGGCCGCTTGCAGGGCCTGTTTTTGGGAATTTGCTAAAGGTTCCCAGACTTCTTTGCCGTAGGTGAGGACGGTGTAGGGTATGCCTAAAGCTTGACAGTAAAGACGGGTGAGGGGGGCTAAATTTATATGACCACAAAAAACCCGTTGGGGACGTTTCCGGAGGAGAGAAACCAGAAATTTAAGGGCTAATTGGATGCGTCCGAGAGTTGCTGAGTTATTTTTCAGGTAATGAAAGGTAATACCTTGATTTTTGAAAGGATTAGGACAATCAGGGGCATCCCGCAGCAAAAAAACCTCGGCCGCCTCGGAACCGGGCAAAGTGAGATAAGCTTGTAGAACATCCTTGATATACGATTGAATACCGCCTTCTTGGGCAAAAATCTCTAAAAATAGGAAGATATGAGACATGATAGAACGTCAGCGTCAAAAAGGTTTAGGTTGGGCGAAAAAATTTTCCCTGATCTCTTATCTGTACTATCGCACTTTCTTGATCTATCTCGATCGTCCCCCAAGTAATACATCCTCACCGCTAACAGTCCGAAAAAGAACAATCTGGTCGCTGTTCTTGAGTTTAACTGCCAGAATCAGGATAATTCCGATGCTGATAGCTAAAATAACTGATATTACTCAGTTTAGCTGATAATGCTGGCCAAGGAGATAGATAAAAAGTGAAGGACGGGGAAATAGTCAGAATTTTCTGGGATGCCACAGATAAAGCTATTTCTTTGTCCCCAGTGTCATCGAGGAATCTTCCCTTTTTAACGCTGGATATTTTCAGGAATTACTGGAGACAAAAAAAATTAAACTTCCTCAACTGCTCTGGCAAAGGTTACAAATGCCCCGAGAACGGTTAAGCTTATTTTAATCTCTGTAATTGCTTTTATGGCTCATTTAACTTCTGAAAGACTCAATTTAACCACAAAGATCGCCTATGGTGCGGGGGATTTTGGACCGGCTATAACTGCTAATATCTCGGTATTTTACCTGCTATTTTTCCTCACTGATGTGGCAGGATTATCGGCAGGATTAGCTGGTAGTGTGCTGATGGTGGTGAGAATTTTCGACGCTATTAACGATCCGATTATTGGCATGTGGAGCGATCGAACTCGTACTATTTGGGGTCGTCGCTTACCCTGGATGTTATTGGGGTCAATTCCCTTCGGAATTAGCTATTTTTTACTGTGGTTAATCCCGACTAATAACCAATTATGGTTATTTTTATATTATATTTTTATCGGCATTATCTTTAATTTAACCTATACAGTAGTCAATCTTCCCTACCAGGCACTCACCCCTGAATTAACCCATGATTATAATGAGAGAACCCGCTTAAATAGTTTTCGTTTTGCCTTTTCTATCGGGGGCAGCATTCTCTCATTAATTCTCTATATTCTCGTCTCATCGTCCTATCGCAACGATCTCCATCAAGCTTTTTTATTGTTAGGTGTAGTTTGTGCTTTAATATCGATTATAGCAGTTATTTGGTGCGCTTTAGTTTTGCAAGAACGAGGAGCAAAAGCGATTCTCAATTCTCCCCAGAAAAAAGTTTTGGCAATTGCTTTTATAGTTATCGGTGGGCTTTCCTCGGTCTATGGACTAGGAAAAATTGGGGTAAATCCCAGAGACTTTATCGCTATTTCCACAATTTTATTAGGAATAGAAGGGATAGTTTCGGGGTTAACCCTTTACTATGGCAAAACTGAAAATCATCTCAGGGATAGCGCAGCAATTAAACAGAGGGAAGCTGCTAATAATACCGAAACTATTCCCCTGAAAGAACAATTAAAAATAGTTTTTGGTAATCGTCCCTTTTTATACGTTATTGGCATCTATCTTTGTGCCTGGTTAGGAGTACAATTAACCGCCTCGATTTTGGTTTACTACGTCGTCAGCTACATGAGACTATCGGAAGCACAATCGGGTTTAGTCGCTTTAGCAGTACAGGGAACAGCTTTAGTGATGTTATTTTTCTGGCAAGCAGTTAGTCAGAAATTGGACAAAAAGATAGTCTATTTTTTAGGGATGACAGTCTGGATTATTGCCCAAATCGGTTTATTTTTGCTCCAACCAGGAGAAATAACTTTAATGTATACTTTGGCAGTTTTAGCGGGATTTGGCGTATCTGTGGCCTATTTAATTCCTTGGTCAATGGTTCCTGATGTGATTGAATTAGACGAATTAGAAACAGGAAAACGTCGAGAAGGTATTTTTTATGCTTTCATGGTACTTTTGCAAAAAATTGGTTTAGCTTTGGGGTTATTTCTTGTCGGTATTGCCCTGGAAACATCGGGTTTTAAACCGAGAATCCCAGGAGAAGCAATTCCCGTGCAGCCAGATAGTGCTTTAATAGCAATTCGCCTAGCAATTGCCCCTTTACCAGCATTTTTCCTGATCATTAGCTTAATTCTTGCCTATTTTTATCCAATTACTCGCCAAGTTCACGCCGAAATTTTAGACCGATTAGCAGCAAGAAGACAAGAAGAAAAGTAGTCCTTGCTGAATCAAGCTATGAATGCCAATTGTGCATCGTATCCAAAAGTTAGTTTGGGTCTAGGTTTTAAAAATCCCCATACCCATGGCCTGATTACAGTTCTAAAGCTTCGTAGATGTATAATTTGTTCAAAAAACCGACGCTGCTGAAGTGATAACTAGGTAAAGGGGGAGGGAACCATAATTCCGTTTGATAAACGCTGAAAATGAGAAAATTCTTTCTAGTGGTCTTACTGGCGATCGCTTCTTGTAAAAAAGGTTGACCCGTATCCACCAACATTTTACAGTAACCCCGCAAGAGAGCTTGCACATCGAGGGAAGCTTGCGCCCGAGCGCAGACATTATCCCTAAGATAGCTAGTTAACCTCTGGGAAGCGTATTGTTCGTAATCTTGACGATTGGGGTTAGTTGTCAGCAATATCCCCGCAATTCCCCCTAAAACCACTCCTACCACCACTCCCCCTAACCGTGCCAATTTCATAAGCTCTCAAATCATCACTCACTTACCCTAACCATAGCCCGAATTGAGGATAAAAAACCTGTTGCCAACCATTCGTTTTGTGCTATACTAGGGAAGGTGTGCGGCGAGCGTAGCCAAGTGGTTAAGGCAGTGGATTGTGGTTCCACCATTCGGGGGTTCAAGTCCCCTCGTTCGCCCTCTTATGAACTACTCCCATCCCCTAGGTAGTCTCCTGTCTCCGATCTCAAAAATGGAAATTAATTTGGCACGACTACTTAACAAATTATTGCGATCGCTTGCCATTAACTGATTTTCAGCGATAATCTAAAGTCAGAGTCCATCGGGAGATAAGATCATGAACTTTCGTCTAGTTCTATTTTCAGGCCTAGTAACGGCTTTAGTTGGTGCTGGTATCGGTTATGGCATTAGCCGCATTGAACGCAATCCCAGCCAAGTCAACTATAAAAATCCCTATCACTATCAAATCATCTATGGACGTTATTTTGCTGGTGCCGGGGCAGCCCTGGGCTTCTGTGTGGGTGCGGGTTTACAAATGGTCAAAGAACTCAAAGAAGAAAGAGATAGAGAAATGGGCATCCTAGATGATGGCTCAGAATTCTAGTCTTGTGGGGCTAATTCCTCAAGAATGATGAATTGAACGTGATTAATCGCTAAATCGCCGATGGGAACTTGGGTTTTTAACACCGGTTGTCCTTCACTGAGCATTCGTTCAAAGGGGATATCTTTGGCAATTTCCGTGTGATACCAAGCTAAACCCATAAAGAAACGATTGGGATAGGGACCACCTTCAAAAATATCATCGGGATTGGACTCCATGGGAACCCAACCGATAGAGGGCAGATAAAATTCCATCCAGACGTGATTGTAATCCGGTTCAAGGGGTAAATTACGTTCGAGGGGATGGGGTGGGCATTTATAGCGTCCTACCGTGCGACAGGCAATACCATTGAGACGACACAAAGCCAATAATAAACCCACATATTCCCCACAGGAACCGACTCCGCGCCGCAGGGCAATATCAGGGGTGTCGATGTTGGGTTTGATCCCGTAGGAAAGCTGATCATAGACGTAATTACGAATACTATAAACTTTTCGGAGGAGATTGGTTTCCCGACCGATCGCTTCTTCGGCAGCATTGAGGATAATTTCTGTATTCATAGCCAGATCATCATTATCGATCAAATAGCGATCGGGAAAATCGGCGGGTAAGGGGGGTAAATCTTCGCAGTCTTGGGGAGTAATTTGGTATTTAATACCCCATACTTCTAATACTACTTTCCACCCAAAAATATGACGTTGTTTGCTGGTTATTTGCTCGAACTTAAATACTGCCACCCGCTGCCCGTCCTGAATTTCTTCAATAAAAGGCAATCCCACCGCTTCGACGCTGCGAATTTTTTGCCGCGGTGTTTCTAAGGGTAAAGCGATGCGCCATTCCACATCTTTTAGTTCGATATTATAGAGAGGTTCCAATTCCTCGACGTAGGATAATTCAATCAGATAACCGTTAGAAAGGGCGTATTTTTTAGCGGGATCGTAGTGAAAATATAGAGGATGGACAAAAGTACGCGGACGATAACTAAGTTCGTGAACCTGTTCGGAATTGGGATTATCGCGGATACAGGGTTCCTGGAAAGCATAGGCCACATATAATATATCCTTGCCACTGTTAGCATCGCAATAAAATGCCAATCCCGTCGGTGATTCAAAAGGAGTTATCATGCTAAAAAGCTGTTCTCCCGTGGCGCGATCGAGACAGTAAACCGTTTGTTCTAGGGTATCCGTTAGCCAAAGTTCTTCCCCGCGAATGGTGATATTTTCGATGCCGATACCCGGCGCGTACAAACGAGTAATTTCCTGTCCCGATTGGCGCTCAAATATAAAGATTTGTCCAGAACGTTGACAAGTGACATAAATTGTGTTACCAGTTACGGCGACTCCGTTAGCGGTGTAGGGAAGACGGGTAAAAAATTTCGGGGTAAAATCTTCGAGAGTGCAGCAGTAGAGATTTTCGCGAGTAGTAAACCAGAGGTTATTTTGATCATCGATTGCCAATCCCGTCGTCCCGACGAATTCTTGCCAGCGATGGGAATTAAGTACGCTTGTATGACCAGTATCGAGGGCAATTTGGTATAAATAGCCGTTTTTTGCGTCGATAGCGATTAATTTGTTATCTTGAAATACAATTCCGTGCAGAGCCGTGGCGCTAATCGGACGAATCGTTTGACGATGGGAGGGAAGACTGGCAGGATCGAAAATCATAGGAGGAAACGAAAAGGGAGAGCGTTTTTAGGTGAATAAAACAGCAATTCTCCCCACGATAGCAAATTTTCTCGCCCTTGAATGCTCGTAATGAACTGCAATCCCGAAAAAAATGTCAAGAATTGTCACCTATAGTCCCTCTCATACCCTTGTACCTACCTACGAGTGTTTCAATCGTTGCAGTTATTGTAATTTTCGCAGGGATTTAGGCACTGATGGCTGGTTAAGTCTAGAAAAAGCCAAAGAGATTTTAACTGTTTTGCAGGGTTCAGAAATTACGGAAATTTTAATTCTTAGCGGCGAAGTTCATCCTTTAGCAGCCAATCGAGAGTTATGGTTTCGGCATATTTATAATTTGGGAGAATTGGCTTTAAATATGGGTTTTTATCCCCATACCAATGCGGGGATTTTAACTTTTGCTGAGATGGAAAACCTGAAAAATGTCAATCTATCTATGGGCATAATGTTAGAACAAATGACGGTGACTTTATTAAATACTGTCCATCGTCAGGCTCCCAGTAAAGTGCCATCCCTGCGCTTAGAACAGTTACAATGGGCGGGAGAATTAGCAATTCCTTTTACCACGGGGTTATTATTAGGAATTGGTGAAACGGAATGCGATCGCTTAGTGACCTTAGAAACTATTGCCGCTCTTCATCAACGTTGGGGACATATTCAAGAAGTGATCCTACAACCCTACAATCCGGGCAAAAGAGAACAGTGGCAAAATAATCCTTTTGATCTGCAAAAATTACCCGATCTGGTTAGGCAAGCCAGGGAAATTTTGCCCCCAGATATTGTCATTCAAATTCCCCCGAATCTAGTACCTGATCCTCTTTTTCTCTTGGATTGTTTGGCGGCAGGAGCGCGGGATTTAGGCGGTATTGGCCTTATCGATGAAGTTAATCCCGATTACCTCCATTTACACCCTGATAAATTAAAGGAATTTTTAGCAATTTATGGCTGGAAATTAAAGCCGCGCTTACCAGTTTATAAGTAAGAGGAATTGTGAAAGTATCGCTATAATCTAGTTTAAAATCATCATCGTTAGCAAAAACAGCTTGATATTAAATATAAATTTCAAGACAAAACTTGCTCAAAAACCTTATTTATCCCAGCATAATATCCCGATCAAACTCAAGAATAATTTCCGAAAAAACCAGCAACTTTTTTGACTATAATAACGACAAGATTATCAGTATAGCCTTAGACTATCCTATGATCAGCCCTATCTTGATCGCCATATATATTTATGAAATTTAGTGAAATTGCCCAAAAATTAAGCCCTTTAGTGCAATCCCAGAGTTTGACCGCCTATCCCGACAGAAATCCCCAAATTAAAGCCATAACTCCCATCGAAACCGCCCTAGTCGATACCATTAGCTATATCGAAGGGGGAAAATTTGCTGCCTTTGTCGCCAAAACTGAGGCTACTGCCCTAATTCTGCCCCTGGATAGCAATTTACAACAACAGGCCGACGAACGCGGCATCGCTTGGTTAGCTAGTGCCAATCCCCGACTTTTATTCGCCCACGCCATCAAATTATTCTATCAACCCTTTCAGCCCCAACCCTACATTCACGCCACCGCCGTGGTCCATCCATCGGCTAAAATCGGCCATAAAGTCGCCATCGGGGCCCATGCCGTGGTAGAAGCCAATGTTACCCTCGGTGATGGGGTGTGCATTCATCCTAACGCCGTTGTTTACCCCGGGGTGCATATTGGTGATCGCACAATTCTCCACGCTAACTGTACCATCCATGAACGGGTACAAATCGGCAATGATTGCGTTATCCACAGTGGTGCTGTTATTGGTGCCGAGGGCTTCGGTTTTGTGCCGGTTCCCGAAGGCTGGTTTAAGATGGAACAATCGGGTATCGTGGTCTTAGAAGATGGCGTAGAAATTGGCTGTAATAGTGCCGTGGATCGTCCGGCAGTGGGAGAAACCCGCATCGGTAGCCAGACTAAGATCGATAATCTCGTCCATATTGCCCATAATTGCCAAATTGGCCAAGCTTGCGCCCTAGCAGGACAGGTGGGCATGGCAGGAGGCGTAAAATTGGGCAATCGCGTTATTTTAGCAGGACAGGTGGGCATTGCCAATCAAGCAGTGATCGGGGACGGTGCGATCGCAACAGCCCAAACTGGCATTCACAACGATATTGGGGCAGGAGAAGTGGTTTCCGGCGCTCCCGCTATGCCGCATAAACTATTTCTCAAGGTAGCAGCCGCTTACAAGCGTTTACCCGAAATCTATCAAGCGGTTAAACAGTTGAAAAAATAGCCCTATTCAGGAGGCGGTCGGCAGGGGGTAGGAGGCAGTCGGCAGGAGGCAGTATTCAGGAGATAGGAGATAGGAGATGGCTTTTATTTATTCTCCCCACACCCTACACCCTACACCCTACACCCTACACCCCACACCCTACACCCCACACCCCACACCCTCTTTCCAGTCAGTAGGATTAGTGATATTAAATCCGTTGAGTAACGCACAGAAAACGGGTTTCTCCGAGAAACCCGTTTTCTGCTCATGCAAGAGGCAAAAGGGGTCATAAATAATCAGTTTTTAATAATGGGACTTAGGCGTTTTCGGTCAGCAAAAAAGGCTCAAACCATTACGGGACAAAGGGTTAACCTCGATTTATGATTTTCCTTGATATATCTGGGTTTCAGCGATTGTGGGCTTCTCGAAGTAAATCCCAAGCGGGGATTGGAGTTGAGGCTTTTATCGATTTGTTTTTTGTCTAAGTCCCAATAACTGGATTTAGTATGATGGGGGATTTTTAGATAATGGGTACAACTTGCAGGCGTAACCCAAGTGCTTGCAAAACCTTAAGAACTGTAGCAAACTCACCGATTCCCCTGATTCGACAAAGATTTATAAAGACTCTCCCGTCCCAAACCCGTCTCGCGAGCAATATGAGTCATCCCTTGAGAACGGGCAATATCGCCTAATGCTGCCACTACTAAGCTAGGATCGCCCTCTTCGAGGGCAGCTTCCAGATAAGCAGCGATATCTTCTTTTGTTTTCAAATGATCTGCTGCATCCCAAGGATAAGTCTGAATTGTAGCCATAGAGAACCTCCTATCAGTATTGGGCTAAATCTAATGCTGTTTTGATGTCTCGTTCCCAATCAATCGAATCTCATTTTAGCTGGTGCTTAAAAGACGGTGGCTTTCATGCTCCCGTGTTACTATCGGTAATTAGTAATCGGCCAACATAGTGGTGTGAGCTTATTTACTTTTTATCGTTTACTGTTTACTTTCGAGATACTCATGTTGCTCTTGCGTTATGGTATTACCGTGAGTGCGGTGCTTGGGTTGATTTTCTTGGCTGAATCCTCGGTTAAGGCACAAACTCAGTCCGCTGCCGATTTATTGAAAAAACCCCAACCTACTGCCAATGCAGTTTCTCAATTATCCAGTCCCTCGGCGGCACCGGCAACCACGGAAGCGGATCCCAAAGCCCCCAATTATCTTAATCCTAGTGGCAATCCCCTAATTTTTCCCACCAAACCGGATGAGGTGAATATTAGGGTAGTACAACCGCTCACCTTAAATCAAGCGATCGAATTAGCTTTAAAAAATAATCAGACCTTACAGACAGCCCGGGTCGATTTAGAAATCGCTCGCGCCCAATTAAAGGAACAACAGGCGGCTTTATTACCCTCAGCCCAAGCGGAAACCAGTCTCACTCAAGATCAATCGGCAGCCGCCCAAAGACAGAATAATTTGGCCCGTCAACAGGGAATCCCAGCAGTGACACCCGAAGATAGTACCAACTTTCAGGGTAGTGTTCGCATCGTCTATGGGGTTTATACAGGGGGTGAACGGGCAGCCCAGATCAAAAGAGCCGAAAAAGTGATCCGGCAACGGGAATTAGAGGTGGAACGAGTCTCGGAACAAACTCGTTTTGATGCCACCGATGCCTATTATGAATTACAGAGGGGTGATGCCCAAGTAGCGATCTCCCAAGCTGCGATCGAAGATGCTAGTCAAAGTTTACGGGATGCACAATTATTGGAGCAAGCGGGACTAGGAACCCGATTTGCTGTCCTACAGGCGGAAGTTGACCTCGCTAACGCTAACCAAGACTTAACCCGGGCGATTTCTACCCAGCGTATTTCCCGACGGCGACTGGCACAGATATTGAGTGTCGGTCAGCACATCGAGTTAACCGCTGCCGATGAGATTCGCGAGGCGGGAACTTGGGGCTTAAGTCTTGATGATAGTATCGTTTTGGCCTATAAAAATCGCGCGGAATTAGAACAACAACTCTTACAACGGGAAATTAGCGCAGAAGACCGCTCGATCGCCATTTCGGCGGTGATTCCCCAAGTGGACCTTTTGGGCGAGTATAATGTTCTTAACGATCTCAGTGATGATGCCGGTTTTGGCGATGGTTTTAGCGTCGGCGGCCGGATTCGTTGGACTTTCTTTGATGGTGGTCGTGCTTTTGCTCGCGCCCGTCAAGCGGAAAGAAACATCGATCGCGCCGATACGGAATTCTCCCTCCGTCGCAATGAAATTCGCCTTCAGGTGGAGGAATCCTACTATAATTTGATTTCTAACCAAGAAAACATTAAAACTTCGCAAAAAAGCATTGAATCCGCCACGGAAAGTCTGCGATTAGCCCGTTTACGCTTTCAGGCCGGTGTGGGAACCCAAACGGACGTGATCAACTCCCAACGGGATTTAACCGATGCCAGAAGTCGTTATCTACAGGCGATCGTTGATTACAATAAATCCTTAAATAGTCTCCAGCGAGCGATTAGTAATTTACCAGACAATCGTTTGTTTGAAGTGCGTTAATTGTGGGATTTATCGAGGTGTGGTGTGGGGGGAGATGGCCAAATCTCCCCTATTTTAACGAGTTTCGATGATTCTAATCTGTTGTTCCCGCAATTGCTGCAGGGTGGGAGTTTCCTGTAGTTTTTGCACCTGCGGACGCAGATGATTAAAACAATAGGAATTACTGCGAAACAAAGCTGATCATAAATTGGACGGCTTTTTTTCTAGGCCGCTTGCAGAACATAGAAGGTATAACCATAGAAGTTGCTGAATTTCTCAAAAAGTTTCATCTCTTCTTCAGTTTCACGAATAACCGATGGGCTACTGGGGCTGATTTCCAGCTGCCCGATTCGCTCACGGAGAGGTTGATAATAATTGAGCCACCAAACCTGACTGGGCAGCCTCTGGGTAGAAAGTACCTTAAAACCAGACCTATTAGCCCGAACGATATTCTCAAACTCATTACCCATTGTATGATAGGCGTTTTGCCAATAGGCCACAGCCGGCTCTGGTAGCTCATCAGTAAACCAACTCATCTCCGAGATGACGGCGATCCCGTTGTTAGAAACAAGCGGTCGCCAGATTTTAAGAGCTTGCTCAAACCCAAGATTATAAGCAGCCCCCTCAGACCAAAGTAGATCAACTGAACCCACTGACCAATCAAGTTTAGCCATGTCACCATGAATTGGAATGATTAAATGCTCAAGACCAAGCTGTTTTGCTCGGGTTTTGAGTTCGTCGATAAAAACCGACGAGGAATCCACTGCCATGACAGGGCTTTGGTAGTATTGTGCCAGCAGTAAAGCACTGGCACCACTTCCACATCCTAGATCGGCAATTCGTGGCTTGAGGGGCAAAATAGAGAGATTACTCAAAATTTTTAGGGAGAAGTCAGAGTCGCCAGGCCCTTTATGGTCAAGTCCACGGTGTAAATCAGTTAAAGCGGCAACATACTCAGTTTGATTGTCTGTAGTCATAGAGATTTTTGCTGGCTCTAATAGCTGAAAACAGCCCATTCCTAGCTTAATCGGTTAGGCGATCGTTCCCGTCAGGGGGGAACTAGGACTAGCATAGGACTTAATCGGCATTCTTCCCGCTAAATAGGCTAAACGTCCCGCTTTTGCCGCCATTGCCATGGCCTGGGCCATCATAGCCGGATTGGCCGCCATAGCGATCGCACTGTTAATTAATAAAGCATCGGCCCCCATTTCCATGGCCCGGGCTGCTTCTGAGGGTGTACCGATCCCGGCATCTACCACCACGGGAATTTGGGACGATTCGATGATAATCGCGATATTTGCCTCATTTTTCAGCCCCTGTCCCGACCCAATCGGCGATCCTAGGGGCATAACCGTGGCGCAGCCGGCCTCCTCTAAACGTTTGGCTAAGAGAGGATCGGCGTTAATATAGGGCAGTACGGCAAAACCTTCTTTAACTAATTGTTCCGCCGCTTGCAAAGTTCCGATCGGATCGGGTAATAAATATTTAGGATCGGGAATAACTTCGAGTTTAATAAAGTTATTGTCTTCCTGTCCCAATAATTTGGCCATTTCTCGCCCTAAACGGGCCACCCGAACCGCTTCTTCGGCCGTTTGACAACCGGCAGTGTTGGGTAACATCCAAATTTTAGACCAATCGATCGCCTCTGCTAATCCCTCATGACCGGGTGCGTTCGTTTGTACTCGTCTAACGGCAACGGTGACAATCTGACATTCACTGGCACTAATACTTTCCTGCATAGTCGTCAGATTGGCATATTTGCCAGTCCCAGTCATCAAGCGGGAGTGAAAGGTTTTCCCAGCAATGGTGAGGCGATCATTTTGGGGCGATAAAAGCGCTTGGGGTTTATTCTCAATAATAGTTAAGGACATAGGTGGAATAGTAACGGGTGATGGTTGATTAAAGCGATCGCAGCTAAAATGGGTCAAAATGGGATTAACTTTGTCATTAATCACCAGGTCAGCAATCAAGGAAGCAGTAACAGGAGCGAGTAAAATGCCATTACGATAGTGACCGGTGGCTAAAATCAGGTTATCACAGCTACTGCGGCCTAAAATAGGTAATTCATCCGCTGTACCCGGACGGAATCCCCACCACATCTCCTCGATTTCCCAGTCAGCTAAAGGGGGATAGAGACGGGTAGCACGCGCAAAAAGGGTTTGTAGTCCTTGGGGTGTATTGCCCGTTTGCCAGGCGACTTTTTCGGAAGTGGCCCCGATAATTAAACGACCATTGCGACGGGGAACCAGATAGGTTTGCGGACCGAATAAAACCCTCGCTAAGGTCTGGTTAGGGGGCATTTTTACCGCTGCCATTTGGCCTTTGACGGGATGGATAGGGAGGGGTAAAAGTTGACTGGCCCAGGATCCCGCCGCTAAAATATAAATTTTTGCTTCTAATTCCCCAATTGAGGTATAAATACTCTTGACTTTTCCCTGCTTTTGTTGTAAGGCATGGACTTCGATGCCTTGGCGAATTTCTACCCCTAAATTTTCGGCCGCTTGTTGCAGCGCAGTCACTAGCTGCCGATTGTCCACTTGTCCATCGTCGGGATACCACCAACCACCGATCACATCTTTACCTAGTCCGGGTTGGTAGAGGTGAACTGCATTGCTGTCTAACCAAATTTTATTAGCTGTATTGGCAGCAATAGGCTGATCTAGCTCGTAAATGGGAGCAAGAATACCACAGGGATAGTAACCGCTGTTTATCCCCGTTAAATCCTCGATTTTGCGGCTCCATTCTGGATATAGCCAGCGCGATTGTAAACAAAGATCGAGAAAGGGACCCGGGGGAATCCCCTCCGCATGGGGGGCCAACATTCCCGCAGCCGCACGACTAGCGGCCTGAGCTATATCTCGAACTAGGAGGGTAACTTTTGCCCCGCGCAATTGCAAATCGACGGCGATCGCTAATCCGATGATACCACCGCCCACGATCAAAATTTCGCTAGTTGAGTTCTTGACCCTCCCATGGCTAAAAGCGAGGGATTCTTGGTTCAACGACATGGCTTAAAAATCTAAAGGAAATGTAACCTTGATCCTAACTCGCAATTAGTCAGCCGAGAGGAGGGAGAAGTGAGGCTACTGGCATAATTTAAGATTAAGATGATTTTTAGTCAATCTTTTCTAAGCTTCCCTTTTTCTTTAGAGCTTATGACTTCCCCTGCTGTCGATCGAGTTTATCAAGGTCAATTCGGAGAGTTTACGATTACGGATAGCGATCGCCTAGGCGTGCGTCTCTACCGTTTGGGGTTAAATTTAGCGGCTTTTAGTTTCGCTGTCGCTACAATTATAGTCCTCACCCGACCGCAATTACTGCCCCTGACCAACCTTTTATACATTGGTTTTTGTCTGGGGTTAGGCATCAGTTTATTGACTATCCATATATATTTAATTCCCCTCCATCGTCTCCTGCAAGTTTTTTGGCTAATCGGGGCGATTACTTCCCTAATTTTCAGCCTTTATTATCAACTTTCTCCCCTAGAATTTGTCTATAACCACCCGGTGAGTTTATTCGGTGTCGGCTTTATTTTTGCTAGTCTCACGGGGATTTATTTCAAAGAAGCTTTTTGTTTTAATCGTCTAGAAACCAAGTTTTTAACCCCTCTAGTTCCCACCCTTTTACTCGGTCATCTTTTGGGGATATTGCCCTTAAATTGGGAAAAGGGGCTATTAATTCTCTGGGCGACTTTATTCGTTATCTTTGCTCTGAGAAAATTAAGCCAACCTCTCCCCAACGATATCGGTGATAAATCGGTCTTTGAACATCTTAATCATTGACGAACTGATAACTGATAACTGATAACTGATAACTGATAACTGATAGAAACCAAGTTTTTAACCCCTCTAGTTCCCACCCTTTTACTCGGTCATCTTTTGGGGATATTGCCCTTAAATTGGGAGAAGGGGCTATTAATTCTCTGGGCGACTTTATTCGTTATCTTTGCTCTGAGAAAATTAAGCCAACCTCTCCCCAACGATATCGGTGATAAATCGGTCTTTGAACATCTTAATCATTGACGAACTGATAACTGATAACTGATAACTGATAACTGATAACTGATAGAAACCAAGTTTTTAACCCCTCTAGTTCCCACCCTTTTACTCGGTCATCTTTTGGGGATATTGCCCTTAAATTGGGAGAAGGGGCTATTAATTCTCTGGGCGACTTTATTCGTTATCTTTGCTCTGAGAAAATTAAGCCAACCTCTCCCCAACGATATCGGTGATAAATCGGTCTTTGAACATCTTAATCATTGATAAACTGGTCAGTAATCAGTGATAACTGATAACTGATAACTGATAACTGATAACTGATAACTGATAACTGATAACTGATAACTGATAACTGATAACTGTTACTTATCTGGAGTCCTCGATGGTAGCCGGATTAGCAGTATTGGCAGTCTTGCTAGTGAACATTTGTATCAGACTAAAACCGACAAAAGCGAGTAAAGCTATGCCACCAATAGCAGTAACAATTTTACCCACGAGATTTTCTGTGCGGGGTTCTTCGGAGGCATCCTCGTTGGGATCCTCCGAATGGGCAAAACGATTGTAGAGGAAATCGAGGGCTTCATTGCGGAGTTCGTAGTAACGGGGATCCTCGGTGATTTGGGAACGAACCCGGGGACGAGCAAAAGGCATCTTTAACACCTCACCGATTTTAGCGCTCGGGCCGTTGGTCATCATCACCAAGCGATCGCACAAGAACAAAGCCTCATCAATATCGTGGGTAATCATCAACACGGTTAACTGGTGTTCTTGCCAGATTTTCAGCAATTCTTCCTGTAATTCTTCTTTAGTAATCGCATCCAGGGCCCCAAACGGTTCATCGAGGATGAGGACTTGGGGACGAATGGCCAGGGCGCGGGCGATCGCTACCCGTTGTTTCATACCTCCCGATAATTGGGGGGGTTTTTTCTGGGCTGCTTCTGTCAATCCCACTAAGGATAGATTTTCTTCCACGATCTTCACCTTCTCAGCCTGAGATTTTTCGGGATAAACGGAATTAACCCCGATATAAACGTTCTCAAAGGCAGTTTTCCAGGGCAAAAGCGAATAATTTTGGAATACCATCATCCGGTCCGGTCCCGGTTCCTTAACCTCTTTATCCTGTAGCAGCACTTGCCCACGACTAGGAGAAGAAAACCCCGCCACCATATTTAAAAGGGTCGATTTACCGCAGCCGGAGTGACCGATAATGCAGACAAATTCCCCCTCATTGACTTGCAGCTCCACACCGTCTAAAACGGTGTAAACCCCTTCGGGGGAGGGGTATTCTTTGGCAACATTACTAACTAATAAAAAAGGCTGGGTGGTGGTGCTGGAATTCACGGTCTTATCGGTAAAAGTTTGCATAATTCTTCCTAGATTTATTTTAAGGTGGGCAAAGCCCACCACAACCATTAATTAGCGACGGGATCATCGAGGAGAACTTCCGAGACGCGATAATCGCGACGGATCGAGAAACGTTCCAGATAGCCGATCGGATCGTCGGGATTGAAAATAAGACGGTCAAAGAGGGCAAAACTGTGGCGATTGGGTTCCAAATCGGGAAGGCCCAGGGACCGGCAAGCTTCACCAAACAGATCGGGACGACGGACGCGTTCAATCACTTCCACCCAGTTGCGGGGGAAAGGCGCGTAACCCCAACGAGCAAGCTGAGTTAGGGTCCATAGGGCCTCACTGCGGCCCGGACAGTTAGCTTGATCGACGTAAAACTGATTAAATCGGAATAGGGGTTCGGGGGCAGTTCCTAAACCGCGATCGTAACCATCGAGGAACCCGGGCCGAATAATCGCGCTATCCACGCCCACATACTGGGGCTGACTGAGAATATTAACGATTTCTTCTCGATTACGCCGATCATCGCAGTATTCACAGGCTTTAATTAAAGCTTTCACCATGGCGATATGGGTTTCGGGATGTTTCGCCGCCCAAGTTTCCCTGACCCCGAGAACTTTTTCCTGGTGTCCGGGCCAAATATCAAGATCGGTGGCGATAACGTAGCCTAATTTTTCGTGAACGGCGTAGGAGTTCCAGGGTTCCCCCACACAATAACCGTCGATATTACCCGCTTTTAGCAGGGAAACCATCTGAGGCGGCGGAATTACGGCTAAATTCACATCACTATCGGGATCGATGCCGCCACTAGCTAACCAGTAGCGTAACAGTAGATTGTGCATGGAGGCGGGGTGAACCATGCCGAAAGTGGCGATTTTATCGGGACTTTGCAGGAGGGCATCCTTCAAGTCCTCCAGTTTTTCTACCCCCAATTCCCTGTATTTATTGCTGAGGGTGATGGCGTTACCGTTGCGACTGAGTACCAAAGCGCTAATCACGGGGACAGAGGGCTTATTGCCGGCCCCAATGGTCATGCTGAGGGGCATTCCCGCCACCATCTGGGCCGCATCGAGACGACCGGTAGCTACCCCTTGGGCGATCGCTTTCCAGTTGGGTTCCCTTTGCAGGACAACATCCTCTAATCCTTCCTCGGCGAAGAAACCTTTCTCTTGGGCGATAATAATCGGGGCGCAATCGGTGAGGGGGATAAAACCGATGGTAGGATTGGTTTTCAATCTGGTAGCTTGACCGATCACTGTTACTGGTTCGGTGGGTTGGCCGACTTTCTTCGATCGCTTCTGTTGGTTGAGGAAATAAACGATCTCGTTACGGAGGGCGTAGTAACTAGGGTGGTTAACTACTTCTAAACGATGCCGGGGCCGGGGAATGGGAACATCGAGAATCTGACCGATATGGGCCTCCGGACCGGTGGTTAACATCACCACTCGATCGGATAGTAATAGGGCCTCATCCACATCGTGCGTGACCATGATACAGGTAACGTGGCTTTCTTCGACGATTTCCATCAAACGTTCCTGTAAATTGCCTCTGGTTAACGCATCCAGCGCCCCAAAGGGTTCATCGAGTAGCAGGACTTTTGGCCGTAGGGCTAAGGCGCGGGCGATCGCTACCCGTTGTTTCATGCCTCCCGATAATTCTCCCGGTCGTTTGTTGGCGGCATGGCGCAGGTGTACCATATCGATACTATGTTCGATGACACTTTTGCGTTCAGCAGCCGGTAGATGACGCAGCACGCGGTTGACTCCTAGGGCGATATTTTCCCGGACGGTTAACCAGGGCAGCAGCGAATAATTCTGGAACACCACCATGCGATCGGGACCGGGACCTTTAATTTCTCTTCCCTCTAAAATTACCCCTCCCACCGTCGGGCGATCGAGTCCGGCGACCATATTTAAGAGGGTGGATTTCCCGCAACCGGAGTGACCGATTAAAGAGATAAATTCCCCTTGAGTGACGCTGAGATCGATATTTTTCAGGGCGATATATTGACGGCCATCGGGGAGAGGGAAAACCTTATCAATGTGATCGACTTCAATAAATGCAGACATTTTCAGTTATCAGTTATCAGTTATCAGTTATCAGTAATCGGTTATCAGTTATCAGATGTGAGTTTTTAGTTTACTGTTTACTTAAAAAGCTCCCCACACCCCGCACCCTGCCACCAGGAAAAACTTTTTTAACAAACCCTATTTATTTTCTTCGGGTACAACTAATTTAGCGATGTAGGCCATGAGGCGATCGAGTAGGAAACCAACAATACCCACATAAATCAGAGCGAGGATAATTTCACTGATCATGGAACTATTCCAAGCATCCCAGATAAAGAAGCCAATTCCCACGCCACCGATCAGCATTTCTGCCGCTACAATCGCCAACCAAGATAAACCGATACCGATTCTTAATCCGGTGAAAACGTAGGGAACAGTAGCGGGAAAAAGAATGTTGAAAAAATATTCAACTTTGGATAATTTTAGCACTCTAGAGACGTTTTTATAGTCTTGGGGAACCTGTTGCACTCCCACGGCTGTGTTAATAATAATTGGCCAAATTGCTGTAATAAAAATTACAAATATGGCACTAGGTTCGTTATTACGAAAAGCCGCTAGGGAGATGGGTAGCCAAGCTAGGGGGGGAACGGTACGCAGGATTTGGAAAATCGGATCGATCGCATCATAAATTAGGGCGTTACTACCGATTAAAATACCCGCAGCGATGCCAACAATAGCGGCAAGGGTAAAACCGACGGCCACCCGTTGTAAACTAGCAAAAATTTGCCAGAATAACCCCACATCTGTGCCACCATTATTGAAGAAGGGATTAATAATTAATTCCCAGGTCTCGCTAACAACTTTGGTGGGACTAGGAAGGGGGGCATCGGGACTAAAACAGAGTATTTGCCAGATGGCAAGGAAAATTAATAAAGCAATCGCCGAAGTTGCTAGTTTGGGTAATTTTTTTTGCAGGTCTTTTACCCATTTCGGACTTTGAGAACGACGAGAAATAGAAACAGCCATAATCAGTTATCAGTTATCAGTTATCAGTGGTTCAGTGGTTGAGTTATCAGTGATTCAGTGGTTGAGTGGTTCAGTTATCAGTTATTAATTACCAGTTATCAGAAAATCATCTTTAACTGGTTACTGATTACTGATCACTGATTTAAACCTTTTTAATCTTGAGAGATTTCAGGTAAGCGGTGGGATTTTCGGGATCAAATTTCACGCCATCAAAGAAAGTTTCCACACCGCGAGAAGGGGTAGCGGGAATTTGATCAGCCGGAACATTGAGGGCTGTGGCGGCTTCTCTCCAGATATCTTCCCGGTTAACTTTATCAACTAAAGCTTTGATGTCCGTATCGGCGGGAATATAGCCCCAACGGATGTCTTCAGTCACAAACCAAGTATCATGACTCTTGTAGGGATAGGAAGCGTTATCAGCCCAGAATTTCATGGCTACGGGGCTATTTTCGATTTTGCGACCATCACCGAAATCGATATTACCCTGCATTCTGCCCAAGATATCGGCGGGGTCAATTTTCAGCCATTCCCGTCCTGAAATAATCTCGCACATTTCCTTAACATTAGCGGGATCATTGCACCATTGTTGCGCTTCCAGAACAGCCATGGTTAAAGCTTTTGCCGCTTTGGGATTTTTATCTACCCAATCGGCGCGTAAAGCGAAGGCTTTTTCGGGGTGATCCTTCCACAGTTCCCCAGTAATCAAGGCCGAATAACCGAGTTTTTTGTTAACTAATTGGGCGTTCCAAGGTTCCCCCACACAGAAAGCTTGCATAGTGCCGACTTTCATGTTAGCCACCATTTGTGGTGGAGGAACAACAATTAGGGATAGATCTTTATTCGGATCGATGCCGCCGGCGGCTAACCAGTAGCGCATCCAGAGATCGTGAGTACCACCGGGGAAAGTGACGGCGGCTTTAACTTCTTTGCCCGCAGATTTAGCTTTAGCGAAGGATTCTTTCAGTACACCGCTATCGAGGGCAACTTTTAGATCCATGTATTCGTTAGATATGGAAATCGCTTGACCGTTGGTATTCAAACGCGCCAGAATATACATTGGTACGGGCTGTTTGGTGATTTTGCCCAAGGTCATTAGGTAGGGTATGGGGGATAAAATATGCGCTCCATCGATACCGTTACCCGCCGAACCTAATTCGAGGTTATCCCGGGTTGCAGCCCAAGAGGCTTGTTTCATCACTTGCACATCGGGCATCCCGTGTTTAGCGAATAAACCTTTTTCTTTGGCGATAATTAAGGGGGCAGCGTCGGTGAGGGCAATAAAACCTAGTTTAGCGGTGGTGACTTCGGGGGTTTCTCCACTGGCAACGGGGGAAGCGGCAGGACTGCCGGCCGGGGAGGGACTGGTCGCGGTATTATTGGGAGTGGCGCAACCGTGGAGAATTGCTGTTCCTACGGCAGTTGCCCCGGCAGTGAAGATAAATCTACGTCTGGAAAGTTTACTCATGGACTAAAAAATCGTGATTAGAAACTAAACAAAGGTGATGAAACGGTGAAAAATTCTCATTACTTCCCCTAACTGACTGCGGTGATAACCGAGAAAATTTGTTCAAAGTAACTGTTGATTCAGTAAGGAGGCTTTAACTATTTTTATCTCTTGGTCGCTTTTGCTTCTCCATCTAGACAGATTTAGCAATAGTTTTTGTTTAAGAGATTTTTCCCAGAAGCATAACAGTTTTGAGGAGTCGATAGATAGGGGCGGTTTTTAGTCATCTGAGCTAGAAAGATCACTTTATTTCAGGGTTATTACCGAAGCAATTAACTTAAATTTACAGTCTTCAACGGGAAAGATAGTATAGATTGTTACAAAATATTGCCAGTCATGTAATAAAAGCATAAAAATTTGTCGGAAACGCATGGTAGGGGGATGGGGATTTTTAGCTATCTTGAATCAGTTATCAGATTTGAGTTTGCAGTTCACTGATTACTGGTGGGTGCATCTCATATTTGTAAATCTCTCCTACTTAACAGCAGCAGAAGTTATTACGTCGCGGGCGTTGGGTTTCATGCTTCAACCCAACCTACGTTCTTGCAACAGTAAAGGGATTGGGGGAGATTCGGCTAATCTAAGAATAAGCGGTTTAAATACGTCTTAGCTGATTGAATTTTGGCAGCATCAAACAGAGGTAACTTAAATGTCCGAAAAACAAGAACGACGGGTTCAGAAAAACGACGGCTATCAAGCTAAAATTGATAAACCCCCCGGTAAACCGCCCCAGGGTGGTTCTAATGTTAAACCGCCACCAAATCAGGACAAGGAGAAAAAATAAAAGTTCTTGGGTGGCTATTCCCCCTGTTCCCTGTTCTAACTGATAACTGATAACTGATAAGTAGATAGGTGTTAAAAGTTTTCAGATCCCCCCGCCTATCGGCACCCCCCTTATTAAGGGGGGCAGGGGGATCGAACCTAAAATCCATTTTTAGTTTAATTATAACCAGCTACTTAACTGATAACTGATAACTGATAACTGATAACTGATAACTGATAACTGCTCACTGATAACTGCTCACTGATAACTGATAACTGATAACTGATAACTGATAACTGATAACTGATAACTGATAACTGATAACTGATAACTGCTCACTGCTCACTGCTCACTGATAACTGCTCACTGATAACTGATAACTGCTCACTGATAACTGATAACTGCTCACTGATAACTGATAACTGCTCACTGATAACTGATAACTGATAACTGATAACTGATAACTGAATATGGCTTATTCTCGCATTAAAAAACTAGCAAATTATCTACGACCCTATTGGCAAATAGTCACTGGGGGGGTAGTTACTCTGCTGATTGTTAATCTTTTGGGTGTTTATATACCGCTTTTAATCCGGGATAGCATCGATGATTTGAGTAAATCCTTTGACTTCCAAAAAATCCTTGATTATCTGATTTTAATTGTCGCTTTAGCCTCGATTATGTGGTTTATCCGCATGATTTCCAGAGTGTTATTATTCGGGATCGGTCGTCAGGTAGAGTTCGATCTTAAACAAAAAATCTTTGAGCATTTATTAACCCTTGAACCTGCCTATTTTTCTCGGCAAACTTCAGGAGATTTAATCAACCGTGCCACTAGCGATGTAGATAATGTGCGTCGTCTGGTGGGTTTTGCTTTGCTCAGTTTGGCCAATACTTTTTTTGCATATGGGTTAACTTTGCCCGTGATGTTAGCGATTCATATTCCCCTTTCAATCGCCGCTATTTCTGTCTATCCTTTGATGTTAATTGCTGTGCAGTTATTTAGTGGTCGTCTGCAGCGGCAACAGAAAACAGTACAAGAAAAACTCTCGCATCTGAGCGATTTAATTCAAGAGGATATGAGTGGTATTACTCTGATTAAAATCTATGCCCAAGAAGCTAACGAGCGCCTAGCATTTAAACAAAGAAATCGCAAATTATTACAGGCTAATTTAGATTTAGTCCAGACTCGTAATTTTCTTTTTCCCCTGATTGAAGCTTTATCCTATGTGAGTTTATTGGCGTTGCTTGCCCTCAGTACTAGACAAATTATATCGGGTAATATCACCATTGGGGACTTTATTGCTCTGTTAATTTTGGCGGAAAGATTAGTTTTTCCCACTGCTTTATTAGGTTTCACTATTACGGCCTACCAACAGGGAGAAGTGAGTATTGATCGCCTAGAAACTATCCTATTAGCTGAGGCTAAAATTAAAGATAATGCCGATTGTATTCACTTAAAAAATATTCAAGGAAAAATTACCGCCAAAGCCTTGACTTTTTTCTATCCTGATGCTAAGGAACCAGCCTTAAAATCTCTTTCTTTTACCATTAATCCGGGGGAAACGGTAGCGGTCGTCGGTGCGATCGGATCAGGAAAATCTACCCTTGCTAACGCTATTCCCCGTCTTTTGGATATTGCCGAGGGACAGTTATTTATTGATGATCAAGATGTCACTCAAATTGCCCTTGAAGACCTGCGAAAAGCGATCGCTTATGTTCCCCAAGAAAGTTTTTTATTTAGTACCAGCATCGAAGATAATATTCGTTACGGCGATCCGCTGCTGAGTTTTCCGGCAGTGGCATCGGCGGCCAAACAAGCGAGAATTGAGGAGGAAATCGAGAATTTCCCGCAAAAATACGGAACTTTAGTGGGAGAACGTGGGATTACTCTTTCCGGGGGTCAACGTCAACGGGCTTCTTTAGCGCGCGCTTTAGCCATCCAAGCACCGATTTTAATCCTCGATGATGCCCTATCTAGCGTCGATAATCAAACAGCCACAGCTATTTTGGAAAACCTCGCCCAAGAGAGCCAAAAAACCGTGATTTTTATTTCTCATCAATTATCGGCCGCTGCCACTGCTGATCGCATTTTTGTCATGGATCGCGGAGAAATTGTCCAGATAGGAACCCACGAGGAGTTAATTGCAGTCCCCGGAGTCTATCAAAATCTCTGGCAACAGCAGCAGTTAGAGTCTAAGGTTTTACATTAGCCGATCAAATAGCGAATCTGCTAGTTATTGCCAGTTAGTAGGAGAATTTAAGAAGAATTTTCTGGCTATTTTGTCGATTTAATGGCAGTAAAAGCCAAGAATCTCACTCAACACTTTATAAAAATTTCTAGCCAATTTTTGTGTTATCTTGATTTCTCGTGGCACAGGTAATGTGCTAAAAACCTAATAGAAGTCCACTTGTACCGAGAAATTCATGCTTAAAAATCTGACTAAAACCGCTCTTTTAGCCACCGTTACCCTGATCGGTATCCCCAGCGTCTTAATTCAGCCGACAATTGCCCAAATGTCTAGTCTAGGAGATGGTATCATCTGTACAGCAACTGGCAAAACCGCCCAAGGGGTAAAACTCTATGTTTATACTTCTGAAATTGATGACGACTCGATCGACAAAAAAGAACCGGTGACACTGACAATGGTTTCCCCAGTTAGTGATGTGGTGGAAGGGCAAATTTTGGTAGTTAACAAAGACGATAACACCGTAACGATTGATAATTTTGCTGCCGCAACTCCCCCGGAAATGCAGCCGGTAGGATTAGCTGTCACTACCTACCAAGGTAGAAATACTTTTAGCGGAAAAAGTCAAGCAGGAACACCGGTTAGTTTTACCTTAGAAAACAATCTTCGCACCATTAAAGTTAAGCATGGTGGTGATTCTTTCACGGGAGTCTGTCACTAAAATTACCCTAATATGGGTTAACAGTTTTGTTAGTCCTCTTTGACTTGAGCATCTCAAAAGCTGGCTGTTATATTAACCCAGCTTTTTTTAATTATAATTAGTTATCTTTTAGCGACAATGAACAAGAATCAACTTTTAAGCGAACCTTTTTTACAATTACCCACCGAAACATCAGTACAAGTGGTTTGGTTTACGGAATTTTTTGGCACTCGTCATCAGGTGCGCTACGGGGAAAAACTAGAGAAAATTGCCTGCGCTCGCACTAGCAAATTAACTAGAGTTAGAGAAGATGCTCAATCGAGAACTATTGAAGCTTATCCATCTTTAACCGAGCGAGAAATCTGGCGACATCAGGCCGAAATTACTGATTTAAAGCCAGGGGAAAGGATTCCCTATCAAGTCACCAGTTTTCAGGAAAATACAGCGATTAGAAGTGATATTTATACCCTTAGCCCAAGACCAAAAAAAGGAACTAATCTCAAAATTCTGCTCACTTCCGATCATCAATTAATGCCGATGACTGCCGCTAATTTGCAAAAAGTTAGCGAAACTATTGGACAGGTAGATGCAGTTTTTTTAGCGGGAGATTTAGTTAATATACCCGATCGAGCTTCCGAATGGTTTGATGATAGTCGCGGTGGGGCATTCTTTCCCTGTTTACAAGGAAAAGCTAATTATACTCTTACAAAGAATGGTATTCAGACTATTTATAAAGGGGGAGAAATTATTCAAAATGCGCCCTTATTTCCTGCTATTGGTAATCATGAAGTTATGGGCAGATTTTCTAATTCCAGAGGTTTAAATGAACAGTTTGAAGATGCTATCCCTCAGTTTATTGCTAAAAAACTAGCAGAGGATACAGCAGCAATTAATGAAAACTGGTTAAAAAATAATACTTTCAACACAGAAACCTACGAAGAAATTTTTTCTTTGCCTCAAAATAAATATTATTCTCTGACCTTTGGCGATATTCGTTTAGTAGTTTTATATGTTACTAATATCTGGAGAAATCCCAATTTAGACCCCAGTGCAAGGGGAAGATATTACGAAAATCAAAGAGACTTAGAGAGACCAGATCGCTGGGGTTATGGTCAGCATATTTTTGAGCCAATTGCTCAGGGTAGTCCTCAATATCAATGGTTAGAAAAAGAGTTAAATAGTCGAGAATTTCAAGAAGCTAAATATAAAGTAGTTATGTTTCATCATCCTCCCCATACCCTAGGGGTCAATATCGTTCCACCCTACACCGATCCCGTGCCGACAATTCAACGGGATGCCACGGGAAAAGTTAGATCAGTACGTTATGATTATCCCCAAGAAAATGATTATATTATTCGTGATCTAATTCCTTTATTAGAATCAGCCAAGGTTAATTTGGTTTTTTATGGTCATTCTCATTTATGGAATCGTTTTCTTAGTCCTAACGGTATGAATTTTCTCGAATCTTCTAATGTTGGTAATAGTTATGGTGCTTATTTAGGTGATAAAAAACGTCCTGTCCCTCTCGATAGAAATTATGCGGCGATCAGTAATCCCAATGGATTAGAAGCAATTATCCCGAATATTGCTCCTCTAGTAGATTGGGTTAATCAACCTTTACCCTATATTGCCAGTAATGATGTAACGGTTTTTAGCATTTTAGATACAGAAAAAGGAACCGTGAGCAGTTATCGTTTTGATACTCGTTATCCTGACTCCGAGGTAATTAAATTTGATGAATTTGACCTTTTTAGCATAGGTGAAGTATAATAAAATTAAAGAGTGCCGGTTAAATAGATTCTCTTGGGGTTAATTGTATGACTACTGTTACTAGCAATGATATTCAAGAATTGAAAGACTTACTCTCGGCAATGCGAGAAGAAACCCGCGAGCAAATGATTTCTCTGCGAGAAGACACCCGCGAGCAGATAAGTTCCCTGCGAGAAGACACCTGCGAGCAAATGATTTCTCTGCGAGAAGAAACCCGCGAGCAGATAAGTTCCCTGCGAGAAGAAACCCGCGAGCAAATAAGTTCCCTGCGAGAAGAAACCCGCGAGCAAATAAGTTCCCTGCGAGAAGAAACCCGCGAGCAAATTGATGCGCTAAAGGAAGATAATCGCCAACAACTAGAAACCCTGAGAGAAGAAAATAACCAGCAATTTATTAACCTACAGAAAGAAATCACGGAAGTCAAAATTATCACGGCTAAAATTGAAGGAACAATTCAATCCCAAGCAGTATTAACCCAAAAAATTCCCGATTTAATCGAGAAAGTTGGGGAATTAAAAAACTGGAACCAAATAGCTATTGTCGCTATCACTGCTTTTACCAGTGCCACAATTACTTGGTTTATTCGAGGAGGAAATTTAAAACCTTAAAGTCCGGTATTTTTCTCAATTCCTAATTGGTGCATTGGCAGAATAATCGGTTTCAGGGTTTCTGCGAAAGCGGTTGAAGAGTATTCAACTTTGGGAGGAATTTCTGAATAAACTTCTCAGTGAATCAGTCCATCTAACTCTAATTCCCTCAGTTGTTGACTAGCTGCCACGGAGCAATAATAATTTCTAGTCAGCTGGCTCCCATCCCCGATTCTTTCCTTAGCTTTTTGCCTGCCGTTGCTAGAGCTATTTTGAGCAAGAGAAGCTGAGAACTTTTGTGGGCAGGCTTTTGAACTTAGCTTGTGTCCGTCTGGGCTAGTTTTCCTAGCCATTGCCTAATAACTGATATATTTCCTGAAAAACTGGGCAATCTAGGATTGGACAGCATCTTGATAAGGGGGATAAGACCTTGGACTACGCTAACGCTCGGAAAATTCTCGGTATATTCATCGAAGAAGCAAAAGAACACCTCCAAACTTTGGAGCAGGGGATTTTAGACTTAGGCAATCTCGTGAACGACACTGAAAAGATTAACGAGATGTTTCGTGCCGCCCATTCCATCAAGGGGGGGGCGGCCATGTTAGGTTATAGCAGTATCCAAAAAACTGCTCACCGTCTTGAGGATGCTTTCAAAATACTGAAAGAAAATCCCCTACAAGTCGATCAAAAATTAGAATCTTTGTTCCTCAAGGGTTATGATCTGCTTCAGATATTGATCAATAAGCTGCAGAGTCCCTTAGGTTTGCAAGCCGAGGAAGGTAACGCTATCGTTAAAAAAGGTGAGCCGACTTTTGCCGAATTACAGGCCCATCTTAAGGAGCTTCTCGGCCAAGGAAAATCTACTATCTCCATCCGCGTCAGAGATATACTCAAACAGATGTTACAACTGTTCAAACAGGAAGAAACCAGTGCTTCCCGTCAGCAATTACAAAAATTAACTTTATCTCTTCAATTGGCTTCAGAACAGCAAAAATGGCAATATTTAGTTAAAAATGCCCAATCAGCCTTGGCTAACCCCAAACATTCCTATCGTACTCTCGCCCCGGTTATTATTAAAGAATTAAAACAAGCTAATGATTTATTAGAATGGGGTCGCGGGGAAGAAATCACCGTCAGTCAAGAATTGCAGTTATTAGCCACCGCTAAATTACCACAAATCCTGATTACCCTGGAACCGGAATTGGTAGCTAGTACCCTGCTGGAAATGTTCAATCGCCAACAGATCTCGCAGCTGGTACAGTTATTACAAAAGAGACTTTAACGTCGGCGCTGGCGTAAAAAGGTGAGGGATTCCCACGAGGATAAACTTAAATTGTTTTTAATTTTGATGAGTTAGGAAGATATGTAATTAATTGTGCAAAACCGAGGCGGCAATAATCCTAGAGGGTGAATTGAGATAGAGCCAAACCAGAAAAAGCTAAGATATGGCAAGATAAAAACTTAAGGCATCAGGGTTGGCCAATGTCAGACCTGATGCAGAGTCTCTTTAGTCACCGGTCAAGCTGGGATTTACTGAGAGTAAGCGATCTGCTAGAGTTTTAACGTTCGTTAAATTTCTCGGGCAGAGAAAACAAACAAAACCATAATGGTGTTACTGGGTGTGTGGAAGTGCTTAAAAATCTCAATTTTTCGAGGCGATATTCCTCGCTGGCCTTGCTGCTGGCTATTTTCGGATTATTTCACGGGACGGTAATGGCCGAAGAAGAACCCCCAGAGACGGTTTTTTCCCGGGTCGAGCAGCTAGTACAGTCTCCTCCCGCGACGGGAGAAACTACTCCACCCGTGCTACCGCCGCCGGAAACCCCGACCACACCCCCACCAGCGCAGGCCGAGGAGTCGCGGGTCTTGGTGGCTGAAGTGGTAGTACAGGGGGCTGATCGAGAATTAGAAAATCTAGTTTACAATACCATTCGTACCCGACCCGGACGAAGCGCGACTCGATCGCAACTACAAGAAGATATTAACGCCGTTTTTGCCACGGGCTTTTTTGCCGATGTGCGGGCAGTTCCCCAAGATACGCCCCTAGGGGTGCGAGTCACCTTCGAGGTGCAACCTAACCCCGTTTTTCAGGGCGTACAGATTCAAATTGCCCCAGAAACCGTGGACAAATCGATTTTACCTGCCGGGGTGGTCGAGGAAATTTTCGCCAGTCAATACGGCAAAACCCTGAATTTGCGGGAATTACAGGCGGGGGTAAAAAAAATCAATGACTGGTACAGCAAAAACGGCTATGATCTAGCCCAGGTGATCGGTGCGCCGCAAGTCACTCCCGATGGTCGGGTGATTCTGGTCATTTCCGAAGGTTTAATCGAAAAAATTCAAGTACGTTATTTTAACGTCGAACAGGAACCAGTCAAGGCTAAAACCAGAGAATTTATCATTACTAGGGAAATGCGCCTAAAAGCGGGGGATATTTTTAACCGCAATACGGCCCAACAGGATTTACAGCGTGTTTTCGGTCTCGGTTTATTCGAGGATGTGCGTCTGTCTTTTTCCCCCGGCAGCGACCCAAGGGAGGTGATCGTTAACGTCGATGTGGTGGAAGGTAATACCGGTTCCCTGGCCGCTGGGGGTGGTATTAGCTCGAATGCGGGCCTATTCGGGACTGTTAGCTATCAACAGCGCAATTTTGGCGGCAATAACCAAACTTTAGGGGCGGAAGTCCAGTTAGGGGAACGGGAATTGTTATTTGATCTGAGTTTTTCCGATCCTTGGATTGCCAAGGATAATTTCCGCACTTCCTACACGGTCAACGTTTTCCGGCGACAGTCGATTTCTCTAGTTTATGATGGGGAAAATTCCTCAATTCGGACGCTTAACAATAATGATAGTCCCCGTATCGTCCGGACGGGTGGCGGTATTACTTTTGTCCGTCCTTTGGCCCCTGATGTGTTTACAAAACCAAAATGGGTGGTTTCCCTAGGCTTTAACTATCAACAGGTACAGGTGCAAAATGCCAGTGGTGACATCTCCCCCCTGTCTGCACCTCTCAACGGTTTTGGCAGTCAACAACTGGCTTTTAGTTCCTCTGGGATCGATGATCTACTTTCCCTAAATATTGGCGCTATTCAAGATTTTCGCGACAATCCCCTGCAACCCACCAGTGGTTCTTTCCTGCGTCTAGGTTTAGAACAAACTATTCCAGTCGGTTCTGGCAGTATTTTCGGCACTCGTGTTCGGGGTAGTTACAGTTACTTTATCCCCGTTCGCTTTATTAATTCCTTTAATCTCTTTGAAACCGATATTTTTAAAGGTCAGCAATCCCTCGCTTTTAATGTGCAAGCAGGGACAGTATTAGGCGATTTACCCCCCTACGATGCTTTTATTGTGGGGGGTAGTAACTCTGTACGGGGTTACGCCGAGGGAGAAGTGGGTAGCGGTCGCAGTTATTTCCAAGCGACGGCCGAATATCGTTTTCCCATTGTCGCTATTATCGGGGGGGCGTTATTTGTCGATTTCGGCACTACTATTGGTTCCCAAGGCGATGTCCCCGGTCAACCCGGGATTGTCCGGGATTTACCCGGTACCGGTCTCGGTTACGGTTTAGGTGTTCGGGTACAATCTCCCGTCGGCCAAATTCGGGTTGACTACGGTTTTAATGTCGATGGTGGTTCTCGTCTCCATTTCGGTATCGGGGAACGATTCTAATCAGTTATCAGTTATCAGTTATCAGTTACCAGTTATCGATGAATTTAGTTATTTTTGCTGTTCACTGATAAAAGCTTTATTACTTAATAATTATGGTTTCTACTATCGCTAAACAATTTGAATTATCGGGAATTGGACTGCATTCGGGGGAGATAACACGGGTGCGCGTCTGTGGGGCAAATCCAGGAGAAGGACGTTATTTTGTCCGCAGAGATCTAGCCAATCAACCGATTATTCCCGCTCTAGTTTCTTCGGTTTACCAAACGACTTTATCAACGGAATTGGTCCAAGGAGAAGCCAAGGTTAGAACCGTTGAGCATTTATTAGCGGCCTTAACCGCTTTGGGGGTAGAGGATGCTCGCATTGAGGTGGATGGTGCGGAAATTCCCCTCCTTGATGGTTCGGCCAAAATCTGGGTAGAAGCGATCGAAAATGCTGGTTTAGATAACTCTTTTTCTCCATCAGATTTAACTATTTCTCAACCGATTTGGTTGTACGAAGGAGATGCTTTTGTGGCGGCGATTCCTTCTCCTGAATTACGTTTTACCTACGGCATCGATTTTACTTATAAACCGATCGGTAATCAATGGTATAGTTGGAGTCCTGATCAGGAAAGTTTTCGAGATGCGATCGCAGCTGCCCGAACTTTCGGTTTTGCCGATCAAATTGAATATTTACAAAAGGCTGGTTTAATTAAAGGAGGCAGTTTAGAAAATGCTTTAGTCTGCGATCAAAATCAATGGTTAAATCCTCCTTTACGCTTTGATAATGAGCCAGCAAGACATAAATTATTGGATTTAATTGGTGATTTGAGTTTACTGGGAACTATTCCCACCGCTCATTACATGGCTTTTAAAGCTAGTCATAAACTGCACGTTCAACTAGCTAAAGCAATTCAGGGTTAATTATTTCTTGGATCAAGGGGACGAACTACAAAAATACCGATGGCTTTGTCCACTTTACTGATATATTTTTGTAGGTCTTTAGCAATGGTAACTTGACCAGCAGGAGAGGCATGAATTAAGCCAATTTTGCCATCAGGAAAGCGATAAACTAGACCGGTATGGGTGGTATCTAAACCAAGGATATTAGTCACGACACCGATAATATCGCCAGCTTGTAGTTGTGGATAAATATCTTTAATCTTAGCGGTGGGAATATAGGTTAAGGATAAGCTTTCTAATTGCCGTTCTACCTGTTGAATACAATCGTAATTACTTTGAGGTTTTAACTGGGGATATAGAGGGTGATTTTTGCTCATAAAATTGAGCTTTTTGTCAAGAGTAATTCCACCTAATTTGTGAGTAATATTTTCTAGATTGCCTCGTTTTTGGTTGTCATTAATCCAATCGGAAAAGTAATGCAGGCGACTACAATAACCGTCGAGAATACCGTGGCGATAACGCTGATTTAAAACCTGCTGACTAAAAGCAGAATACTGATAATTTTTTAAAGCAAAATTGTGACTCAAAGCGAGAACTGTTTCCACAAAGAGGACACAATCAAACTCTTTTAAAGAGATAAATAATTTTTCTGTAGGAGAGCGATCGAGTAATCCTGCTTGATATTTTGCTCCCAAAAACTGAGTGGCGATATTCTGAATTATATCAGCCATGGGGAAGCGATCGAGTTGTGTATTTTGGGCGTACTGCACCAGTTTTTGATAATTAGGATCGCTGACTTCTTGAACAAGAATAGTTTCCGATCGAGCTATACTCAAGGGAATTAAAACAGGATTAATTAATAAATAGGGTAAAGTTATCCAATTAAAAAACATTATCGATCGATTACTGAAAATAATAGGGTTTATCACCGACTAATACAAATTAACTATCGGAGCATTTATCAACTGTTAAAATCTGCTAGTGTTAGTTATTATTGTTTCATGTATTTTACTATTTATTCTACATAAAATTATTGTCGATATCCTCAAGTTATTGAGGACGTTTAACCCCACCGCGACGTTTAACTTTAAACCCATATAAATAAATTTCAGGTATATTAATTCGACCATCTAGCCGACTTTCCACCACACCCAATTGTATTAGATATTGCATAATTCCTTCAGGTTCCGTAACGGGAGGTAGTTTTTCAGGACTCCAGTGAGTTGAGCGCACAGCCTCTAAAAAAGTTTCTTTTAATATAGGAGCTTCTAACCCTTCTAAGTTAGTTTTTAGAGATTCTAACCAAGAATATTCTTCCTGTGCTAATTCTTTAATTCTATCCTCTGAAGTATCCATTAAAGCACTCTGGAGATCAGAGGGTTGTAGAAGTTGTCGCTCAGTCAGTTGTTCAAAACTTTCAAAATGTTCTAATCTTTTGGCTGCCGCTTTGTCGAATAATTTTAGAAAAGAGCGAGGAGCAATTCTACCCCCAGTATCCTGAAGATGATTAGGTATCCATCGGTAGGTAATGCCTTTTTTAGGACTAGCTCCCATATATTTACCGATCATTATTTCGATTAATTCTTGAAATAATTGTTCATCACTTCTAACATTCCATCCTAGTTGGGTTGAGCTTTCATAAATTAAATTAGGGATAATCTGTAAATAGTCTCTCATTTCTTGAGCCGAATTAGCTAACCGTTTAATCCAGAGTTGATAGAGCCAAGAAGGTCGCCATTCTAGCCGATGGGATTGTAATTTAGAAGCATCAGGAAATCCCAAAAATTCCTCTCTAAATAGGTCGGTACGAAGAAATATTTTTGGTAGAATTCTCTGCCAACGACGAGAGCGATCGAGCCAAAAAGCTAATAATTCTCTAATCGGATTAGCTAGAGCATTATAAGTAGTCAATAACCGATCTAATTCATCATAAGTAATAAATAGCCATTGGTCAGAACTAATTAATCGTTCGTCTAATTTGTCAAGAACATAATTTAGATGTTCAAAATTATCTTTAACTAAAATTCTCCATTCTGATAAAAGCGATAACCTATTTTGAAGAATAGTAGTAATATTTGAATCTAATTGTTGACCTATAATGCTGGGAATATCAGATTCTTTTTCCTGTAAAATGACACCTAAAATCAATCCTAACCAGAAACTACGCCATTCAAGATTAGTAGCGCTTTGCATTTCTTTTTCTATAATTTCTGGTGTCGGAAATCGTTTTTCAGTTTTGCGAGTGCGACCAAATCCTGCAATCCATATGGTCTGCTTTAAAGGAGCAAGACCTCGAATATTTAAACTATTAACTAAAGCTTCTCGTCCAGAAGGAATGGCTAGTAAACGAAATAATTCTGTTTTACCCACACCCCGACCACCTTGAATTAATAAAATGCTTGGTTCCAATGCCCGTTTATAATCAACCACGGGTAAGAAATTTTTGAGAAATACTTCTTCATCATCACTTTCCTGTTCAGCTGTTGCTTTTCCAGGAGCAATTTCTCTCATTAATTCCAGTAACTTTTTTTTATCGAATTCAGCCATAATTTTTTACCGATCGTTTATAATCACATCACGTCCAAATAATTGACAAAGCTTTTCAGCAATAGTTTGATAAGGAGAATCGGTCATAACTTTTACGAGATTTGCTAATCTCTCTTTTTCTTCTGGAGTTGAGTCACGAGTTAAGAGGGCAATATCTCCCCGCAGACTATTATCGTAGGGGACAACTATCGGGAAAAATGGTGCATCAGTATCATTAGAGTTAGGGACATCTTCAGATTCAGTATAATAGTTTTTTTGGAAAATTTCATAGGCTGTTTCTCGAAACTTTCGTAACTCTATTTCTCGGCCAACTGTTCCTAAAGATGGAGCGAGAGCATGAACTAAAATTAATGGTAAAGGATTCTCAGGGTTAGATAGGGCTAAATGTTGGATAACTTGGGTTAATCCTGGCCAACTTTGTCGAGATTCCGTACCAAAAATAACCACTGCATGGGAAAAATAAGTAATAGCTAAACCACCAATATCATGAAAACCTGCTCTTGCATCCATGAGAATAAAATCCAGTGATTTGCTTAACCTTTCTATTTCTTCTAGCATTTGTTTTAAAATGCCTTGTAGTTGACCATTGACAAGATTTTGAAAATCTAAACGAGCCAATTTTTCTAAATAATCTTGATCCACATTTCCTGCTGGTAGCAATTTTAAGATTTCACCTTTATCTCCTAACAAATTTGTATCATTAATATCTTTTAAACTCAGTTTCCATTTGTCTTTTTGAACTTTCTTTTCTAGCAAATAGTCCATGACACCAGAATTATCGGCAAAATCCTCAGAAAAAATTGTGGCCAGACCGGGAGCTTCTAAATCAAGGTCAACTATAGCGACTCGATGACCATTCCGCGCTAAAGTTAAGGCAGTAGCGGCCATAGTAGTGGTGCGACCAACTCCTCCTTTGAAGGAAAAAAAGGAGACAATAGCTGGTTTATATCCTTTTTCAACTTTTTCAAAATCCCAGGGCAATTGCTGCCCAATTTTATTCTCTGTCCATGCTTGTTTAGCCAGATGACGTTCTAGAATATACCATTTCAAGCTTGCCGATTCATCGAACCAAGGTGCCTTAACTTTTTCCTTCATGATAAGATCAATCAGGGCTTTATAAGCATCTCCTTCTCCTTTTTGCCACCAAATATCATGGCCATAGTAATACTCAAGTTTTTCAGACAGGAGTGTAGATAGATGGTTTTCTTCGTTTGATTCTATCTTGTTTGTCCCTGTTAACCCTAGAAATAAGCGAATTTTTCCCTCAACATCACGAATAATAATCACGGATTCTAGTTTGGCTACAAGAGAACCAAGACTGGAATCCTGAAAGCAGTCCCTTACCCTAGCAAAAGTTTCACTAAAACTAATCATCAGAATCTTAAATATCCTTACTAGAAATATAACCGTTTAGCACTAATCTGAGAATAATATCTCGATAAATTTCTTCAGCACATTCAACGGCCGAGTTAGCCTGATCTTCAGTCCAATATCCAGATTGATAATATCTTCTTTCTGGGTGATTTTGCCCTAGAACAGTTCCCCGGATGCGAGAAACTGGTAACTGTTGCTCTAAAATAGGATAGAGAATTCCTAATCTTTCCCTCGCTTTACCTTCTAATTCCTTGAGATCATGTCCGAATTTTTTAGCGGCTTTTTGATCATCTTTAAAATACTGTTCTACTAAAAGCTTAAAAGCGCATTCTACCACATAACCAGCTAGGTAAATGGCATTGTCCCAACGTTGTTTAGACAGCAAAATTTTGGCATCTTGCAAATGTCGTCCCGCTGCACTAGCAAATAACTCGGTCATAGACGTATCGAATCAAATAAAAACTTTTTAGCCATAAACCAATTCTACCACCATAACGAAACTTTAAGAACTTTACTTCCTTGTTGTTGATTTTTCAACCTAAACTTGCCAAATTTTCTGAAACTATTGCCTGATTTCCTCACTATAATTAAGCTGTTGACTGTCTAAATTACTCCTTAAGACTGCACTGGAGTGCCAGAGTTGCCAGTTCGAGCATTTGTACTAAAAATTACTCTACTCAGTTTAAATCCAGTACAGCTTACCTGCTACTGACTCCTAACCCTAACAACAATTTTTGATTTTTACCAGAGGTCTAGGACAAGGACAAAAAGCTGATCTTGATCGAGTTATAGCACTTGCAGCTCTCTATGAGATGATCTCGAATCCTCACCCTGATCATCTTTGAACAGGGACATCTCGTCTGAGGTGCTCAGGAATAACATTTTTGTAATTAAAAGTCAATAGATTAAATATTAATTTTTGTAAAGAAAAGCCTGAGCAGTTACTCCGAAAGCTCTTTACCATCTGTTACAAAATATGGCAATATATTTATCGAATTGTGTCAAAACCCAGAGTAAATGCTCATTAGGGTGACATTTTCTGATACAAAACAGAAACATATATATCTAAATACCTTAAACAAAGGGCGATCGTCATCTGATGACGAAAATCACTTCATACCAGACTCAGCAATCCTAAGGAGAACCATCATATATGTTCACTCACGTCAAGTCCACCATTCGTCATATAGTTCCTGACGCGTTGAATGGTCGATCGCTGGTCAAGGTGGTCTATGTCGTGCTAGAACCTCAGTACCAAAGTGCGCTGAGTAGTGCGGTCAGGGAAATCAACGCTAACAACCGGAAACTAGCGATCGAAATTAGTGGTTATTTAATCGAAGAACTGCGCGATGGGGAAAATTATCGCAATTTTCAGGAGGATGTAGCCAAAGCTAATATTTTCATTGCTTCTCTCATCTTTATCGAAGATTTAGCCGATAAAGTGGTGGCCGCTGTCAGTCCCCATCGGGATCAATTAGACGCGGCGATCGTCTTTCCCTCTATGCCCCAGGTAATGCGCTTAAATAAATTAGGCAGCTTTTCCATGGCCCAATTGGGACAGTCTAAGAGTGTCATCGCTAACTTTATGAAAAAGCGCAGGGAAAACTCCGGCGCTGGTTTCCAAGATGCGATGTTAAAGTTATTGCGAACTTTACCGCAAGTCCTGAAGTACCTCCCCATGGAAAAAGCTCAGGACGCACGCAACTTTATGTTAAGTTTCCAGTATTGGCTGGGAGGTTCGGCAGAAAATTTAGAGAACTTCCTGTTAATGTTGGCCGATAAGTACGTCTTCGATAACAAGGATGACAGTGTAGTTTATAAGGAACCGGTAGTTTATCCGGATATGGGTATCTGGCATCCTTTATCGATGAAAATGTGGTCGGATGTCAAGGAATACTTCGCTTGGTACAATAACCGCAGTGATATTGCTGATGACCTAAAAGACCCCTTAGCTCCCTGTGTTGGCTTAATTTTACAGAGAACTCACCTCGTTACTGGGGATGACGCTCATTATGTCGCTCTCGTGCAGGAATTCGAGTCTATGGGTGCGCGAGTCCTTCCTGTTTTTGCTGGGGGATTAGACTTTTCCAAACCAGTAGAGGAATACTTCTGGGATAAAAGCTTAAAAGGAGTGGAAGCGGTTGCTATCGTTGACACGGTAATTTCCCTGACGGGATTTGCTTTAGTGGGGGGTCCAGCGCGACAAGATCATCCGAAAGCGATAGAATCCTTAAAACGTCTCAATCGTCCCTATATGTGCGCGTTACCGCTAGTTTTCCAAACTACCCAGGAATGGGAAGAAAGCGATTTGGGGTTACACCCGATTCAAGTGGCGCTACAGATTGCTATTCCGGAATTAGACGGTGCGATCGAACCTATTATATTATCAGGCCGGGATGGGGCCACGGGTAAAGCGATCGCTTTACAGGACCGGGTAGAAGCGATCGCTCAACGGGCGCTAAAATGGGCTAACCTAAGAAAGAAACCGAAACTAAACAAAAAAGTCGCCATCACCGTCTTTAGTTTCCCCCCCGATAAAGGGAATGTGGGAACCGCAGCCTATCTAGATGTGTTCGGTTCTATCTACGAGGTGATGCAAGCGTTACAAAATAATGGTTATGACTTGCAAGATCTCCCCGCATCTCCCCGAGAACTGATGGAAGCGGTAATCCATGATGCTCAAGCACAATACCATAGTCCGGAGCTAAATATCGCCTATCGGATGTCCGTACCCGAATACGAACGCTTAACCCCCTATTCCGTCCGTTTAGAGGAAAATTGGGGACCACCACCTGGACACCTCAACAGTGATGGACAAAATCTGTTAATCTACGGCAAAGAATTCGGTAACGTCTTTATTGGGGTTCAACCCACCTTCGGTTATGAAGGGGATCCCATGCGTCTGCTATTTTCTCGTTCTGCTAGTCCCCACCACGGTTTTGCAGCCTACTACACCTATCTCAATCAAGTCTGGAAAGCAGACGCGGTTCTTCATTTTGGCACCCACGGTTCCCTAGAATTTATGCCGGGGAAACAGATGGGAATGTCTGGGGAATGCTACCCCGATAACCTCATCGGGATGATTCCCAACCTCTACTATTATGCCGCTAATAACCCGAGCGAAGCTACGATCGCTAAACGTCGTAGTTATGCGGAAACCATCTCCTATCTCACTCCCCCCGCAGAAAATGCCGGACTCTACAAAGGGTTAAAAGAACTAAGCGAGTTGATCGGTTCCTACCAAACCCTGAAAGATAGTGGGCGTGGGGTGCAAATTGTCAATACCATTGTCGATAAATGTTTATTGGTCAATCTCGACAAAGATATAAGTTTACCTGATGTTGATACCGCCCATCTCAGTCAAGAGGAACGGGATAATATCGTCGGTTCCGTCTATCGTAAACTGATGGAAATTGAATCGCGCTTACTTCCCTGCGGACTTCATGTTATTGGGAAACCCCCCTCGGCGCTGGAAGCGGTGGCAACTTTGGTCAATATTGCCAGTTTAGACCGGGAAGAGGACGATTTACTTTCCTTACCCCGTATTATTGCTAACAGCATCGGCCGGGATCTAGAGGAAGTTTATCGCAATAGCGATCGAGGTGTGTTAGAGGATGTGGAATTACTGCAAAACATCACCCTAGCGACTCGCGCTGCCGTTGCCGCTTTAGTCAAGTCCCAAACCGACGCAGAAGGTCGAGTATCGATGCTTTCTAAGCTGAATTTCTTGAATATAGGCAAGAAATCGCCTTGGCTCGAAACTTTACGGTCGATGGGTTATCCACAAGTTGATCCGGTGGCGTTAAAACCCCTGTTTGAATACCTAGAATTCTGTTTAGAACAGGTCTGTGCCGATAATGAATTAGGGTCCCTATTAAAAGCATTAGAAGGAGAATATGTTCTTCCCGGTCCCGGTGGCGACCCCATCCGTAACCCCGGAGTTTTACCGACGGGTAAAAATATCCACGCTTTAGACCCCCAGTCTATCCCGACCCTAGCGGCGGTAAAATCGGCTAAAATCGTCGTGGATCGCCTGTTAGAACGGCAAAAACTGGATAATGGCGGTAAATATCCTGAAACCATCGCTTGTGTTCTCTGGGGAACTGATAATATCAAAACTTATGGGGAATCCCTAGCACAAATTCTCTGGATGGTGGGGGTTCGTCCTGTTCCCGATGCTTTGGGACGGGTGAATAAATTGGAATTGATTCCCCTAGAGGAATTAGGAAGACCGCGCATTGATGTGGTGGTCAACTGTTCTGGTGTCTTCCGGGATTTATTTATCAATCAGATGAACTTGCTTGACCAAGGGGTAAAAATGGCCGCGGAAGCAAATGAACCGATGGAGATGAATTATGTCCGTAAACACGCTAGGTCACAAGCAAAAGAAATGGGTTTAACGGTTCGACAGGCAGCCACCCGCATCTTTTCTAATGCTTCCGGTTCCTATTCTTCTAACATCAATCTCGCGGTGGAAAATAGCAGTTGGGAAGATGAAAAAGAGTTACAGAATATGTATCTCAACCGCAAGGGTTTTGCTTTCGACTCGGATAATCCTGGGATGATGGCCGATAATCGTCAGTTGTTTGAAGCATCTTTAAAAACTGCGGAAGCGACTTTCCAAAACTTGGATTCTAGCGAGATTAGTTTAACCGATGTTTCCCACTATTTCGACTCGGATCCCACTAAAGTTGTCGCTAGTTTACGCGATGATGGCAAAAAACCGGCGGCCTATATTGCCGATACTACCACCGCTAACGCTCAAGTGCGTACTTTATCGGAAACCGTGCGCTTGGATACCCGCACCAAGTTACTCAATCCCAAATGGTACGAGGGAATGTTAAGTCATGGTTACGAAGGAGTCCGAGAATTATCGAAGCGTTTGGTTAATACCATGGGATGGTCGGCAACTGCTGATGCGGTGGATAATTGGGTGTATGAAGATGTCAACACCACCTTTATTCAAGATGAGGAAATGTGTCAGCGTCTGATGAATCTCAATCCTAATTCTTTCCGCAAAATGGTGGGAACACTGCTAGAAGTTAATGGTCGCGGTTATTGGGAAACTTCTCAAGAGAATTTAGACCGCTTACAGGAACTTTATCAGGAAGTGGAGGACCGCATCGAAGGAATCGAGTAGAATAGATAGATAAGACTTGAGAGACTGGCTAATCACCAGTCTCTTGGGTTTTCAAAAAAGATGAAAAATAACTTTTGGGGGTTAATCTGGTCTAGTTTTAACGAAATTCAAGGGGTTTTACTCGGCCTTCTTGGATTTTTAGGAGGTATTGCTTTAATTCGTTATTCCTTCAATACTTCTATTCCTTTAGACCTAGTAATTATTGTCAGTTTCTTCACCTTGCTGTTAATCGCTACTTTGTTAAGCGCTGTTAACACGCTTCTTAGACAGAAACAAAAATTAGAGGCAGAAGTTAAGCAACTTCAGGAGGTAAACCAAAATTTAGAAAATATTATTAAACAGGGAATTACTCCCAGGATTTTGAGGTCTCAAAAGCAAGGAAATAATAATATTTTATGCCTTCTTGATTCCTCTAGTCTGTTTACGATCGAGTTACTTGTCTCTTTTTATTATACCGATGAAGATGGGTTTGAAAGATTAATAGGAGAGGGTTTTGTTGAATATATTAATCCAAAGGATGGCAAGATACACGCAATCATTGATAAACCTCAAACAATCTATCAGGCAATTCTAGATCGATTGGCGAGTAACGATTTAAAAATTATTCAAGAAACCAGAGTCAGACCTGGCGTTCTTAGAAAACATAGTTCACCATAGAGGAAAATATGGAAAATGTAGCCGAAAAACCCATTTTATCTCCTAAAGGAACCTTTCCCGCCAAAGTTGTCAAAGTTATTGACGACTATAAATTAGTGATCAATAGAGGTGAAATTAGTGGAATTCGAGAAGGTCAAAGAATGTTAGTTTACAATACAAGTGAAGAGGAAATAAAAGATCCGCAGACTGGTGAGTCTTTAGGCTATCTTGACTTAGTGAGAGGGACGGGGACAATTACTTTTGTTCAAGAAAAAATAGCGATTTTACAATCGGATAGAACCAATAATAAAGAATCTAGATTGCTGCAGTTATTGCTTAAAGAACAAGAAACCCCGTCCGATTTGATAGGAAAATTCTTAAAAAGAGCCGTAGGAGCGAATTCTAAGAACGATAAAAAGCCAATATCCGAACTAATAGATACTGAATTGTTAAATAAACTGCTAATACGGGAATTATCCGAAACGTTACCTTTTGAAAACCCTCAAATTGGCGACTCGGTTAGACCTATTTAGACCTATCGATGGAACAACCAATATTAGAATACTTTTTATCTCTTAAATATCCGATTTCAATTTATCCCGAAGAAGAAGGCGGATACACCGCGTTAATTCCAGATTTAGATGGTTGTATTACTCAGGGGGAAACTTTAGAGGAAGTGATGATTAATATTGAAGAAGCTAGAAAGTTTATTTTAGTGGTAAAAAAGTAATTCCTTCACCTTCTCAAAGATAAATTTTCTCACTCTCGACTCACAGCGATCGCATTCTGCTGGAATTGAGGGATAACTTTCTCCGGTTCGCAAGCCGGAGGAGACAAAACTGGTTTATGCTAGAAAAAGTTACTCTTAACGTAACTTTACAAAGTCATCGATCGCCCACATTTATGGATTGCATCATCAATCGTCGAGCGCGGTTTTCAGCCAGCCATCGCTATTATCTACCAGAATGGGACGAAGCCGAAAATCAAAGACGTTTTGGTCTTGGTAGCCGTTTTCCCGGTCATGGTCACAATTACGAATTATACGTCTCCCTATACAAAGAACTCAATCTTTATGGCATGGTGGAGAATCTCTCCACCGTAAAACAGGTAATTAAACGAGAGATAACCAGTCAATTAGACTACTCCTATCTCAATCAAGTCTGGCCGGAATTTCAGCAAACCCTACCCACCACAGAAAATATCGCCAGAGTTATCTGGCAAAGATTAGCACCCTATTTACCATTAGTCAAAATTCAACTATTTGAACACCCCGAATTGTGGGCAGAATATCAAGGAAAAGATATGGAAGCAACTTTAACCGTCAAAACCCATTTTAGCGCCGCCCATCGTTTGGCTTTACCGCAATTAACCCTGGAACAAAACTCGGAAATCTACGGCAAATGCGCCAGGGTAAACGGTCATGGCCATAATTATCACCTAGAAGTATCCGTGGCGGGAGAAATCGATCCCCGCACCGGTATGATTGTAGATCTAGGAGATTTACAAAAAGCGATCGATGAATTGGTAGTGGAACCCTTCGATCATGCTTTTTTAAATAAGGATATTCCCCACTTTGCCGAAGTGGTTCCCACCGCGGAAAATATTGCCCTACATATCGCTCAACTATTAGAGGAACGGATCCGCCAATTAGGAGCCGAATTGGATAAAGTTAAACTGATTGAAAGTCCCAATAATTCTGCGGAAATCCACTGTCGTGGTTCGGTTCAAACTCCCCGACAACTTCTAGAAAAAACCCTGACAGCCGTTTAATTGCTTGTTAGTTAAGGTGATTAGGGTGAGCCATGCTCACCCTGAGGGATTTAATTAAACCCTAGTTAAACACTTCTCGCCATCCTCGCTTTCCTTTGCCTTGACGTAAGGGAGAAGCTAAATCGACAATTTTCTCGAGCAGTTTCGGGGCGAATTTTTGACACCAAAGAGCTAGATGACTTTGCCAACCGACGACAATTTCCGTTTTTTCCCTATTTAACCCGGTAATTAGGGTTTGGGCGACTTCTTCGGTGCTCATCGGTTTTAACCATCGAAATAACTGCAATTCTCGCACCATATCCGTATCGGTTAAAGAGGGTAAGAGGGTGACAACTTTGATGTTGTGTTCCCGTAATTCCGACCTGAGAGCTTGACTAAAACCCAAAATGGCAAATTTGGTGGCCGAGTAGGTAGAGAAGCTAGGAGCGGCAATTTTACCCATCATGCTGGAAACATTGACGATGGTTCCCTGTCCCCGAATTGCCATCCGGCGGGCAATTAAGCGAGTAACCGTGTACATGGCCATCAGATTTAAAGATATTTCTGCTTGCACTTGCGAAAATTGCGAGCGTAGAAAGGGGGTTTGATGGGCAATACCGGCACAGTTAACGAGGATATCAATGCCAAGGCATTCTTGCCAAACGCGGATAATTGAAGTGCTAACAAGGTCATTTTCGGTTAAATCTAGGGCTAAAGGTGTGGCAATGACCCCTAGAGACTCAATTTCTTTGGCTAGTTTTTCTAATCGCTCTTGATCTCTGGCGACAATCACAATTCTGCTTAAACCTTGTCGGGCCAATTCTAAGGCGATCGCTCGTCCAATGCCTCGGGATGCCCCCGTGACTAGGGCTGTTTTTCCCTGTAATTTCATGATCAAACTCCTGTTTTAAGCAACAGTACGGGAATTTATTGGTTTTGCTTCTGAAATCTTTGATTTGTGCATCTATGCCCTACATAAGTAGCGAAGCAATCGAGGGATAGATGGATAGGTTAGGGTGCATGGGATTTTTCCTCCTTCAAAGCGCACTCTTGAACCTACGGTAACAGTTGTCTTTACAAACAGCAATCTTTTTTAACACTTTTCCCGAAAATCACTCGATCGGATGAACGCTCAGGGTGATCCTCGATCCTATGGAAGGGGAGAGGGGAGAGGGGAGAGGTAGGGTTGATTCATGAATCAACCCTACTATGAATCAACCCTAGGGCAGAGGGGCAGCGGGAAAAAAATTGTGGTGCCACCCTATTGTTCATCTCAATTTAGGTGTTCAATGTCGGTAATAATCGGTAGAATCACCGTCATCTTTGTGCCTTTTCCTTCCTCACTTTCCAAGTGAATTTCTCCTTTGTGCGCTTCCACACAGCGTCCGACAATGGCTAATCCTAATCCCGTTCCTTGAATATTATCGACATTGCTACCGCGATAAAAAGGTTTAAATAAATGTTCTTGATCTTTGCTGGGAATACCAATCCCTCGATCGACAATTTTAAAGACTACCTGCTCGGATTCGACAATAATCTTAAATTCTATGGGGTTTCCCTGTGGTGAATATTTGAGAGCATTTCCTAGTAAATTTGTCAAGATATGTTTAATTAAATTTATATCCCAAAGTCCTCTTTCTAAGCTGCCCTCAATTTGGAAAATAATTGCTGATTGTTTTTCTGGCTTAACAATAAAAGATTCTACCAATTTCTGACAATAATCGAGCAAATCCACCGGATCAAATTGACAGTATAATCTCCCAGAATCAGCCCTACCAATTAATAACACTTCTGTGAGCAATTGATCCATGTCTTTAATGGCCGATCGAATCATGCGAAAATAGCTAACTTGCTGATCTTTTGTCAACCGATCGCGACTTTCTTCTAATAATCCAGCCGAGAGTAAAATTTTATTTAAAGGATTGCGAAAATCGTGGGATAACATGGAAACAAATTCAGTTTTTAACTGATTTAATTCCTGAGCTTTTTCCAGTTGATTAGTGCGTTCAATCACGCTCATTTTTAAAGCTTTGTTCGATTCTCGTAAAGCTTCCTCCATCTGTTTTCGCTCGATCGCATAACATAGCGATCGAGTTAAAATTTCTAAACTTACTTCTCTTTTAATTAAATAATCCTGCGCTCCCTGACGTAGTGCTGCCAAAGCTAAATTATCATCATTAGTATTAGTTAAAACCACGATTGGTAATTTCGGAGCCGTAATCAAAAGGGGAGCTAAGGATTCCAAACCTTGACTATCTGGTAAAGTTAGATCTAATAAAATTACATCAAAATTTGTTTGTTGTAACAGAGAAATCGCCTCGGATAATCTTGACACATTAACCAGATGAAATTCTTTTTTTTCATTACCCTTAAGAATTTCCTTTAATAATCGAGCTTCGGCTAAATTATCCTCGATTAAAAGAACTTTTATATCCTGCGAGAGTCCCATTTTTTAATCAAGAGTTAAAGAGATTTGGGAAGTTAGGAAGTGGGAAGATTTTTCAGTGTTGCCAAAGGCACGGCGTAGCCGTCCAGTAAACAGTAATCAGTGAAAAGAAAGCTCCGAACTTGCCACTTGATACTATTAACTGATAACTGATAACTGATAACTGATAACTGATAACTGATCACTGATCACTGATCACTGATAACTGATAACTGATAACTGATAATGATTCACTCCCCAGGTAAAGTAGCGGTTTCTAACCAAAAAGCCTCGATATTTTTGACAATTTTGAACAAATCGTTGAGATTGCGCGACTTGGTTATATAACAATTAACGTGCAGTTCATAGCTATAAAAAATATCCTCCTCGTTGCGAGAAGTGGTTAAAACCACCACGGGAATTCTTTTTAAACTGGGATCGTTTTTGATTTCCGCTAATACCTCCCGTCCGTCTTTTCTTGGTAAATTCAGATCGAGAAGAATCAGATTAGGACGAGGAGAATCGAGATACTCCCCTTCTCGACGCAGATAATCCATGGCGTTGACACCATCCCTAACGATAACTAATTCATGCGGGACGGTGCTAGTTTTTAATGCCTCTTGGATGAGGCGAATATCAGCTTTACTGTCCTCCACTAATAAGATAATTTTGTGTGGCACGTCCTCGCCAGCGCTCACGCTCGTTACCTCCTAGGGGAATTGTAAAATAGAAAACCGCTCCTTTGCCTAATTGGGATTCTACCCAAATTCGTCCGCGATGACACTCGATAATTTTCTTACAAATCGCCAAACCCATGCCTGTGCCAGGGTACTCGTCGCGGGTGTGCAGTCGTTGGAAAATCACGAAAATGCGTTCGGAAAATCGGGGATCGATACCAATTCCATTATCGGTGATAGAGAACAGCCATTCCTCCTCTTGACGTTGCGCGGAAATATGAATAGTGGGAGTTGCTTTTCCCCGGAATTTAATGGCATTACCGATGAGATTTTGGAACAATTGCATTAACTGGGTTTTATCTGCCATGACAATTGGCAAAGGATCAACGGTGATTATAGCTTGACTTTCCTGAATTCTCCCTTTCAGGTTAGCGAGAGCTTTTTCCAGTGCCAGATTAGCATCAATGGTATTAAACTCTACCGCCTGCATATCCACTTTTGAGTAAGCCAGCACATCATCTATTAATGTTTGCATCAAGCTGACACCTTCGACGGCAAAAGTAATAAATTCTTTAGCATCTTCGTCCAGTTCTTCGGTGTAGCGCATTTCTAGCAACTGCACATAGTTGGCGACTTGATTGAGGGGTTCCTGTAAATCGTGGGAAGCGACGTAGGCGAATTTTTTTAATTCGGCGTTTGATAGTTCCAAATCCCGCGCTAAACGTGCCAATTCATCGGCTTGTTTTAAGATGATATTGACGATCGCTTTTCGTAATTCTAGTGCGGCGTTAATTTCTACCGCTTTCCAGGGTAAAGATTTGAGGCGAACGGTTTCTTTCCAGAGGGAGAAAGATTTACGCGGACAGAGACGAATATTACCATCTATGGCAGTCGTTTCGATCGCTTTACCTGGATCACCACCCCAGTTGACGGTTTGAATTACTTCCGGACGAAACCAGAGGAGATAATTACGTTTAGAAATAGGAATTGCTAGTAAACCACTGGCAATGTCTTTAAACTTACCCCCATCGGCATAAATTCGCGGTAAGGAATTGGTATAGTAAACATCTTCATGGACGTTTTTTTCTAGCCAAGTAATCAGATAATTTAGTTCTTCTTCGCTCGGTGTTACTCCAATTAAGGTATAATTGCCGCCTAAACAAATAGCGGCTCCCGTGGCTTTAGTTAGATCGAGCAGATTCGGTTTATGGGCAATTAATCCATCGATAAAGTTATTAGCTTCAGCCATATAATCGATTAATTGCGATTGCACAAAATTTAATTTTACTCGATAGTCATAATCTTCGTTTTCTTCCCGTGCTGATATTTCCGAAAAAATCACTCTTCCTAAAAACTCACAAGCTTTACGGAGTTCGTAGGGTACATATTTAGGGGTGCGATGATGACAGGCAATAATGCCCCAGAGACGTTTATTTTCAATCAGAGAAATGCTTAGAGATGCTCCCACTCCCATGTTATGCAGATATTCTAAATGACAGGGAGAAGCACTTCTAAGACTGGACAGGGTTAAATTTAAGGGTTGTTGGGTTTCGGGATGAAGACTAGGCACTAGATCGACGGGTTCAGAGGTAGCATCGGGAATCTGTCGAATCCAATTAGCACTTAATAAATTTCGTGCTGGGAGAGGGATATCGGAAGCGGGATAACGTAAACCGAGATAGGGTTCTAGTTGCTCTATTTTGTCTTCTGCTATCACATCACCGTTATCTTCTTCGTCGAATTTGTATAACATAACTCGATCGAATCCTGTCATTTTTCGCACTTCTTTAACGATGATATTACAGAAATCTTTCAGGTTACGGGTGGCTTCAAGTTTATCGATCGAAGTTTTGGCTAGGTGATAGAATCTCAGGAAAGGAATGTTTTCATAGGAAATAGCTGGTTCTAACTCTAAAATCAGCATTTGTTCGGCGTTACGGTGGAAAATAGCATCAAAGACGGCAAAATCATCCCCTTTAACCCGCGCCCAAATTTTGGAGGGATTGATAGCATCAAAATCGTTATTTTCTATGGCTGATTTGAGAGGATCGATCTGAAAGGGATCGAAGATTTCCTCTAGGGTTTTACCGATAATTTCTCCCGGAGAAATTCCCAATAAACTGCGGCTATTACTGCTAGTTTGGCTGACTTTTAGCTCCGGTTCGCTGAGAACTAAAAGCACCCCGTGCGATTGAATTCGGTTATAGAGATGGATCGGTTCCCGTTCGATCGAAGTTGGGTTAATTGTCTCGGTTAGAACTTCCATGTGTATTGCCCCCAGAGGATTTTTGCCAAGTTGAAAACTCTTTGTTTATTAAAACTATTTCTTCTCACTTTCGGGGGGCGATCAAGAATAAATTTACTTCTCTTAATCCCAGGCCATCAAAAGTAATAAAACTTTAATCAATCAGTTATCTATCGATCGAGCAGTTCTGTTCAGTTCCCTTTATTATAATCAGTTTTTCTCTGAGAATCTAGGGTAATTTGTTAAGAATTAAGAGTTAATGTTACAAGGGACAGATAATTCTTCATAAAAATATATAGTAGGGGGTGTTAGCGAAGCGTAACACACCAAAATCTAAGATTTAAATATGATAGCAACCCTTTTTGGTTAATTACCTGGAGGCAAAACATTGAACATTTCTCCAAGCTTATAAACATTGACAGGGAGACTAATTAACGGATTAATCTTTTGTGCTTTTTCTGGAAATATTTTTGTTAAAAATTCCCATAACTTTTGGGATATATTGTTCTTAGTTTCCTTATCTTCACCTTCGACTTGATTAATTCCCACCTCGGTGAGGGTAGCCAAAATTTCCTTGCGAAGACCATTATAGCCAACGATGTAAAATTTGTTAAGAGCTTCTAGGACTTCATTTAATTTAATCAGCAGAAATTGTTTAAACTCTTGCGTAATTTTGCTATCTTCAATCATTTGAGGCTCTTCGTTACTTGTTATGGTTCGATAGGGGGGCATAAATCGACTAAATCCTTATCTGGCAAGAGACTTAATTGATTAGTTCGCTCTAGATAAAAAACAATTGACAAAAATCGCTAAATGCCTTTCTATATAAGGGTTCCATCCCTTATAATCCCCGTCCATTGCATAACACAAACCGAAGAGCCTCATTTGAATTAAACCTAAGATTTCTTCCCTTAACCTGTTCAAATCCTCTTTGCTTAAATATATTTCCTCAAAATCTTCTACACAAGAAGGAAGCCAATGTAGAGCTTGCCAGTCAGGAGAGATTTGTGGTTCTTCTGAACTTAACCAACTCCATTCAAGCTTGCGTAATAAACTAATTAATTTATCCCTAATTTCTTCCATAAGTCTTTTATAGGAAGACTGTTTTCTTGAAGGAAAATATTGTAGTTGATCTTCTATGTGATAAATAAGCTGTGGTAATTGAATCAACCCTTTCTGAACAGAATCAGGGTCATTTTTCACTTCCATGGCTCTTGATAAAACTGTTTGAACTGATTCGTTAGTTTCGTCTTGAGAACATCTTTGTAGGATAATTAATAAACGTTCGGCTGGATTATGAATCGGTAGAGTAGATGATTCCATAAATTTTATCAAAGGCTAGATTGGTGATGTATAGAACAATAGTATTGTAACTTATCATTTCTATTTTTACAGCAAGTTTGAGAGCCTATTTATGAAAAAATGTTAAGTAGTTAAGTAGGGTGCGTTAGGCAATCCCTTGTTTTTAGGGAAAAAATCAAGAGCTAAATATTGTCGTAACGCACCACAAAGAAAGGTTTCAGCAGTCAAGTAGGGTGCGTTAGGCAATCCCTTGTTTTCAGGGAAAAAATCAAGAGCTAAATATCGCCGTAACGCACCACAAAGAAAAGTTTTTGGCTACTTTTATAAGCTGATATGTTATCACAATATATTCAAGTAGGGTGCGTTAGGCAATCCCTTGTTTTCAGGGAAAAAATCAAGAGCTAAATATCGCCGTAACGCACCACAAAGAAAAGTTTTTGGTGCGTTACGCTACGCTAACACACCCTACTTTTATAAGCCGCTATGACGGAGGAGAGGCTCGGTACTAGGTTCGCGACCGCGGAAAGCTTTAAAAACATTCATAGGATGAGAACTTCCCCCCATAGCTAAAACAGTATCGCGAAAACGGCGACCGATCGCTTTCACTGCTTCTTCGTTATCTAATCCCACTTCCTCGAAAGCGGCAAAAGCATCGGCGCTGAGGACTTCTGCCCATTTATAACTATAGTAACCCGCCGCATAACCGCCGGCGAAAATATGCCCAAAAGAACACAAGAAAGCATCTTCCGGTAGGGGAGGAATTATCGTCGTCGTCGCCGCTAAACGCTGTCTAACTTGTTTAGGAGTTTCGCCGCCATTGGGTTGATAACGATGGTGTAATTCCAAATCTACTAAAGACAAATGTAGCTGACGCAGCATGGCCGAACCGCTCATATAGTTCTTAGCTAGAAGCAGTTTTTGGTAGTAATGTTCGGGGAGAGTTGCGCCGGTTTGGTAGTGTTTAGCCATACTCATTAAAGTAGGGCGATCATAACACCAATTTTCCATAAATTGACTGGGCAATTCCACCGCGTCCCACTCAACGTTATTAATACCCGCCGCGCCGGAATAGTCCACAGTGGTTAACATATGCTGTAAACCGTGGCCAAATTCGTGAAATAGGGTAGTTACCTCCTCAAAGGTCATTAAACTGGGGTTTCCGTCCACTGGAGGCGTTTGATTGCAGATTAAATAAGCCACAGGTAAACGCACCTCGGCACCGGTTTTGGCGCGACCGATACAGACATCCATCCAAGCGCCGCCGCGTTTTTCGGCGGGACGACTGTAGGCATCGAGGTAGAAATAGGCGATTTTTTCGCCCTTTTCGTCGTTAATCTGGAAATAACGCACATCAGGATGCCAGATAGGTGCTTTACCGTCGGCGGCGATAATTTCTACCCCAAAAATCCGTTTAGCGAGGCTAAATATGCCTTCTAAAACCCGTGGTAGGGGGAAATAGGGGCGTAATTCCTCGGCACTAAAGTTAAACTTGGCCTGACGCTGTTTTTCTGACCAATAGGCTATATCCCAATGCTTGAGATCGTCGGTTCCCGCAAAAGTTTTTAAGGCCTCTAAATCCTGTTTTGCCGCTTCATAGCTTACTTGGCGCAAATTGTCAAGCAATTTCTCGATTTCATCCACAGAATTGGCCATTTTCCTGGCAAGACTGACCTCGGCGTAGGTACTATAACCTAGAAGATGGGCCTGTTCCTGACGAAGTTGCAAAATGCGATCGATTAAGGGATTATTATCCAATTCTCCCAGATCGGCCCGACTAACGTAGGCTTTATAGAGTTTTTCTCGCAATTCCCGATTATCGCTGTACTTCATAAAGGGGAAATAACTGGGAAAATCGAGGGTAATCACCCAGGGGCCAGTTTCGGTGGTGGCGTTAGTTTCCCCTTGGGTGCGGGCGGTTTGGGCGGCTAAACTAAGGAGACTAGCGGGTAAACCGGCGATATCTTCTGGGGTTGTTAGTTTCAGTTGAAAAGCTTTGGTGGCATCGAGGATGTTATTAGAAAATTTCGTGGTTATTTCCGCTAATTCCAGTTGAATCGCGTTAAATCTGTCTTTTTTCTCCCCTACCAATCCCACCCCAGCCAACTGGGCATCCCGCAGGGAAGCTTCGACAATGCGCTGTTGTGCCTCGTCTAATTGCCCCCAGCTTTCCCCTTGGCGCAGGGACAAAAATGCTTCATAAATGGGTTTACTTTGGCTTAAACGGCTAATAAACTCGACTACCTGTGGTTGTACGGTTTCGTAAGCTTGACGCAATTCTGGGCTATTTTTTACCCCCATCAGATGACCGATAATCCCCCAACTCCAGCTTAAACGTTCTTCAATCCGGGTGAGGGGTTCGACTAATTTTTCCCAGGTGGGGGTAATCTGCGCTTCTAGTTCGGTTAATTCTCTGGCCAGTTCCTGCAAAAGTTGCGTCATCCCAGGGACAATCAGGCCGGGTTGGATTTGGTCAAAGGCCGGTAATCCTTGACCGGCAAGCAGCGGGTTACTGGTGTTCGTCATAATTGTTGGTCTGGAAGGGTGGGTAATCTGTATCTTTTACTACCCTAACCTAAATCCCCGACCATCTATCCGGGCGATCGAGCGCCGGAGCTTTTTCAGTGGGGTGTGGGGTGTGGGGTGTGGGGTGTAGGGTGTGGGGAAAGAAACCTCTTTCATCTGTGGGGGTGAAAATTTTTTCATTGGGACTGCCTCTGTTGATCAAAGATAAGCAAAAATTATTTATTGACTGCAAAAACTTGAGAATATTTAAATTAACATTCCGCAATATTTACAAATTCTTAAGAATTAATTGAGAAAGATTTTTATTTAACAACGATGTTACAAGGGTTACAGCGATTTGATAGAATTTCATAATGGGTTATTTTGTGCTTTTTTGGGCAGCAATAGTTGAAACCCTTGCCACACCTAGAAAGTGATCCTAATTAAGACGGTCAAATCAGTCAATTTCACCCATAACGATGATCTTTTTTTTGTGTAGTTTTATTGCAAAAAAAAAGTTTTTTTGACAAAAAGCACAAAGTATGATATTACCCAACGTATTTCTGGCTGCGAGTAATTATTGTAGAGGGGGAGAAGGGAGAATAAATAAAAATAATCTCCCTACCCCACACCCTAACCCCAGGAAAAACTTCTTCAGCAAACCCTAGTTAAGGCCTGCTCGATTCTCTGACTATCGAGGGAGCGGCCGATAAAGACCAAGCGAGTTTGCCGCGTTTCCGTGGATTGCCAGGGTCGATCAAAGAAAGAATCAAAGCGATCGCCGACTCCCTGTAACACCATACGCATCGGTTTATTGGCCACATTAACAAATCCCTTGACCCGATAGATTTCTTCTCGGGCCACCAATTCTTTGAGCCGTTGGGTCAAAATTCGGGCATCTACGGGAGAATCGAGGCAAAACTGCACAGAATTGATATCCTCATCGTGATCGTGTTCTTCCTCGTGATCATGATGACTAGGACGACTAGCTAAATTATCCTCGACGGCGGCATTAAATCCCAATAGCACATCGGGGCTAATTTGTCCATCAGCACAAGTAACTATTTTTACCGTCGATCGCAGTTGTGTTTTCAGCCAATTAATAATTTTTTCTAATTCAATTTCGCTGATTAAATCGGTTTTAGTTAAGAGTACCAGGTCAGCACAGGCTAACTGATCCTCAAATAACTCCTCAATAGGCGTTTCGTGTTCTAAATTGGGGTCTGCTTGCCTTTGTGCTGTTAAAGCGTCCAAATCCGCCACCAGACGACCCCTAGCGACAGCAAAACCATCCACCACCGTGATTACTCCGTCCACCGTCGCACCGTTGCGGATTTCCGGCCAGCGAAAAGCTTGAACCAGAGGTTTAGGTAAAGCCAATCCCGAAGTTTCGATCAGCATACAATCCAACTGTTGCCGTCGCTCTAGCAATTTCTGCATGGTGGGGAGAAATTCTTCTTGTACTGTGCAGCACAGACAACCGTTGGTCAATTCCACAATATTATCGTTAGGGTTGTCGTCGCAGGTCTGACAACTTTTCAACAAATCACCATCAATTCCCACTTCTCCGAATTCATTGACCATAACGGCCACCCGGCGGCCTTGATTATTTTGCAGTAGATGACGGATGAGGGTAGTTTTTCCCGCACCCAGAAAACCCGTGATCACAGTAACTGGAATTTTGTGCATAGATAGAGCGATCGATCATGTTCCTAGATCAATGTATCAGAGTTCCGGTCTAGGGTTGAGGGTTTCAACGCTAATTCTTTAGGATTGTCCCACCAATTGCCGGACTGTCACAAACTAGCTGAAATTTTTCTAGTTAGTCGTTATTCTGTTAGAAGTTTCAGCCGGCTAAAATAATCGCTGAAGAACTTTTGTGGGAGTGGATCATGTTACAACGTCTTTTTTTAGCCTTTACCCTCGCTTTTCCTCTTTATTTAAGCATTGCTATTCAACAAACTTCTCCTCTAGCTGATAGAGTAAATCGGCCTTCTTCTCGCGGAATCGATAAAATCGAGCAGACGGTAAAAACCATTCAAAAGCAATTAAAACAAGAGCATTCGGTTCAATTAGATTAATAAATTTTGTCAAAAAGAGGAGAGCTAAAACGGGTGCATCTCATTTTTGTAAATCTACTAATTTGGGATTTTTAAGGGGAAACTTTCTCCTAAAATTGGGCGTTACTTTCGGTTTTATCACTCAACCCTAGGGTTGAGTGATAGTAGGGTTGATTCATGAATCAACCCTACCCAAACCCCCCGTTGGGGCCCAAACCCCGGAGCGCATTAGTTTTTCGGTGGGATGCTTACACGCGATTGTTCATATTTTTGTACTAATTTAAGAGTCACTGATAATTGCTAATTGTCGGTATTTCTGCAAATGTGGGATGCACTCGCTAAAACTCCTTTCTTTCACTTTTTACTTGACAAACTACTGGCTATTTGCTGGGGAGGCCGGTATTCAGGAACTAAATCTTGTAGGGACTTAACTAAGCCCTGACGGTCATTAACTTGAATAGAATTAAGCAATTGCTGTAATTTGATTTGTAATTTTTCCCAAGCAAGAAAGTGTTCATTAGCGCAAAAAATCTTTGGGTGAGCGGTGGGACGAGCTTTATCGGTATCGATTAATAATTCTTCGTAGAGTTTTTCCCCCGGTCTTAATCCTGTGATTTCAATATCGATATCTTGCCCTAATTCCAAGCCACTTAAACGAATCATCTGTAGGGCTAAATCGTAAATTCTTACTGGTTCACCCATATCTAACAGGAATACCTCACCCCCCTTAGCCATAGCTCCTGCTTGTATAACCAAACGCACCGCCTCTGGAATAGACATAAAATAGCGAATAATATCGCGATGGGTGAGGGTAATATTCTTACGTTGGGCGATTTGTTCCCGGAAACGCGGCACCACGGAACCGCTACTATCGAGAACATTGCCAAAGCGGACGATAGCGCAACAGGTGGAAGTGTCGGGTAAAGCGGCCAAAGCTTGCACAACTAACTCAGCACAGCGTTTACTGGCCCCCATAATGTTAGTCGGTCTGACGGCCTTATCGGTGGAAATAAGAACTAAATTACTAACTGAATTCTCGATCGCAGTCTGAGCGACATTTAAACTTCCCCAAACATTAGTGTAAACCCCCTGACTAGCATTGGCTTCCACCAGGGGAACGTGCTTATAGGCGGCCGTGTGATAAATTGTCTCAATCTGGTGTTGTTGGATGACTCGGGCCAGATGATTGCGGTCAAGAACATTGCCTAGATAGGCATACCTGCGTAAATCAGTATAATTTTCGCCCAAATCGAGATCGATTTTGTAGAGGGAAAACTCGTTTAATTCGTAGATTACCAGGCATTTTGGCTTGAGGAAGGCGATTTGTCGGCATAATTCCGAACCGATGGAACCACCACCCCCAGTGACTAACACCGCTTTACCCGTGACATTTTTTCCCAAAAGTTCGGGATGAGGTAGAATTTCTTCCCGTCCTAATAATTCCGAGACATCGACACTGCGAATCTGATTGATGGTCGCTTCTCCCGATAAAATTTTTGAGAGGGGAGGGACGGTTTTGATGACGATGGGTAAAGTTTCTAGACTTTCGATGATTTGCCGCTTTCTGGCCTTGTCTAGGTTCGGAATAGCGAGAACAACCCAGTCAAAGGCCCGTTTTTGGTGCAGTATTGTCAATTGAGAAGGGGGATAAACCCTAATGCCTTGGATCACTCGCTGCTGCAAATCGGGATTATCATCAACAAAGGCCAATAAACGATAGTGGGGGTCATTTTGTAGGGAACGTGCTAATTGACAACCCACAACCCCCGCACCGTAGATAACAATTGTCGGTTCCCTATCGACACTACTGACGTAAATATTCAGACGGTGAAAGACAGAACGAATCAACAATCTCATCCCAATAACCAATACTAGGGTTAACAATGCGTCGATAATCAGGACTGAACGCGGCAAAAAGGCATCCCTTTGAAAGTAGGCCAGACTGATTAAAACCCCTGAACTATAGAGAACCGCTTGCAGTACGGAGGAAAGAAACTCTAATCCTGTATAACGTACTACGGGACGGTAAATACCTTTGAGATAGAAAACTAGAATTTTAATAGCAATTAAGCTGAGTATTTCCCCGAAAAAAGGTCTAATTTGCTGATATTCGAGGTTAAGATTAAACCTGAGAGAGAAGGCTAGATAGATGGTCAGACAAAAAATAAGGCAATCGGTGACAATTAGAAGAGATCGCTTCGATGATCTAGATAGGCAATTAGCTAATTTAAGGATTTTGTTCGCCAGTTTTCTATACATTATCCAATTGATTAATTAATCTTAAGGTAAATTACTTGGCTCCTCTCGACTTTGTCTGGTAATCAGTGCTTATTATTCGGACGAGTTTTGCTAGGCAAGGCTTTGAAGAATATATTTCTGGAAAATTACCCCTATTCTTCTCCCTTCCATACAGAAACAAGAAGAGCCGAGCCAATATTCTTTATAACAGTAGCGCTGCCTGTCTTTCCGCAAGATGATATCACCCAAATCCAATTAGGGCTGGCTGAATAATGGTAAAACCCTTTGAAAATAAGGCTTTTGACCTGTTAAAATCCGATGTTCATGCTGCGAAAATAGGATTGAGACCTTCAAAAACCTTGCATTATCCTTCTTTTAGTACATAATTGGTACAAAAAAAGGAGGGCAACAAAGCCTGAAACTCCTGCCTCCTGCCCGCTGCCGACCGCCTGACCCCACCAACAAACTTTTTCAGCCAACCCCAATTATATCAAGCGGCGCGATTTGTCAAGACTTTTGGCTCTTCTAGAGTAGTTATGATATATTAGCAGAAAATAATCCACGCAAGCCTTGCCAAAAGGCTCACCAGAATTAAAAAAAGCAATTTTAATCAAAAAAGCTTTTGGCTTTGTTGGATTCCAGGCTATTTAAGGGGTTAGGCTCATTTAAACTACTAATTTGCTATAACCAGTCTAGGAGAGCCGACACAATTAACTCCTTGGTTAGGATAAGCAAGAGGCAGCTTTTTCTGCCTATCTCCCCACCTCCCAATTCATAATTCATAATTCATAATTCCCACTCCCTTTTTTATCTTTTATGACTATCATTGTCGATTATCGCTTTCCTCCCGCTATTAATGCCGAAAAACAGGCAAAAACGATCGCTATCGGTCAAACCGCCGGCACTTGGAGCGATCGCCACAGTCATCGTCAAGAGCAGCTGCAACAACACCTAGGGGAAGTGGTGGGGATCAGGGAGGAAGCCGACGGTTATAAGGTGGCTAGGGTGCGTTTTCCCCAGATAAACGTTGAAAATGACATCGCCAGTCTTTTAACCATGATTTTCGGCAAATATTCCATGGCTGGAGCCGGAAAAGTGGTGGGGGTGTATCTCCCCGAAAGCTACGGCACAAAAGCCAAGGTGGGAATCACCGGAATTAGGCAACGTTTGGGGGTTTATGATCGACCTCTAGTCATGGCAATTTTTAAACCCGCTTTAGGACTATCGGCGCAAGATCACGCCGATATCCTGCGAGAAGTGGCTTTTGCTGGCTTAGACGTGATTAAAGATGATGAAATCATGGCGGATCTTCCCGTGGCTCCCACCCACGAGCGCCTAGATTGTTGTCGCCGGGTTTTGGAGGAAGTGCGGCAGCAAACCGGTAGAAATGTTCTCTATGCGGTCAATGTCACTGGAAAAGCGGACGAATTGCAGAGAAAAGCCCGTTTATTAGTGAAACATGGGGCTAATGCCCTGTTATTAAACGTTCTTACCTACGGGTTTTCCGTTTTAGAAGCTTTAGCCAGTGATCCAGCGATCGATGTTCCTATTTTCGCCCATCCTGCCTTTGCTGGAGCGCTCTGTGCCGGTAGCGATACGGGATTAGCCTATTCTGTGGTTTTGGGGACGATGATGGCCCACGCAGGAGCCGATGCGGTGCTATATCCCGCCGCTTATGGTAGTTTACCCTTCGATCCCCAGGAGGAGGGCAAAATTCGCGATATTTTGCGCGATAGAAACGTTTTTCCGGTTCCCTCGGCCGGCATTCGTCCAGGTATTGTTCCCCAGGTCCTTCGGGATTACGGACGTAATGTTATCCTCAATGCGGGAACCGGAATTATGGACCACCCATCGGGACCGGCCAGTGGTGTGAGGGCTTTTTTTGAAGCTTTAGCCAGAATAGAAGCGGGTGATTCTTTTGATCCCGCCAATTTGCCAGAAGGAGCCTTAAAACAGGCAATTCTAGAGTGGGGTTAAGCTCAATTCTTTCAATGCACTATATAGGGTTTGCGGCAAAAAGTTTTTCTTGGGGGCAGGGTGTGGCCCCCCCAACCCCCCCGACATCGGGGGGGCAGGTCGGGTGTAGGGTTTTACCGATTTTCAGGTGGTCAACTACCTAATTTTCAGGGAAAAAGTACCTGAATTTTCCCCCTGATCACTCCCATATCCGGTACTTTTTGATTGACAAAAGGTCTAAAAGTCTTACCCAACAAGGTTTTTAGATTTATTCAGCAAACCCTATATAGACATTTTGTCAAGCATTTTTAGAAAAATTAACAAATAACTTGCCGTTTTAGATAGGGTTGCAGCACTTCCGGCACTTTTACCGTCCCGTCCGGCTGTTGATAATTTTCTAGGACAGCGGCCATAGTACGACCGATCGCTAATCCCGAACCGTTGAGGGTGTGGACAAAATTAGTGCCTTTTTGCCCTTTTTCTTTAAAGCGAATATTTGCCCGTCGTGCCTGGAAGTCTCTAAAATTAGAACAACTGGAAATTTCCCGATAGGTATTAGCCGAAGGTAGCCACACTTCTAAGTCATAACATTTGGCCGCCGCAAAACCCAAGTCACCGGTACACAATTCAATCACCCGATAGGGCAACTGTAAAGCTTGCAGGATTGCCTCTGCATTAGCGACTAAACTTTCATGTTCCTGAGCAGAAGCGTCAGGATGGACGATTTTGACCATTTCCACCTTATTAAATTGATGCAAACGGATCAAGCCCCTCGTATCCTTGCCATAGCTGCCCGCTTCTCGACGAAAACAAGGGGTATAGGCACAGTGTTTGATCGGTAATTGCTCCGATGAGAGGATTTCATCGCGATAGAGGTTAGTTACAGGTACTTCTGCCGTTGGTGCTAACCAAAGCTCATCATCTCGACATTTAAAGCTTTCTTCCGCGAATTTTGGCAGTTGTCCCGTCCCGCGCAGGGAGTCACTATTAATCAGAATTGGCGGTAAAACTTCTGTATAACCGGCGACAATATGGCGATCGAGCATAAAATTAATTAAAGCTCTTTCTAGGGCTGCCCCAACAGCGATAAGATTAACAAAACGACTCTGGGCGATCTTTACTGCCCGTTCAAAGTCTAAAATGCCCAATTTTTCCCCAATTTCCCAGTGAGGCAAAATATTCGGGTTGGTGGGTTTATATTCTTCTCCCCAGCGTCTGACTTCGACATTTTCCCGTTCATCCTTACCGATGGGAGTGGTTTCACTGGGTAAATTGGGTAAATCTAAGATTTTTTGGTCAATGGCCGCTTTAATCTCTTTTTCCTGCGGTTCTAATTGAGCTAGTTTACTTTTAATCTCGTTTCCTTCTGTTTTCATTGCCAAAATTTCGGGACTGTTGACATCGCTGCCACTTTTCACTTTTTGTCCCACCAGTTTACCGATTTCGTTACCCCGGGCCTGTAAACTGCTGCGTTCCAACTCTAAAGCCTTCTGTTGTTGATTTAACTGGAGAATAGGGGCAATATCATAACTACCTCCCCGACTATCTAAGCGTTTCTGTACTTCCTCTGGATTTTCTCTAATTTGCTTTAGGTCTAACATGGTACGAGTCAGTAAAAAGTAAAAATTAAGTGGGGGAGTCGGAGAATCGGCAGCCCGAGGGGAAATGTTGTCAATCCCTAACCAATGCTCAATAATAACTCAAAACTTAACTAAAATATCGGTTAAAAGCCGCCGGTAAAATTAGCAACAGCAGAAACTGGGGTATATTTAATTGTGGTGTCTGGAGTAAGTCTCATGCTCAAATATCTGCCTGTTAAATTCCTGCGTTTTTTAGCGATTAGCTGTCTTGTCACGTTAATTTCTCTAGGATTTGACCGTTTACACCCCGTTAAAGCTAATCCCACCCTCATAGCTCAAAATGCTTGGGCCGGGGCCTCCTTCCCCGTGGAAAACTTTCAAACCTACACCTCCGGTTTCGGTTATCGTTTCTCTCCCATGGATGGCAGTCAACAATTTCATGCCGGGTTAGATCTGGCCGCACCCTTGGGCAGTTATATTCGCAATTGGTGGACCGGCAGAATCGTCGAATTATCCGATCATACAGGCTGTGGCACCATGATTAAGATGCAATCCGGTCAATGGACGCATATTTATTGTCATCTCATGGGTTCGGTTCAATCCGATAGCCGTGGTACTTTTTTGATTGATAGGTCAGGGGGAATCGTCCTTACTCTCGGTCAGGATATACCGGCAGGGGCCCGCATGGCTAGAGTGGGAATGACCGGACGCACCACCGGACCACACCTGCACTGGGGACTGATGTACGGCAATCAATACGTTGACCCCGCTTTGGTTTTAAATGCTATGTACGGTTCTAATCCTTCAGGTAATAGTTAATATCTCCTGCAAAAATCAAAAATCTTCCCTGAGTGAGGAGACTCCGAGGCGGTCGAGGAGACAGAGGAGTAGAAAAAAGACAATAGACAAGTATTATATCAATAAAGCCCACAATTCTGACTACTGGCTACTGGCTACTGACTCCTAACTCTCAGGACAATTTGTGATTTTCACAAGAGGTCCAATGAATAACGAGGGACACTGCTAAAATTAAGCTGATCGATTCAGGTATATCCAGATAAAATGCGAATATTAACCCTTGTACCGGGAGGAATTAGCAATCAACTGCTGTTTTTTCCCACTCTAGAAACCCTCCGGCAAACTTACCTCCAAGGTACCATCGATGTTTTGGTCGAACCTAGGGCAAAGGCTGCCTATCGTCTCTGTCCCCAGGTTAGGGAAGTGCTTTTATTTGACTATCGAGATCAGTACGGATTAGCGGATTATTTAAATATTTTGGGAGTAATTCGAGACCGGGAGTACGAAATCGCCATTAGTCTCACCAATCGTCCTGCTATCAATCTTTTACTCTGGTTAAATGGTGTTCCCAACCGTATAGGCTATGAAAATAATGGCAGCTGGTTCTTATCGCAACAAGTACCCCAGCCAACGGAAGGCTATCTAGCGGATAATTATCACGCACTGGTCAAAGGGTTAAAGATTGCCGCACCCTGTCCACCTTTAAAACTAACCTTGAATCGCGATGATATCGATTGGGCCCAAATGGAGCAGCAACGCCTCAATATCAAGGATAGCGGCTATATTCTCCTCTACGCCGGCGGTAGCGATCTGAGCATCAGCCAAGGACTGGAAACGCTTTATCCCCTGGAGAGTTGGCTAGAAATTATCCAAGGCATTCGCCATCAACAACCGGATTTACCAATTGTCGCGATCCAGGGAGAATTGGATGAAGCTTGGGTTTTAGCCCTCAAAGCCATGGATAATAACTTAAAAGTGTCCAGAACGGGCGATATCGGTAAAATGGCGGCTATGATCGCTGGGGCCAATTTATTGTTAGCTACCGAAAGTGTCCCTTTACAGTTAGCCGTGGCCGTGGGAACCTATACCCTCTCTCTGCTGGTTCCTTCGTTGTCTAAGAGAGTTTTACCGAGTGGGGGAGAGCTACATCGATATATTGAGGCTAATACGGGAAAAGTCGCCGATATTACCCCCGAAACTGTCCTGAAAAAGATTTGGGGCCAGTAAAAAATCGGGTTTCGATCGCTTTTCTCGTGGCTCGAAACCCTAAAAAATCGGCATCAAAGCTCAATTTTGCGATTGAGATAACTGACTTTTCAACGATTCTAGGGAGGCCCAACGACCATCGATGGCAGTATTTTCTGGAAGAAAAAAATCGGGTGGTTGACAATTGGCTCCGCAGAGTTGACGGGGAGGTAAAGTTAGACATAACTGCTCGTATAACCACATTTGCGGGTCAAAATCCCCGTTAGGATCGAGGGTTTCCGAGAGGTCTTCGTAGGCTATTTCTCGCTCTAGAGGATAGGAGTGATCGTAGTCTTTATTTTTGTCTAGCCAGATTAATTCGGAAGTGTTTAATTGCAGACGATGATTATATTGTTGTAAACAGCGATCGCAGGTTAAGGTGACGATGGTTTCTGCTTTCACCGATACTTCCAAAAAATTGCCCCCATGTCTAACCAGCAAGGTTCCCCGCACCGGTGTCAAGGTTTCTAGACCGGGGATAAAATTATCGATGATGATCACTCTTTGTCGATCAGGAGATTTGAGGAGGTGGGGGATAAAAATAGTTTCCATGGATAACTCCTGTATCATTTATCGGGTGTCAACTGCGTTAGCGAGTAACGCCACCATAATTGCTCGGTGACAATCTTTCCTTTATCAGCTTATCGCAGCCCCGACCTCTACAGACATAGACCGGTTCTAGGTTGTGGGAAGTGAGGTGTATTTTCAGTGAACAGTGAACAGTAAACAGTAATCAGTGAACTGAAAACTCACATCTGATAACTGATAACTGATAACTGATAACTGCATTTGACAGGCTGTCTGTTGATCGATCGAGAAAGTTTCCTCAGAATTGGGAGTATATGCACAAAGGTACTCCTATGTCAACGGTTTTGAAAAATTTTCTTCCTCGCCTCGGTGGATTGGTTATTGTTGCACTGCTCTGCTCGCTTGTGCTGGGGGGATGGCCTCGGCTGGGAAAAGCGGCTCAATCAGTACATTTATCCTACTGGTTGCGATCGGGAATTGAACAACTAGAGGCGGGTAATTATCAGCAAGCTTTGCAGGATTTCAATCAGTCGCTGGAACAGGAAAATAACTTGGCCCTAGCCTACAGTAATCGCTGTTTAACTGAGATTTATTTACAGGATTATCTGCACGCTTGGCAGGACTGCACGCGCTCTTTACAACAGCAATCTGATAATTATCTAGCCTATTTCCATCGGGGTTTAGCTTTTTATCGTTTGGGAGATTATCCACAGGCGCTGACCGATTATAACCAGACTATCCGGTTAAAACCCACCTATTATCAAGCCTACTATAATCGGGGGTTAGTTCAGGCAGCCATGAAAAATTATCCCCTTGCCCTAGCAGATTTTAATCAATCCTTGCGTCAAATTACTAACTGGCAACCCGACACTTTAGCCACTATTTATAATGATCGAGGTTTATCTCATTTAGCCCTCCACAATTTTACCTCAGCCAAAGCGGATTTTAATCAAGCTCTCCGGTTAAATAAAAATAACGCCTCAGCCTACTATAATCTAGCTTGTACCGCTCACCAATTAGGTGAATACGAACGCTCGATCGCCCATTTAAATCGAGCGATTGCCATTGATCCTTTTTATGCCGATGCTTATATTAGAAGGGGATTACTGCGGCATCAATTGGGTTATTATCAATCAGCTTTAGCGGATTTAAATCAAGGAGCAAATCACCTCTATCATCAGGGATTGCACCACAATTATCAGCAAATTTTAGCCCTAATCGAGCAGATCCACCAACAGTTACTTTCCCTACCATCTCCCATTGTTTAAAAGAGCGATCAATATTACAAAGGAAAGCGCTTCATGGCTGTGACGGCGAGACGGGCATTATCTTTAAGGACTTGAGAAACCCGGGGAATTTGGGGAATTTGCCAGAGAACATCGACGGTGCGCCGTAATAATCGCACTAGATCTCCCTCATCAAGGCTAGTGTTTTCGCACAATTCTGGCCAGGATGTCCCCTGGGCCCAACGGGAGGCAATCCCCATCAGTTGGGTTTCTAACCAGACAGGAATAGTGATATCGTAGCGAGATTGAGCTTGATAGAGTAAACGGCGAACTTCTCGCAAACCGGGGGAATTTCCCTCTCCTTGTCGCAAAATATCGATAACTTCTGGCACAGGCGGGTAATTGCACCAAGTATCGGGGCGAGGGGGTTCCGTAATCATAGCGCTGATGGCGGCGGCTAGTTGGCTAGGAGTCAATCGGTCCAAATCTCCGGACATCATCGCTAATCCTAACCAGAGTTCATTTTCCCCGCGAATAGTGGCCGCCGCTTCTCCGAGGGGAGTGGGCAAATAACCTTCTAATGCTTGGAATTCCCGCAAAATCTCGATTAGATTCAGAAATTCTTCCCAGTAGTAGGATTTACGCGATTGTTGTTTTTGGTATTTAATCTGGGTCTTGTGTAACTTATCGCGAGCAATTTCTCGATCGTAGTATAGTTTCATCAATCGCCCCGGATTTTTGCGTTTTTGCAGGGGATGAGCGGCAATTTGACTATTGACAATTTCAATTTTTTGTGATTGTGTTGCCAGTTCCGCCACCGGTGGGATGCCCTGCACTTGTTGGGGGATTAAATCAGCGATCGCCTGAGTATTTTCCTCACCCTTGCGCCACCCTCCTAGGGAGACTGCTTCTAGGGAAGGGGGTATCAGTTCGCCTAATGCCGCAGGAGGGAGAAAACCGCGATCGATCTCGCTAATATCGGCATAGGCGGCTAAATACCAGCGATTATCACTGCCTAAACAAACAAGGGTTCGCACTTGACCGGCTCCGTGCAGGGTATTGACAAAGATAGCGGGGACGGGGACGGGAACCTTAATATGTTTGCCCTTGAGATGGAGGATGGTTCCGACGGGAATATTAGGCAATTTTAGATGTATTTCCTGTCTTTTCTGTGCCTCTGACTGACTAGCGAGGATTTTATACAGTCTTTCTTCTTCCCGCAGTCTTTCCCGGAGCTTTTCGTAACTGAAGACCTGCTCCCGTTCGATCCCGGCTAATTCCATATCCAACTTAGCTAATTCGGTGGTTAAGGCGGTAATCTGTTGTCGTTCGGGGCTTAACTTTAAACGAGCAAGATATTCGGCGAAACTGCGCTCTAAGAGGTCTTTTGTCTCCTCTAGACTGTGTTTTTGCAGGAGATTTAAGACCATGCCGTAACTGGGCGCAAAACAGCTTTGCAGGGGTTCCGGTTGAGCGATGGCCAGAAAAGCCGCTTCTTTTGCCCCTTCAAAGGGCGTTTGTACTGTCACCACATGGCCCACCGCGTCCATTCCCCGGCGACCGGCCCGGCCGGCAATCTGGACAAATTCCGAGGGAGTCAGCATACTGTGGCCATCATCGGTGCGTTTGGAGAGGGCCGAGATAACGGTGGTGCGAGCGGGCATATTAATCCCGGCTGAGAGGGTAGCGGTGGCAAAAACCACCTTAATTAAACCGGCTTCAAAGAGTTGTTCGACTAATTCTTTCCAGAGGGGTAAAATCCCGGCATGGTGAACACCACAGCCCCGGATGAGGGGTTCCACCTGGTCGGCGCGCACCAATTGGGAAGCACTGGCCAGGAATTCAAACAGTTGGTTTTTCGTCTCGGGGTCGGCGGTTAAGAGGCTGAGGAGTTGATCTTCAGACTGGGGGTTATTAGCGAAAAAAGCCAGTAATTTCTGGTGTAGAGGCGGATTTTCGACGGCAAAGAAGGAAAGGGCGAGTTCTTGCAGATTGGGATTATCTTCCAGAAAGAAAATGAGTAAACGGTAGTAAATGGCTCTAGCTTCTTCTGGATTAACGAGATTGAGGTTTTTTAGCTCTCGAATCGCCTGATCGCAACCTTTACGGCTGAAAATGACGTAAATAGCGGGGAGCATATCCTTGTCCCGCAGCGTGGTGACAATCGAGGCGATGGTGGGACAATCTTCTCGCTTTAAGCGTCGGGGTTTGCCGTGGCCGACTTTTGAGTGTAGTTTCGGGTTAACTTTGCTCTGTTTTGGGTCGAGCAGCGGGAATAATCCCTCTTTATTGGCGAAATAAAAGCGCAGGGGGACGGGGCGAAAATCGGAGTTAATTAGCTCGCAGCTGGAAGTCTGTTTATTGTCGCCGGATTGACGCAATTGCCGCACCCAGTTAATCCAGTCGGTCAGTTCCCCGGGGTTGCCGATGGTGGCGGAGAGGGCGACTAATTGGATACTAGGGGGACAGTAGATAATTGATTCTTCCCAAACGGTGCCGCGACCTCGATCGCTGATATAGTGACATTCATCGAGAACTAGGGTTTCCACGTTTTCTAGGGAAGTGCCTACCTCACCGATTGGGGTTTGGTAGAGCATATTGCGAAAAATTTCTGTAGTCATGACTACAATTAATGCGGAGGGATTGATCACCACATCGCCGGTAATTAATCCCACTTCCGCAAACAGCAGCGGGGAATCCTCATCGCCATCGGTGGGGGTGCGACCGAATTTTTCTTGAAAATCCCGGAATTTTTGGTTAGAAAGAGCTTTCAGGGGAGTGGTGTAGAAAACTCGTTTGCCCCTTTCGAGGGCGCGATAGATAGCGTATTCTCCGATTAAGGTTTTGCCGGAACCGGTGGGAGCGCAGACAACCACTGATTTACCGGCAGCGAGGGCAGCGATCGCCGATTGCTGGAAGTCGTCGAGTTTAAAGGGAAAAATGGTTTTGAAATCCAAAGAAGTGGGGTTGAGGGACTCTTTCACGTCAAGTCTAAGAGGAGAAATTTTTTAAATTGTGGCTATTCTGGCTGGCTTTTTTTATTCTAGTCGAAAAAAGCGGACTTCTAGAAACTATGGATAAACTTAAGTAGGTAGGTGGAATTAAATATAAGATGAACGTAGGTTGGGTTGAAGCATGAAACCCAACCCCCGCATGGGTTACGCTACCGCTAACCCATCCTACAAATAATTGTGCCTCCCTACTTAACCTTTGGGGGCGATGCCCAATCCCATCATACTTCATCTGTATAAGAAATGCTGTATCACTAATAATTGTATCTCTATTTTGTCCTTAGCTTGATTAATTATACCTACTGATCATGATTAAATTTCGTCCTGAAGACTGTTTAGTTTTAGTGGTTGATGATGTCAGTAAAAATCTCCAATTAGCTGTGAAGATTCTTGATTCTGCTGGTTATGCCACTATTTGTGCTAGTAGTGTTAAACAGGCAATAGAACGAGTAAAAACTGCTAATCCTGACCTAATTCTTCTTGACTTAATGATGCCAGAGATGGGGGGAATAGAACTTTGTCTAAGACTCAAAAGTGATACTTTGTACGCTCATATACCGATTACTTTTGTAACAGATAGTAAGGAAAAAGAAGATATTATCAATGCTTTTAATTCTGGGGCTGTGGACTATGTAAATAAACCCTTTCATAATTGGGAACTGTTAGCCAGAGTTAAAATTCATTTAGAACTGAAAAAAACGCAAGAAGAACTGAAAAATATCAATTCTCAACTAGAAAAGCTAGTCATAACTGATAGCCTAACTGGGGTAAATAATCGTCGAGAGATTCTCGCCTTGGGCGAGAAAGAATTGCAACGATGTCGTCGTTATCATCGTTATTTTTCGGTTCTAGTCATCGATATCGACCATTTTAAACATATTAACGATACCTTTGGTCATATACTAGGAGATAAAACTTTAATTACTGTCGCTGGGGCAATTAAAAACTGTCTGCGTCAAGTGGATAGTTTTGGGCGCTTCGGGGGCGAGGAATTTGTCGCTATTCTCCCAGAAACTAATCTTCAAGATGCTACTACCACAGCCCAGCGCATTTGTCAAGTAACTAACGAGCTAAATATTGAAATTGATCGACAAAAAGTGCGAGGTACTGCTAGTATTGGTTTCGCAACATTTAGCCCTGAAGATAATAATCTAGAAGCGGTGATCGAGCGGGCTGATCATGCCATGTTCGCCGCTAAAAATCAAGGTAGGAATCGAGTTAGTTTAGGTAAAACAGTATGAAAAATTTGTTATTGATTCTTGGTTTTTTGCTCTTAGGTGTAGCCCCAAGTTTGAGCGCCGATCTCGATACAATTATACGCCGGGGAAAATTAATTGTCGCTGTCAAAAATAATCTCCCTCCCCTCGCTTTCCTTGATTCTCAGGGTAATCTGCAAGGATTGGAAATCGACATCGCTAAACGTCTAGCGTCAGAAATTCTCGGTTCTGACAGTGCTATTATTCTCAAACCCGTTAGTAATCAAGAGCGTTTACAGGTGGTTATTGATGATCGGGTGGATTTGGCGATCGCTCGTGTGGCGATTACTCCCGCACGTCAGCGTCTCGTGGATTTTAGCCCCTTTTATTACCTCGATAGCAGCGGTTTTGTGACAAAAAACCCGCAATTGCAGCGTTTAGAAGACTTAGCTAACTCCAGAATCGCCGTACTCAACGGATCGACGACAATCGCCCTTGTGCGTTCCCATTTACCTAACGCTACCCTGCGCGGGGTTGCTTCCTATCAAGAAGCTTTTAATTTACTGGAAACGGGGGAAATAGACGCTTTTGCGGCTGATAATAGCCTTTTAACCGGTTGGGTGCAGCAATTCCCCAATTATCGTCAATTACCGATCGAGTTAGGGGCGATCGCTCTAGGAGTCGTTCTCCCTAAAGGTTTACAGTACCAAAGTCTCCGAGAACGCGTCAACCAAGCGATCGAGCGGCTAGAATCCACCGGCTGGTTAGCAGAACGGGTGAACTATTGGGGTTTACCCCTGAGAATTCGGGAAATGGGGAGATAGGGAGAGGGGTGTGGGGTGTGGGGAGATGGGAGTTTTTTGCTGTGAGCAATGAACAGTAATCAGTGAACTGAAAACTCAAATCTGATCACTGATAACTGATCACTGATAACTGATCACTGATCACTGACTAAATCCTGCTATAATTTGAGGGAATAAGTATAAAAATATTAATTGCTCGATCGCTAATTATGGAAGATACCCTGCCGCTTATTTACGTTTCTGGATTGCTAATTTTCGTGATTGGTTTAGGAATTTTTGTCATCGTGCAAATCTTTAAAACCCGTCGAGTGGAAGGAACCTTTAACAAGCTACAAAAGAAATTGCAAAAAGAAAAAGGTACAGCTAAAGAATACTATGAATTAGGGAGTCTGTATCTCGATAAAAAACTCTATGTTCAAGCTTTGAGTTTACTACAAAAGGCTTTAAAAATCTCTGAAGAAGAAAGCATCGAATCAGAAAATCAAGCCCTAATCTACAATGCGATCGGTTTTTCCTATTTTGCCCAAGAACAATTAGAATTAGCGATTCGTAACTACAAAGAGGCAATTAAACTTTATCCTCAATACTCGATCGCTCTTAATAATCTTGGCAATGTTTACGAAAAGAAACAAATGGCAAAAAAAGCTCTCGAAACCTACGAAGAAACTCTCAAATTTGATCCTAATAATACCGTGGCGAAAAAGCGCACCGAATCCCTGCGTAAACGCTTTGCTGAATCGAAATAGTTTTGACTACTGATCAAATTCTTTTTAGAGATCGAAGAATCTTCGATCTCTTTGTTTATTTCAAGCCATAAAACAAGACAATTAAACTAGGGGTTAAAATCGTCAAAATTAAATTTAGGGGCGCACCCAAACGGGTAAAATCGAGGAATTTATAGCCCCCCGGTGCATAAACCATGGTGTTAGTTTGATAGCCAATCGGTGTTAGATAACTATTAGAAGCAGCAAAGGTGACAGCATACATAAAAGCCAAAGGATTTAAACCCAAAGTTTTCGCCACTGCCACGGCGACGGGAATCATTAACACCACGGCAGCATTATTAGAGAGGATTTCAGTTAAAACTGAGGTAATTAGATAGAAGAAAACTAAGATCCAAAACCCCGAAAGATGTCCGCCGATAGCCACTAAATTATCTGCTAACCATTTAGTCGTTCCTGAGTTATCCATGGCAGTACCTAGAGGAATTAAACCCGCTAATAAAAAGATAATATCCCAACGAATGGAACCATAGACTTCCCCCGGTTTTAGACAGCCAGTAATTACCATTAAAACCACCCCGACTAAACTGGTGACGAGAATCGGTTGAATATCAAAAGCGGCAATAATAATCACTAACAAAGTAATCATTAAAGCAATAATGCCTTTATCCTGTCGCAATGATTCAATCTCTTTTTCTTCTAAAACTAATAATTCTCTTGTCGTTTGTAACCCCACAAAACTCTGTTTTGGTCCTTGAACCAAGAGCAAATCGCCAAACTTTAAAGGAATTTTTCCTAATCTTCCTTGCAGTAATTCCGAACCACGGCGAATCGCTAGAACCGTTGCGTTATAACGCTGACGGAATTTCAAATCTTTTAAAGTTGTCCCAATTAAACGGGAATTAGAGAGAATCAAAACCTCAGCTAATTTTTCCTCACCTGTAGTAATTACCGATTCAATATCTCCTTGGTGAAATTTGACATCGGCAAAGATTTCTAAGCCTCTTTCATCTTTAATTTTTAATAGTTCTTCCCGACTACTGTGAACGATTAAAATATCGCCAGCATTGAGAACTTTATCGGCCAAAGGTTGAGGTAAATGTACCTTATTTCTGATTAATTCCAACACATCAAAATCAAACTTTCTTTGTAGTCCACTTTGGGATAAAGTTTGACCAATAAGATTAGAACGAGGGCTAATAATTACCTCACTCAGATATACTTTAGAACCATAATCATCCTCTAAAAATTCCCCGGTGGAAGATTTGCGATCGGGTAGTAATTTCGGAGCAAAAATTGTTAAATAAATCAAACCTGCTAAAAAAGTTACTACTCCTAAAGCAGTGAACTGAAATAAGCTAAATTCCCCATAACCCAGCTTGGCAGAAATACCACTAGCGAGAATGTTAGTAGAAGTTCCCACCACGGTAATCATCCCCGCTAAAACCGTAGCGTAGGAAAGGGGAATTAATAACTTAGAAGGAGAAATTTTTTGTTTTTTACACCAATCTTCAACGATGGGTAAAAAGATCGCCACTACTGCCGTGTTATTAATAAAAGCACTAATTGGCCCCACTAATGCCCCTAAGACAAATACCTGTTGGTGGGGATTTTTGCCCCCCCAAACCAGCAAGCGATCGCGAATTACTTGAATCACTCCCGTGCGGGTAATTCCGGCACTAAGCACAAACATCGCCATCACTGTCACCGTGGCAGAATTACTAAATCCGGCGATACCTTCTTCGGGAGTAACTAAACCCAAAAGAATCAGGACAATCGCCACGCATAAAGCGGTTAAATCTACCGGTAGCCATTCCGCCACGAAAGCGACTAAAGCAACGACTAAAACCGTTAAAGTCAGAATAATTGGTGTTGGCATTGATTTATTTTTTCGTCATGAACCAGCGAATAAATAACTTCTCCAACTCAATCCAAACAAACATTAAGGCACTAAATCCAAAACAGATTAATAATTCTGTGCCACTAATCCATTGAGTACCGAAGAAGCTTTGTAGGGGAGGAGCATAAATTAACAACAATTGTAGGATCGTTGTCAAGCCCACGGCAGCAATAATGTAAGGATTAGAGAAGGGATTCATTTGCACAGCTAACTGGGTATGGGAACGCACCGCCAAAGCATGACCCATTTGTGCTAAACAGAGGGTAGTAAATACCATGGTTTTCCAACGTCCGGGATCTCCGATTTCGGGGGTTGCTTGAGTATATCGGTAAGCCCAGTACATCATAATAATGGTGAGAATGGCAAAGACGATGCCGATGCGAATCATATACCAACCCAAACCGCGAGCGAAAATGCTTTCCCGGGGGCTAAAAGGTGGACGTTTCATCACATTAGGTTCGGCGGGTTCCATTGCCAGAGCCAGAGCCGGTAAACCGTCGGTGACAAGGTTCATCCAGAGGATTTGCAAGGGAGAAAGGGGTACACCGCCTAAACCGAGCAGCGGAGCCGCCGCAATCGTTAAAACCTCGCCAATATTACTGCCGAGAATGTATTTAATAAAGCGCCGAATGTTGCTGTAAACCACGCGCCCTTCTTCGGTGGCGGCGACGATGGTGGCAAAATTATCATCCAGCAAAATCATATCACTGGCTTCTTTGCTGACATCGGTTCCCGTAATCCCCATGGCGATGCCGATATCCGCTTGTTTTAGTGCCGGAGCATCATTGACTCCATCCCCCGTCATGGCGACGAATTTGCCCCGTTTTTGCAAAGCTTGGACGATTCTCAGCTTATGTTCGGGAGAAACACGAGCATAGACGCTAACACCATCTACCTCTCCCTCTAGGTCATTCTGAGACATTTTTTCTAATTCTTTCCCCGTGATTACTCGCTCCCCGGGGGCAGCAATGCCCAATTCAATGGCGATCGCCTTGGCCGTTAATTGGTGATCTCCGGTAATCATAATCGGACGAATTCCCGCTTGACGACAGAGGGCAACCGCTTCTTTAACTTCTTTGCGGGGTGCATCGAGCATTCCCACCAATCCCAACCAAACCAGGGATTGTTCCTCACTATCTTCTCTTTCCGCTTCTGGCACTTCTGTCATCGGTTTATAGGAAAAACCTAAAACTCGTAGGCCATTACCCGCCATTTCGTCATTTTGTGCCAAAATACGGCTTCTTTGTTCAGGTGTTAAGGGTTGACTTTCCGCCCCAACTTGGATCAGAGAACAACGTTCGAGAATTAATTCCGGCGAGCCTTTGGTAAACATTAAATAGGCAGAATCCCCCAAACCTAACTGGGCATTCTCACAGATTACTGACATTCTCTTTCTTTCGGAAGAAAAGGGAAATTCCCCTAAACGAGGGCTTTTGGGTGCTAATGCTTCCCGATATAGTCCTCCTTTACCCGCTAACGTCAGTAAAGCTCCCTCGGTGGGATCGCCTAAAATTAACCATTCTTGAGCTTGATTCTGCAAAAGTGCATCATTACACAGCACACAAGCCGTTAAAATTGCCTGTAGTTCGGGATCACTTTCACTAGCACCACTAAACTCACCGATGGGCGCGTAACCTTCCCCCGTGACAGTAATTGTCTGCTCGGAAGTATTAACTTTCTGCACCACCATTTTATTTTGAGTTAAAGTTCCGGTTTTATCGGAGCAAATCGTCGTTACCGAGCCTAAAGTTTCCACTGCCGGCAATTTACGGATTAAAGCTTGTCTTCTCACCATTCTTTGGGTTCCAATTGCCAAAGTCACCGTTACCACTGCCGGTAAACCTTCGGGAACAACGGCCACAGCCATACTGAGGGAAGTTTCGAGGAATGATTCAAAAAACTGCCAACCAAAGCGAATTACACCCCCAAGCACGACTACAGCCACTAAAGCCAGGGAACTACTCACTAAAACGTTACCTAACTGCGACATTCGCTGCTGTAGGGGAGTTGGTTCACTTTCTACTCCTTGCAATAAAGCGGCGATTTTACCGATTTCCGTATCCATTCCCGTCTTGGTAATCGCCACTTTCCCCCGCCCTTGTACTACTTCCGTACCCTGATAGACGAGGTTAATGCGATCGCCTAAAGAGGCATCTTCCGGTAAAACCTTCTGTGCTTGTTTATTCACCGATTCCGCTTCCCCCGTCAGGGCAGCTTCGCGGATTTGCAGGTTTTGTGCTTCTAATAATCTGCCATCGGCGGCAATTTGTACCCCCGCTTCTAGTAACATGATATCCCCGGGGACAAGTTCCTTGGCTGTCACTTCAAAGGTGCTACCATTACGAATAACTCTAACTTTGGGCGAGGATAACTGCTTAAGGGCTGCTAATGCCTTTTCTGCCCGACTTTCCTGTAAATATCCTAAAATACCGTTTAAAATAACAATTGTAAAAATAGCGATCGCGTCTTTGGGAAATTCCCCTTTTTTCAGGTCCAAAACTGCTGAAACCACCGCCACGGCAATCAGCATCACTAACATAATGTTAGTAAACTGTTCCCAGAGAATCATTAACGGGCTACGTCCCCCCGTTTCTTTTAGTTCATTTAAACCGAAAATATCCTTTCTTTTAACAATTTCCGCCTCGATTAAGCCAGTTTCCCCATTGGTTCTCAGTATTTCTAGGGTTTGTTCGCCAGTTAAATTATGCCAAGCACGATTATTCTCTATCTCAGAGAATTGAGGTGACGTAGTGGGAAAAGTCATAGCGATCGATTGAAGAGGGTGTACGCGTGAACTAAAAAGGTAAGCGAATTAAGCTAATTACATATCACAATATCAGTTATCAGTTATCAGTGACCAGTAATCAGTTATCAGTGACCAGTAATCAGTTATCAGTGACCAGTAAGCAGTTATCAGTGACCAGTAAGCAGTTATCAGTGACCAGTAATCAGTTATCAGTGACCAGTAATCAGTTATCAGTGACCAGTAATCAGTTATCAGTGACCAGTAATCAGTTATCAGTGACCAGTAATCAGTTATCAGTGACCAGTAATCAGTTATCAGTGACCAGTAATCAGTTATCAGTGACCAGTAATCAGTTATCAGTGACCAGTAATCAGTTATCAAGGAAGTGCGGTGTGGGGAGAACAAAGCAGCCCCCTGCCGACCGCCTTGTCGATAATCTGAAAAAAAATGTAACGAAATGTGAAGTATAATAGCGAATGTGATAAAGACAAGACATTAGAGAGTAGATAAGAAACGATGCGAGTTGCGATCGCTGGTGCGGGACTAGCCGGATTATCTTGTGCGAAATACCTTGTCGATGCGGGACATACGCCCATCGTACTGGAACGTCGCGATGTATTAGGGGGAAAAATTGCCGCTTGGAAAGATGCCGATGGGGACTGGTACGAAACCGGTTTACATATCTTCTTTGGCGCTTATCCCAATATGCTGCAATTATTCCAAGAATTAGGCATAGAAGATCGTTTACAGTGGAAAGAACACTCGATGATCTTCAATCAGCCGGAAAAACCAGGGACTTATTCGCGGTTTGACTTCCCGGATATTCCCGCCCCAATTAACGGTATTGTTGCCATTCTCCGCAATAATGATATGTTAACTTGGGAGGAAAAAATTAAATTTGGACTCGGTTTACTCCCTGCCATTGTTAAAGGCCAAAGTTACGTCGAGGAGATGGATAAATATTCTTGGTCGGAATGGTTAGAGAAACAAAACATCCCCCCTAGGGTAGAAAAAGAAGTGTTTATCGCTATGTCGAAAGCACTAAACTTTATCGATCCTAACGAGATTTCCGCCACGATTCTACTAACAGCATTAAACCGCTTTTTACAGGAGAAAAACGGCTCAAAAATGGCCTTTCTCGACGGTTCACCCACGGAAAGACTTTGCCAACCTTTAGTCGATTACATCACCGCCAGAGGTGGCGAAGTGTGCTTAAATGCCCCCTTAAAAGAGATTCTCTTAAATGAAGATGGCACAGTTAAAGCCTTCTTAATGCGCGGTTTAGACGGTGCGAAAGATTATCTTTTTGAAGCGGATCTTTATGTTTCTGCGATGCCTGTAGATCCCTTAAAAGTTTTACTGCCTAAACCTTGGCAAGAAGATAAATTCTTTCAAAAATTAGAAGGATTAGAAGGAGTTCCTGTTATTAATTTACACCTTTGGTTTGATCGCAAACTAACCGACATCGATCATTTATTATTCTCCCGTTCGCCTTTACTCAGTGTTTATGCTGACATGAGCAACACCTGTAAAGAATACGCTAACCCCGATCGCTCGATGTTAGAATTAGTTCTCGCTCCTGCTCAGGATTGGATTACTAAATCCGATGAAGAAATTATCGCCGCCACGATGAAAGAATTAGAAAAACTCTTTCCTCAACATTTTACTGGCGATAATCCCAGTCAATTGTTAAAATATCATCTGGTGAAAACTCCCCGATCGGTTTATAAAGCCACCCCCGGCCGACAAGCTTATCGACCTTCTCAAAAAACTCCGATCGAGAATTTTTATCTCGCCGGTGACTATACCATGCAAAAATATTTAGGAAGCATGGAAGGAGCCGTTTTATCGGGGAAATTAGCGGCAGCAGTGATCAGCAAAGATCACCCCGCGGCACCGCTAAACCCGAATAAAACCCAATCCACACCAGTGTCCAGCGCTCGTTAATTCTCTGGCTAGGGACTAATGACGAAAATGGCCTTGAGTGAGACAATGCTATATCATTAGCCACAGTTCGCCGTTAATCTAAGTCAATCATTCCGCCCCAGCAGAATGCTCCAATTGCCAAAACCGACCCACCCCACCAAACCCCTCGTCTCCCTTGCGGAGTCCTACGAACTCTGTCGCCGGATTACAGAGAAGTATTCCAAAACGTTTTATCTCGGTACTCTCCTGATGCCGAAAGCAAAACGTCAAGCGATCTGGGCAATTTATGTCTGGTGTCGTCGTACCGATGAACTGGTCGATGGACCCCAAGCCCGGTTAACTACCCCTGAAACCCTTGATTTATGGGAAAAACAGCTAGAAACTGTCTTTTCTGGGGTTGCCCTTGAGGATGCCGATGTCGCTCTCGTGGATACTCTAGAAAAGTTCCCCATGGATATCCAACCCTTTCGGGATATGATCGCTGGGCAACAGATGGATCTCTATCGCAGTCGTTATCAAACCTTTGATGAACTAAAACTGTACTGCTATCGGGTGGCGGGAACGGTGGGGTTAATGTCCAGCGCGGTCTTAGGATTGGAACATGGCGATCGCTCGGCTCCTTGGCGACGCAATCAAAACGTCTATATCCCTCAAGAAGAAGCGATCGATCTCGGTATTGCCAATCAATTAACCAATATTTTGCGGGATGTGGGGGAAGATGTCCATCGTGGCCGGATTTATCTACCTTTAGAGGATTTAGAGCGTTTTAACTACAGCGAAGACGATTTACTCAAAGGGGTTAATGATCACCGTTGGCAGGCGTTAATGCGCTTCCAAATTGAGCGGGCCCGTTATTACTACGATTCCGCCGAAAGGGGTATCCGCGCCCTTAATCCCGATTCCCGTTGGCCGGTTTGGGCGGCTTTACTGCTTTATCAGGGCATTTTAGACGTAATTGAAGCAAATAATTACGATGTCTTCGCCCGTCGTGCCTTCGTGCCTTTACCTAAGAAAATGCTCTATTTACCCGTGGCTTGGTTGCGATCGCAAGCCCTATAAAAATGCGACGGGTTTTGTCGCTTACCGACTCCACCCGTCGAGTCTTAACTAGGGTTTGCGGCAAAAAGTTTTTCGTGGGGGCAGGGTGTGGCCCCCCCCAACCCCCCCGACATCGGGGGGGCAGGTGGGGTGTAGGGTTTTACCCATTTTCATCTGGTAAACTACCTAATTTTCAGGGAAAAAGTCCCTGAATTCTCCCCCTGATCACTACCATATCTGGTACTTTTTGACCTACCCAAAGTCTAAAAGTCTTACCCAACAAGGTTTTTAGATTTATTCAGCCAACCCTAACTATTAAGTTTTCCCAATTCAGCTGCTGAACTTGGGTTAGGTTTTTCAGCGCGATTTAGGAGTCACCAACCAGAAAGGTCCAGTTTCCGTGCAGGGAACATCTCGATCGGTTTCGTAAACCACAAGACCATCTTGCCGATCCAAAACCAGGGCTTCTCCTAGACGGACGTAGGATATAAATGGGCCGAGATAGCGGACAATAGGCTCATCGCTACAGGCTGGCAATACCCGATCGTTAAAATACTCGTACCCCACATCCTCGACGCTTTCATAGTAGCGGATGCTGAGATCATCGATCACTTTCCCCGGAAAGCGGTCTTGGATAGCTGACCGGAGAAATTCTGGCAGCGGTCGATCGGGCGATAATAATGTGGCAGATTTCATGGCTTTTCCCCCTAAAACTAAAGGAAGCGGGAAACTCTGACAAATGCCGTCCCGATCGGAACTATTGGCTTCCGCTCTCCACCTGGCCAATTTTTTACTAGGGATGGGATCTGGCTCAGGGAGTCCCCTTGTCTTTATTGTAACAAATTTCCCCAGAAGGGTTCGGGGCGATACCGTGAGAACAGTTTTTCTTGATTTTTCGTTACAAAGATTGACAAATTTATCCTTTTATTTTAGCGATAATAATAATTACCCGGCGACAAGCCCGAAAAAATAATGGAAATAGGGAAAGACGGACGAGGCTGGGACTAACTAACTGGCAATAATGATAGCGAGAAAAGAAGTAGTTTAGTAGTGCCGAATTCTCGTTCCCGATCATTTAGGAGGTAGGAAAGATGACAATTTATGTCACCCGCGAGGGATATAAACTGGTGGCCGATTCCCCACTGGAATTGGTGGAAAAATTACAACAATGTCAGGGGATAATGACGGAAACAAGACAGGATTTCATGACTCGGATGGCTGCACAGATGGTGGCCAGCCAAGGCGTTACCGTTCCTATCACCGATCCGGAGAATTTTATCGCCGAGCTAATCCATAACGATTTTCTCAGCGTGGTGGACAGTATTGATGGCTGAAAGTCGGCCGGGGAATTGGCGGCAAAACTTGGCCCCTAGGGTTCCTAACACTCAAACCCACTACCCTAGGTCAAAAAGCAAAATTTCCGAGTCTTCTAGAGATTGAATAGCCAAAGAAGTTTCCTCGCTAATTGCCGCTCCATCCCCCGTTCGTAAATGCACGCCATTCACGGTTATTTGCCCTCTAGCCACCTGTAACCAGCCATAACGACCTCCATCTAAGGAATGGGTGAGGGACTGGCCTAGGGGCAAAATTCCAGCGTAGAGATTAACGTCTTGATGGACTTTAACCGCATTACCCGCACCGGTGGGAGAGGCGATTAACTGTAAGGTATGGGGAGAAAATGCGATCGCTTTTTGTTCGTAGCTGGGTTCTAGATTTTTTTGGTCGGGAATAATCCAAATTTGCAGAAGATGGAGGGGATTAGTGGCAGAATGATTAAATTCACTGTGTTTTATTCCTGTTCCTGCGCTCATCCGTTGAATTTCACCGTGTCGAATCACGGAACCTGTGCCGAGACTGTCTTGGTGTTCTAGTTCTCCCTCCAAAACATAGGTTAAAATCTCCATATCCTGGTGTCCGTGGGTGTGAAATCCTTTTCCTCCAAGGACTTTGTCCTCGTTGATAACTCTGAGACTCCTAAAATTAATCTGTTGGGGATCATAATATTGGGCAAAAGAAAAAGTATGATGGGTATCTAACCAACCATAGTTAGCGTGGCCTCTTTCCTCCGCTTTGCGTATAGTAATCATCAGTTTTCCTCTTTTTTATCTCTATTATATTCTCAAGGCTTTTTGCTAGATCAATAAGGATAGCTAATGGGTTGTGTTAGGAAGCGTAGATAGTCAGGGTAAGCGTATTTTAACAATCCTTGACAAAATAAACCTAGAGGGCGATTTGGGTATATTTGGGTAGAATTTGCCCTCTCAATTGTTAGGCAAAAATCGACCAAATAGGTCAAGTTATTAACTATTCTGATTGACTGCTATCCTTTGAAATGCCCACACAGCAAGCGGATAAAAAAATTAGCCAATTATCAACAGCGTTTGAGATGTGCTTACCCGGGTAAATCGTGTAATAAAAATTAATAAATTATCCTGATTATAGATTACTGATGTTCTTGATTCTCTTCCTTTCGGATGACTTGACAGGAAAAATTCTTGTTGTACAATTCGGGAAAGAATGTAGTTACTCGAAGGAGTTTCAGTCAAATGATTAATACTCGGTTAAAACCCGTCACTACGGGTCTCATTGGGGCTGTAGGTTTGGGAATCGGTCTTCTTGTTGTTAGTAGTAAGCCGTTACAAGCAGCTACCGTTGTTATTGAAGACGGGTGGGATTTGTTTACAACTGTTGACTTTCCAGTATCTTTTTATACAAAAAAAGTAGATATACCAGGAGTTGGTCAACAAGAAGTAAGAATTGAGTTTGAGCGCAATGTTTTTGTACCAGGGACAAATATTGATACTAAACTTCGACGTATAGGTACTTGTACGCTCCTTGATCCTGCTCTTAATCCTACAACCTGTGAAGAAGGGCCTAATGCTGTGAAGGTTCAAATGGCTGGTTTATCTTTTAAGAGTCGCACACCAGTCACTATTAACGCTAATCAATATGATGTTGATATTGTTAGTGGTGATTTGTTAGGCAAACCAGCAAACCTATTTGTTCCTGTTACAATCACTCGTACAACTGATATGGGGGGCGAAATTTTCATTCCTAACCTACAATTTGACGTGATGGTGACTTTTACTAACATTAATAATGATAATGATGTAATAATGCAAACTCACCCGATTAGTTTTGACCCTTGGACGGGTGTTTGGTCAGTCAAACCCGGCCCACTGGATCCACATACTGATGATGTGCCGTCTGGTGGCTTTTATGCAGGGATTGATCCATTAACTGGTCAGAAGGCTATTCTCCCTCCTCATATACAACCAGGTGAAGCACATTATTTTCAAACAGCTCATAAGACTCCCGAACCCTCATCCATATTAGGCTTAATTGCGGTAGGTTTAAGCTCAATAGTCGGATTTAAAGGCAAAAAAGAGCCAAAATAAGCCTTCGATCGCTTCTTTTTTACCAAAAAAAAGCCCCCCATTGGGGGCTGAGGAAGAATGTAGTTACTTGTTGGAGTATAGCAAATCATGTCGAGAACTGGCAAATATAGCTCGATTTTTGTTTATTATCGCGGTAAAAACGCCTAACTGTAGCATTTGGGCAGATTACTTCATAAGTTGCAGTTCAGCTTGCTTGAGCGAGATTTCAGGGCAAACTTAAGCCAAATCTCGCCAATCTATCCCTAAATCTTGTAACTTCTGAGCCATCTTTTCTGCCACTTCTTCAGGGGTGGGAACAAGTTTACCTTCAGGGGTAAAAAAGCGTAATTGGCTGTCATGAACCCCTAAAAAAATTCTAACTGTTGACTCCATAACCAGCCCTGTTCATTCGCTGCAATTTCTTCGTATTTTCCTACCATCAACTGAAAACCCTTAAATTCTAAACTATTGGGATCAAACCAAAAATAGTTAGGAGTCCGGAAAGTTTCCTGATAAATTTCTTTCTTGAGACCTCGATCAGTTTCTGCCGTTAAATCAGACAAAATCTCGATGATGACATGGGGATATTTCCCCTCTTCTTCCCACACTAACCAACTTTTACGCGGTTTTCTTGCTACTCCCAAAACCACAAAAAAATCAGGACCCCTAAAATATTCTGATTTTCGTTGATTAGGGCTGTAATAAATAGTCAGATTACCAAAAGCATAGAAATCTTGGCGGTCTTTCCATAATAACTCTAGTGATTGGATCAAAAGCATCAATTGACGCAGATGTAACTCTGTTTCTATAGGGGGTTCATCACTCAGTAAATCACTTTTGGGAAAGATAATTTCCTTTAACTCATCTTCAACAATAACCATGACGACCACTCAATTATTTAATCTTCCCTATTTTAGCTCTTCAGTAGATCGTTCTACGGTTTCCTATCAACCCAACCGTTTAGCAGGATTACGACGCTTTGCCATAGCGATTACCTTTCTCAATATTTTAGGTCATACTGTCCTCGGATTTGAACAATCTTGGGCGCAACCTCTGGTGGCTTTAGCAACAGGTTACAGCGTAGAATTATTATTAGAAAGCGTTGATGCTGGGGTAAATGGCTTTAAACCTAGATATTTAGGAAGTATCGGTCAGTTTGTCGATTTTCTGCTTTCTGCCCATATTACCTCATTAGCGATCGCTATGTTACTCTATGCTAATGAGCGTTTATTTCCGATTATGTTTGCAGTAGCGGTGGCTATCGGATCTAAAGCAATTTTTCGGTTACAAGTGGCAGATAAAACCCGTCATTTTCTCAATCCTTCTAATTTTGGTATTAGCGTTACCTTACTCTTATTTCCTTGGATTGGCATCGCGCCCCCCTATCAGTTTACCGAGAATTTAAGCGGTTGGGCAGATTGGATTTTACCCGTCTTAATTGTTTGTACGGGAACGTTTTTAAATGCCCGTTTTACTCGTAAACTGCCTTTAATTGCGGGATGGTTAGGGGCTTTTATCTTACAAGCAATCCTTAGAAGTGCTATCTTTCAGACACCGTTAATCCCCGCCCTATTACCCATGACAGGGGTGGCTTTTGTCCTCTTTACTTTCTATATGGTAACGGATCCGGGAACAACACCGATTAACCCCCGTGAGCAGATAATTTTCGGGGCATCTGTAGCCGTTGCTTATGGCATTTTGATGTCCTTTCATCTTGTTTTTGGGATGTTTTTCGGATTGACACTGGTGTGTTGTTTCAGAGGGTTGATATTAGCGGTTGAACCCTTAAAAGCAAAATTACCCCTAGTACAGGCTTCCGGCATTTTATCAACTCCTTAACAAGCAGTAGGCTTGTACTAGCAAAAAACTCGTGGGTGCAAGTTTCTGGCACTCCCTACAGTAACATTCTCCTGGTCACTGACTATGAAAGCTTCTCCTCAAATTGCTATTGTTGGCATGGCTTGTCTTTATCCTGATGCCGATTCTCCACAGGAATTATGGGAAAATGTCCTGTCTCAGCGTCGCGCATTTCGTCGCTTTCCCTCAGAGCGATTATCGTTAAGTGACTACTATTCTCCCGATAAAAGCGCCCCCGATGTTATTTATTCGACTCAAGCTGCCGTTATTGAGGGCTATGAATTCGATCGCATTGCTTATAAAGTGGTGGGGAGTACCTTTCGTTCGGCCGATTTAACCCACTGGTTAGCGTTAGATATTGCGTCTCAGGCGTTGAATGATGCCGGATTTCCCGACGGAAAGGGGTTAAATAAAGAAACAACTGGGGTTTTACTGGGAAATACCCTCACAGGCGAGTTATCGCGGGCTAATACCCTAAGATTGCGTTGGCCCTATGTGCGTCATAGGGTAGAAGAACAATTATTAAAACAAGGATTATCGGACAAAGAACGGCAAATTTTCTTAAATGAATTAGAAAATCGCTTTAAAGAACCCTTTGAACCGATTGGAGAGGAATCTTTAGCGGGAAATCTCGCGAATACGATAGCGGGGAGAATTTGTAATTATTTTGACTTAAAAGGGGGCGGATATATCGTCGATGGGGCTTGTAGTTCCTCTTTACTGGCAGTAGCGAATGGTTGTTCGGCTTTAGTCGCTGAAGATTTAGATATCGCTTTAGTCGGGGGTGTGGATATTAGTATGGACCCTTTTGAGTTGGTGGGTTTTGCCAAAACGGGGGCCTTAGCCTCTGGGGAGATGAAAGTGTATGATCAAGGGTCTAATGGGTTTATTCCGGGGGAAGGATGCGGTTTTCTGGTGTTAATGCGTCATGAGGATGCCCTAGCCCAAAATAAACGGATTTATGCTGTTATTCAGGGTTGGGGGATTTCTTCCGATGGCAAAGGGGGAATTACTCGCCCAGAAGTGGAAGGACAGTTATTGGCTTTAAATCGCGCCTATAAACGGGCTGAATTTACGGGGGATACTATAGCTTATTTTGAAGGCCATGGTACGGGAACGGCGGTGGGTGATGGAACCGAATTAGAAGTCTTATCTCGTATTCATCCAGATACGGTAAATAAAGCCGTTATTGGTTCAATTAAAGCGAATATTGGCCATACTAAGGCGGCGGCAGGGATAGCAGGGTTAATTAAGGCGACTATGGCGGTTCATCGTCAAATTTTACCACCAGTGACGGGATGCGATCGCCCTCAGGCTCGGTTAACCGAAGACAAGGCAAGATTACAGGTATTAAAAGAGGGGCAAATCTGGCCAAATTCCTTACCTTTACGGGCAGGAGTGAGTGCCATGGGTTTTGGGGGCATTAATAGTCATATTATCATAGAGGGATTAAGTCAGATTCGTCGTCACACTTTAACGCCACAGGAACAAAAATTAATCCATTCTCCCCAAGATGCGGAGTTATTCCTATTGAGTGCAAATAGTCAAGAAGACTTACAAGCACAGGTTAATCGGTTATTAAATATTGTTCCTCGCATATCCCAGTCAGAAATGACGGATCTTGCCGTTGAATTAGCGAAAAAGGTCAATCCTCATTTACCCTATCGTCTGGCCATTATTGCATCTTCCCCCGATAGCTTAACCAATCACCTTGTAGGGGCCCAAGGCTTGCACTCGTTGATCCCCCCCGGTCAAAATTTAGATAATATCTTTACCAATCACGAAAAACAGGTCAATAAAATAGGTTTTCTCTTTCCGGGGCAATCCGCACCAGTTTATCTTCATGGGGGACTCTGGGAAAGACGTTTTCCTGTGATTAAACAATTATATAACAAGGCTCAGTTAGCCAAGGGTAAGGATAACACGGTGACGAATATTGCTCAACCGGCGATCATTACGGCTTGCCTAGGGGGGTTACAACTCTTAGAAAACTTAAATATTAAAGCAGATTTAGCCATAGGACACAGTTTAGGGGAATTATGCGCTTTATTTTGGGCAAATGCCTATGATAAGACTCAATTAATTAATCTAGCTAAAATTCGCGGTCAAGCAATGGCACAACTGGGCCACCCAACAGGTAGAATGGCCAGCATTAACGCCGATGCAGAAACGGTTAAAAGTTTATTAAATGGACGTATCGTTGAGATTGCGGGATTAAATTCACCCTATCAGACAATAATCTCAGGAGAGGCATTAGGGATTAAAGATGTTGTTGAAAAAGCCCAAAATAAAGGTATTAAAACCGTTTATTTGCCTGTCTCCCACGCTTTCCATTCTCCCCTAGTGGCCCGGGCTGTGCAACCCTTAGAAGATTATTTACAAACTTATCCCTTAAATTCCCTGGAAAAAACGGTTATTTCTACCGTAACGGGCGAAAAATTGCCATTAAATACCGACTGGCGCTCGCTTTTGTTAGAACAAATCACCTCACCGGTGCGCTTCATCGATGCAGTCAAGTCAGCAGAGAAAGAGGTTGATTTATTCATTGAAGTGGGTTCCGGTTCGATATTAAGCCGTTTAGTGGCAGATATAACGGATATTCCCGTAATTTCTCTCGATAGCAGCAGTGAGTCTTTACAAGGGTTATTGAAAACGGTTGCAGTGATGTTTGTTAATGGTGTCAAGGTTAACTATCAAGGGTTATTTGAAGATAGATTTAGTCGTCCCTTTAATTTAGACTATCAACCCCATTTTATTGCCAATCCATGTGAGATCAAGGTAAAGGGCAAAAGTCAACAGGCAAAAGTAGAGAATATTGCTCTTTTATTGCCTAATCATAGCCAAAACCTCAAACCTGAAACCTCAAAAATTGAAGTTATTCGTCAATTAGTCGCACAAAAAACAGAATTACCCCTAGAAACCATTGAAAATCATCATCGCTTGTTGGCGGATCTGCACCTTAATTCTATCAGTGTCAGTCAATTAGTGATCGAAGCAGCGCGTCAGTTAGACTTATCTCCTCCCCATTCACCGACAGATTATGCCAATGCAACTATTCAGGATCTAGCAGCAGCTTTAGAAGAATTAGGCAAAAATAATCCTCAAATTCCTCAAGAATCAATCCCTATGGGTGTTGATAATTGGGTGCGTGCGTTTACGGTTGAATTAATCGAAAAACCGTTAATTAAATCAGATAAAAAGCAAATAAATCGAGAAAAAGCGGGAAATTGGCATATTATCGCCCATGCCGATCATCCTTTATTGCCTAACTTATCTGTTTTACAACCCACCTTAAAGCATGAGCAGGAAAAAGGGATCATTATTTGTTTAAAACCCCATCCTGATGAATCAGAAATTGATTTGCTTTTAAAAGGAGCAAAATTATCTATAAAAGAGAAAAAACCCTTGATTTTGATTCAACAAGGTGGAGGATATGCGTCCTTTGCGAGAACTTTTTATCTAGAAAATCGTCAAATTCCTACCTGTGTCATTGATATTCCTTTTCATCATCCCAATGCAGTTAATATCATTCTCTCAGAAATCACTGCAACTGATAGCTATACAGAAGTTTATTATGATGAAAACGGAAAACGGTTTCTTCGTCAATTAAACTTGTTAGGGTTAGAAAAAGATACCGATAACCCTAAGCAGAAAAAAGCCCTAAAAAGTTCAAATAAAAGCAAAATCAAGGAACTTCTTTTGGTGACGGGGGGAGGGAGAGGTATTGCCTCAGAATGTGCCTTATCCTTAGCTAAAGAAAATAAAGCCACCTTAGCGATTTTAGGACGTTCTCAACCTGAAGATAACCGAGAATTAGCCGAAAATTTAGCAAGAATGAAGTCTGCAAACATCCAAGTCCATTATTATTCTTGTGATGTCAGTGATGCTGAGTCAGTTCAGCAAACTATCGCCGAAATTAAGACAAATTTAGGAGAAATTACGGGAATTTTACACGGTGCGGGGGTTAATACACCGAAATTAATTCAACATCTCGAACCAGAAGATTTCCTAGCAACTTTAGCCCCAAAAGTCAAGGGTTTGCAACATATCTTAACGGAAATTAACCCCGATTCTCTCAACTATTTAATCAGCTTCGGTTCAATTATTGCCGAGACTGGATTGAAAGGAGAAGCAGACTATGGGTTAGCCAATGAATGGTTAGGGGATATTGTAGGGGAATTTAGTCGAAAATACCCTAATTGTCGCTGTTTAAACCTAGAATGGTCGGTTTGGTCCGGTATTGGCATGGGAGAACGTTTAGGAACAGTTGAAAAGCTAAGAAATGAAGGTATTACCCCTATTTCTCCCGATATTGGCATTAAATACTTACATTTACTTTTAAATCAATCCCTACCCACTGCCTCTGTCATCATCGCCGGGCGTTTTGGTGAACCGCCGACTTTAAGCTTAAAACCGCAAGAATTGTCTTTTTTACGCTTTTTAGAGACAAAGAAAGTTCATTACACGGGAATTGAACTGATTACTGAAGCAGAATTATCCTTAGACAATGATCCTTATTTACAAGATCATGTTTATCAAGGAGAATACATTTTCCCCGGTGTCCTGGGGTTAGAAGCGATCGCACAAGTGGCCACTGCATTACTCCCCACCTTAGCAAGGAAGGAGGATCAAACTCTTAACAAGGGGGAAAACCAAGATACCCCTTCCGTCCCCCTTAACAAGGGGGAAACTGGAGGATTAACGTTTGAATCGGTTAAATTTAACCGTCCGATCGTGGTTTCTGCCGATCAACCCTTAAAGATACAAATTGCTACCTTAATCACCGATTCTGGAAAGGTTAAAGCCGTTATTCGCTGTGCCAATACAGGGTTTAGTATCGATCATTTTGAAGCCATCATCAGCCATTCTTCTGTGGGGGTGCCAGACTGTCGCCCATTGATTCCCCCTGTCCCCCTTAAAGAAGGAAAAAATAACCCTCAAATTAATCCAGATACGGACTTATATGGTCATTTACTGTTCCATAAAGCAAGATTTCAACGAATTAAGGGTTATTCTCATCTCAAAGCAACCGAATGTATTGCAGAAATTAAGATTGAGCAAAAAACTGCTTGGTTTAGTCGTTATTTACCTCAATCCCTGATTTTAGGCGATGCAGGGGCAAGAGATGCCGTTATCCATGCTTTACAAGCTTGTGTTCCCCATGCCACTATTCTACCCACTGGCATAGAACGCTTAACGGTATATTCTGTCAATTTAGGCGAAAATCAGTTTGTTTCAGCCAAAGAAAGACTGCATCAAGGAGATACCTTTGTCTATGATCTTGAGGTATTGGATGACGATGGCAATCTCTTAGAAGTGTGGCAAGGATTGGAATTAAAGGTGATTAAACACAGAAATCCTCAAGATCCCTGGATTCCAGCCCTTTTACCCTGTTATTTAGAACGAAAGATCAAGGAGATGATGCCTAATGTCGATTTAACTTTAATTCTCGATCGGGATGCAACGGTAGAAAGACGAGTCAGAAGCGATCGCAGTTTAGGGATGTTAACCTCATCCCCTAGTGTAATTCAGCGTCGGGGGGATGGCAAGCCCGAATTAAGCGATAACGAGGCGGTTTCGGTATCTCATGCCGAAGATTTAACCCTTGTGCTTAAGGGTGCGTCAGGATGCGATCTGGAACCGATTATCCCCCGTGATGTGCAGATGTGGCGCGATTTATTGGGGGAAAATTCCTTTAATTTAGCGGAGGTAATTAGTCAAGAGAATCATGAGGATTTTAATATGGCAGCGACTCGCATTTGGTCTGCTAAAGAAAGTATTAAGAAAGCGGGTTTGAGTCTCGATATCCCGTTAACTTTATCATCTTTCTCTCAACAATTAACCCCTTTATCCCCTATTTTGTGGTTATCTTCAGGAAAGGATTTAATCATCACTTTACCTGTTTCTTTCCGAGAAATCAAGACAGCTTTCATCTTGGCAATATTTGTCCAAACAGTTCAGAAAAAATCGGACTTACTTCAGACAGAACCATTAAAGGTTTTCTGATAAAAATTATCCAGTTTTACCCTTTTTTAAACCACAGGAGAACCAAATCATGACTACAGTTCGACAAATTCCCAACCAAAGAAACCCTATTCAACTGATTTCAAATATCATCCGTTCTTTCGTTTATGCGATGAATGGACGCTGGCATAAATTGGGGATGCAAATCTTTATGATAGTGACTATTGCCCACATCTCAGAACATATTATTCAAGCTTATCAATTGTGGGGTTTAGGATGGCCGAGACCAGAATGTTTAGGGTTATTAGGACTCTGGAAACCTTGGTTAATGCGCTCGGAATGGCTACACTATGGACACGCTCTTTTTATGTTATTAGGGTTAGCTATTTTTCGTCCTTCTTTTCATGGAAAAGCTCGTCTTTGGTGGGATTTGGCTTTAGGATTACAATTCTATCATCATTTTGAACACGCTTTACTCTTAGGACAGGCAATTATTGGTCAAAACTTATGGGATTCTCGCGTTCCTATTAGTATTGGACAAATTTGGTTTCCTCGGTTAGAACTGCATCTTTTCTATAACTTAATGGTTCTAATTCCCATGATGATTGCCATGTATTATCATCGTTTTCCACCTATGAATGAGGGGAGATTAGTTTAAATTTCAGCCAAAGTTAAAGAAAGTATTAAGAAAATGGGGGTAAATGAGTATTTACCCTATTCTTCTAGTTAATTGTGCTGAAAAGTTGTCTCTAGTTCTTAAAAAAAGCATGATTGCTCTCCTTCTCATATTATGATAAAGAGTCATTAACTAGCTGTTGAAATTCCCCCAATGAATTAATAGTAATACTGGGGACAAAAAGACTCTCTAAGACAGACACATCCTCAATTTGGTTAATCGTTTCAATCAGGGAATTAGGAATCTCCCCAAAACGACTTTGTAAAGCTAAAATGATATGTTTTTGGTTAGTTAATTTAGCTCCTGATTTAGCTCCTTCTTCGAGAGCCATTTCTTCTATGGTACTTAAAAAAGGCATGATTACGCTCCTTCTCATATTAATTAAGATAAAGAGTCATTAACTAAATGTTGAAAATCCTCCAATGAATTAATAGTAATACTGGGGACAAAAAGACTCTCTAAGACAGACACATCCTCAATTTGGTTAATCGTTTCAATCAGGGAATTAGGAATCTCCCCAAAACGACTTTGTAAAGCTAAAATAATATACTTTTGGCTAGTTAATTTAGCTCCTTCTTCGAGAGCCATTTCTTCTATGGTACTTAAAAAAGGCATTTTGTTTTCCTCCTCGTATTGACTGAGTTTTGTTTTAAAGTTAAGTTGAAGTTGCGGGGGTAAGGTCATCATTTTATCAATGAATTTCCCTAGATTGATAATCTCAAACTTGGTTAATCCCCTTTGATATAAACCTCTGACTAAGTTCCACTTCCATTGTTCACGCTCCCTGAGATTATTAGTCGTAGCCTTAGTTTTTAGGTGTGCCATGACTATTATAGCCCAAATATTCTCACTTTGTTCTAAGTCTTCCCATTGATAATCCAATAATTTGACCATTAAAAAATCGACTTTCACTTGACTTCCCCCTAACCCATATTGATAAAAATCAGGTCGCCAAGACCTACTTTCATCCCCTAAAATAGCTAAACTAATAACAGGTTTATGGTACAAATCAAAGGCTCGATAATTATAAATAAACATTCGTTGAGGGAATTTTAGATCATATTGACTTTGGACTTCAATATGAATTAAAAGCCAGATTTCCTGATTATCTAATAACCAAACTTTCAATAATTTATCAGCATAGCGTTGCTCAGTTTCCGCAGCTGCCGTAATTTGTTCTAATTCTTTATCAAGGGAAATAGGGGTTTGATTCCAGTCAATTTCTTGATAAATATTGGGATAAAAGAAGTTTAAGAACTCTGCCAAATAAGTGCTAATCGCTTCTTTCCATGTTTTGTCGTAATTAGCTGTCACCTCAGCCATGCCTTTCCCACCTAATTGCTATATAATAAATAATATCCTAATCTTTCAAAAACAATGGACAATTCTAACCCTACTCCTATCCCCTGCGAAAATAGTGATACTTCTTCCTTAGAAACCGCTAACCACAAACCCTTTTGGAAAGCCATTGTGGAAATTGGTGAAAAAGTTCCCATTGAAGAGTGGAACAAATTACCTAAAGATTTTGCTCGCAATTTTGAACATTATATGTATGGCGCACCCAGAGACGAGGATTACGAAGACGAATGAGAAAGATTTTTTTAGATACTGCTTATCTTCAAGCACTGGTTGACACTCGTGATAGTTTACATCAATCTTCTGTAGCTATTACCGACGAATTAGATATATTTCTATCTGTTACTAGCGAAATGGTGTTAACTGAATTACTCAATGCCTTATCTGGAAGGGGTGGGTATTTAAGGGATGCTGCCCTAGATATTGTAGATAAATTACACCAAGACTCATCAGTAGAAATTATCCCTCAAACCTCTCAGTTATTTACCGAAGCATTGCTATTTTATCGCCAAAGACGAGATAAAAGCTATAGCTTAACAGATTGTGCTTCGATGTTGATTATGAGACAACAAAATATCTCCGATGTTTTAACTTTTGATCGCCATTTTCAACAAGAAGGATTTAATGCACTACTGAGAAATTAGGAGGTAAAATAACTAATTGACTTTTTGAGCTACTTCTGCTAGACAATCAAAGTGACGACCATATTTAACAATAATCGTCATCGATCCTCGATAATCAATTAACCCTGTCATTACCGCTTTAACTGCACCAATTTCTTGATTAACAAATCGTTCCCAATTTTCTCTAGTTGCTGAAAAAATCGGTAAAGATTCATCCATTTCTTCAATCAGTTCTAAACTAACAATCTGACCCTGATCATCCCATTCTGAACAAACAGAAACCCCCTGATGATCACTAAACCAAAGAATTACTTTTCCCAATTTAGTGAACTTTTTACCTAAGTTTTCTTGTTCGTTCCATGTCGTTTGATAGGCAGACCACCATTCTTGAGAAAAACGAGTTAACGGTTGATTCATGAGGTATAATCAGAAAATAAAAAACTTGTGTTTAGTTTACCATTATCAGGATAACCTATGATCATCTTAAAATTCCTACTTTATGCCCCTCAGGGTAAGCGCATCTTAACAATCCTTGACAAAATGAACTTTATATGGGTTGCCTACCCAGAGCGCGGTTTAGACATATTTGAGTAGAATTTGCCATCGCAGTTGTTAAGCAACAATCGACCAAATAAGAGGACAAGCAGCTGACAAAATTGGTCAATTGTCAATAGCGTTCTTTTAAAACCGTTGTTAATCTCGAAAAATCGCTAAATAATCATGATGAAAGCCTACGAATATCATCACATTGTCAGTTTTCAAGAAACCAATTTAGTCGGTAATGTTTATTATGCCAATTATGTGCAATGGCAAGGTCGTTGTCGAGAAATGTTTCTCAAAGATAATGCCCCAGATATTATCACAGAATTATCCCAAGGATTGGCTTTAGTAACGGTTCGAGTATCCTGTGAGTATCTGTCCGAATTATTTGCCTTTGATCATGTTATTATTCGGATGCGTTTAGGAGAGATTAAACAAAACCGAATTACCATGTTATTTGAATATTGGCGAGTGACTGATGAAGGTGAAGAATTAGTGGCAAAAGGAGAACAACAAACGGCCTGTATGCGACGAGAGGATAGTGAAACCAGACCCACTCCAATTCCCGCTCAACTGCAATTAGCTTTAGAGAAATATCAGATCCCAATCTAAAGGATAACCCGAGGAATGTGAGATAAAAATAACCGATAAAAAATGACTCTCCTAAACTGGTTATAGCCAATTAGTGGTTTAAATGAGCTTAACCCGAAACTTCCGCCGCTTTCATTTATCCCGGTATGAGCCGACTCTTGTTGAGGCGGCTTGCCTAGATGACTACGCTACCCCTAACCCTTTTCAAACATACTCTAAAAAATATCGGCAGGATCGGCGTATTGGAGCTTATTAATAGCCGTGGCTCCAGCAATCAAGGACATGAGCAAGGTTAAGCCAAAGACGAATATTGCTCTAGTAGGGGTCATTTCAATGGGAAGTAAGGTGTATTTTTGGGTAAAATAATACTGAATCATCCCTAATAAAAAGCCAGGAATATAACCCAATACTGCAATAATCAGAGCTTGCTGAAAGACGAGCCACAGAAGATAACGATTGTGATATCCCATTGCTTTTAGAGTTGCATATTCTGCTAAGTGTTCTGCAACATTGGTATAAAGAATTTGATAAACAACCACAATCCCGACCACTAATCCTAAAAATACCCCCAAATTAAAAATAAAACCAATAGCTGTACTGGTTGCCCAATAATTTTTTTCAAAGTTAATAAACTCTTGCTTGCTTAATATTTTGACATCTTTCGGCAAATATTTCTTTAACTTTTTGAGTAAGGATTGCCGATCAATATCTGGTTGAAACTTAATTAAGCCAATATCAATGAACCGAGATGAACGATTCTGAAATATTCTTAAAAAGTTAGAGTAGCTCATTAATAAGTTACCATCTGAACCAAAAGATGTCCCTAATTCAAAGAGACCAACCACTTCTATTTTTCGATTATTACCAGAATTTCCCACCTCAGTAATAATAGTTTTACCCTTCTGGAAATCTTCAGCAATATTTCCAAACTCCCTCCGAGAATTTTGGTCAAATAAGGTGGTATATTTTATCTTTAATTTTTGCCAATTTTCTTTGATTCCCACAGCCTTAAATGCTTGATATCTTAAGTCAATTCCAATTACAAAAATATTACGCCAATAGTTTTTTGTATCGGGATTTTTCCATTGAGCATAGCCTACATAGATTGGACTGACTAATTCCACTTCATTAAAGGATAAGACTTGTAATAGTCTTCGCTCACTAAAACTTTCCATGGCAATTAAGGATGTAGAACGAGGACTAATCAGGAAAGCATCACCTTCCAAACTATTATGTAAATGAACAGCACTCTCAAATAAAGCATCTCGAATTCCCAACTGCATAAAAATAATCACAGTGGAAAAAATAATACCAGACAGTGCAACAATTAAACGAGTTTTTTTATGAGCTAATTGTAACCAAGCAGTGGGAATATTCATCTTCTGAATGAGTTATTTAGTTAGGGTGAATGATCACATTAACCTTTAAGTTAGTTAACCGATTAACTTTAGCACTAGAGCGATGATCTAAGCTAACTTTTACCTCGACAACTCTAGCATCTGTATCGACAACAGGATCGGTTCCTAAAACATCTTGTCGTCCCACTTTCCAACCTATTTCTTCCACGGTTCCCTCTAAATCTCCGAGCATTTTATCAGTTTTTATCGTTACAGATTGACCTAATTTAACTCGACTAATATCGGTTTCATACACTTCTGCTGTCACATACATTTTTTGAATGTTTCCCAAATCTAAAATTCCTTCATTTTTCACTAATTCTCCGGGAAAAGTATGAATTTTTAAAATTCTTCCTGCATGGGGCGCACGCACATAGGATAATTCTAATTCCGCCTGAGCGCGTTCTACATTAGCCTTAGCTGTCATTACTTCATCTTGAGCAATTTGAAGATCAACAGGACGAATTTCCGTAACTGCACTTAACATAGCTTGGTTTTCTTGAATTTGTTGTTCTAAAGTATTAAGAGTTCGTTGTAGATTGGCTCTGGCTTCCTGAATTTTTTGTTCTAAGGTAGTTGTAATGCGTTGCAAGTTAGCCTCAGCTTCTTGGAGTCTTTTTTGTGTAGTTGTCGCCTCTAAACAAAATCGCTCTTTTTCCCCTTGAGAAACCGCACCATTACGGTATAAAGATTGATAACGTTGACAATCTGTGAGAGCATTATTCAATTCTGCTTTAATTCTTTCAACGGTAGCTTTTTGTCCTAGTTTTTCCCCTTCAAGTTCCGATTCCAAACTAGAGATCGCTGCTTTTTGCCTCATTATTTGTCCCTCTAATTCCGCTTTGCTTTGACGCCTACGGGAATCTTGAGCCATAATTTCGCCTTTTTTTGCCCCTTCTCTCACTTTTTCGAGTTTAGATACTGCTAAACCCAGATTTGCTTGAGCTTGTTTCAGGGCTGCTCGCAAACGGGCATTATTATCTAAAATAGCCATTATTTCGCCTTTTTCAACTGTTTCTCCCTGTTTTACCAGTATTTTATCTACTCTACTTCCTTCCAAAAAGGCAGTAGCTGATATTTGAGTAATTCCACCTTGGGGTTCAAGATAACCAAGGGCGGCAACAGCTTCGGGAGTATCAGGAGAAACCGTCGGGGAAATCGATAACTGGGAAGCTTTCAAGGATGATTCTGGTCTAAAATAGAAGATAATAACGGTTGTTCCCAGGCTAAATCCCATAAAAGCTCCTAAAAGACCCCAAAACCAATATTTTAAAGAATGGGAATTTTGAAGGCGAAAGTTAGCCATTGTTGTTAACAGGGATAAGGATTCATCAAATAAACTTTGTTTAAGGTAACATGAGGTCATATCTTAGACCTCCCATCAAGGGTTGTCAACTTTGTCAACTTTGTCAACTTTTTTTAACAATGGCATCTAATTTCTCAGGCACACCCTTCGAGCATCCTGCTGTCAATTTTGATCACAAATTTTCTCCTAGGCAGGTAAATCGTTTTCCACAACGATTGTTGCTCCTTTCACCCCAAGCGGCAACCTTTAATCAGCGTGGATTCATCTGTGATCCGCAAAGCGGCGGCCTGGCTGTTCAGCCTCAAAAACAGATATATTTGGAAACGATCGGGCAAACTTTTATCTATGGCTATAATGCAGCAATTATGGCTCATTCTCTCGCGGACTTGTTTCCTCTTCTTGAAGGTGTCACCCTCAATCTGAGAGGATTTGCTTATGAAGGGGCGGCGATGGCTTTATCTTTGCTAGATTGTTTAACCCTGAGGAAGCGCAATCGCTTTGAGCATTTTTTAGCAAACGAGGGGAAAAAGCATATTTACATGGCCTATGTAGGGAAAGGATGGCAATTAGCCCGTATTCCCTTTTCTTTGCGCTTTTATATCCAAAAATTAGCAGATTCTGCCCAACATTTTCCAGATTCTCTATTAGGGTGGTTAGCCCTTGACGGCTATGGATTTCATCAGGGATACTTTGCCTGGCCTAAGTATATCCGAGAGAGAAAGTCTCCTCAAGAATTATCGGGTTATGCGCGTCTTGTCTTTGCCCAAGGGTTAGGGCGCAGTCTTTGGTTTGTGAAAGGGGCAAATATTGCCGAAATTGCCGATCAGATCCAAAAATTCGACCCGCTGCTTCAACCCCATTTATGGAGTGGGATCGGCTTGGCTTGCACTTACGCGGGGGGAGTGTCTCCCGAAGAAATTCAACATTTAAAACAGCTGGCTGAACCTTATAGAGCCGAATTAGCCCAGGGAGCAGCTTTTGCGGCAAAAGCACGTTTACTAGCTGAAAACTGCACAGAAAATACCGAAATAGCCTGTCAAATTTTGTGTGGAATGGCTATGACTGAAACAGCCAAGATCACTGATGATACCCTCATCGGCTTAGATTACCACGACCAAATCCCTGCCTATGAACAATGGCGACAAGCCATCCAAAGTCATTTTCGCACCTAATCCCCTCAACTGTCTTAAGCTTAGATTGAATGTAGTTACTTCTTTGAAACCATGAATCGTTTGGAAAAATTCATCCGACGCTATAGCAAGTCTATCTTGGCATTGGGGCTAATTTTAGTCTTATTCTTTGTTTCCCGTCTCCCCGCCCTATCAATGGCCGAAAGAGATGCGATCGCTTCTCGCTTTGCCTTTACTCGTTTTCCCTTACCCGAATTAGAAAATCAACCCTATCAAGTAGAAAGACCGACAAATCCCAGTTTAAGCCGTCATTCGGGCTGGATTTCGGCAGTTGGGGCGGCAGTTGCCCTGGGGGATCTCGATGGAGATGGCTGGGATAATGATCTCTGTCATGTAGAAACCCAAAGCAATCAGGTGATTATCTCCCCTGTTCCGGGTACGGGCAATCGTTATCAGCCCTTCACCCTCAATGTCACCGATTTTGACTATAACGACCAAACCATGGCCCCGATGGGATGTATTCCTAGTGATCTCAATGAGGATGGACTCAGGGATCTATTGGTGTATTATTGGGGACGAACACCGATCGCTTTTATCAAGCAAGATCAAGGTTATCTTCAGCAGCAAATCAGCCAAAAAAGGGAAAAATGGTACACCAATGCGGCAACCTTCTCGGATTTAGATGGGGACGGACACCCAGACTTAATCATTGGCAATTACTTCCAAGATAATGCCGAGATTTTGGATGTCAATTCCCAGAAAATCGAAAAAATGCAAGATTCGATGACCCGTGCTTATAATGGCGGTAAAAATCGAGTTTTCTTGTGGTCCGATGCCTCTACCACTGGAGTGACTTATCAAGAAGTCCAAGATGCTTTTGAGGAGAAAATTGCTCATGGTTGGACATTGGCCGTCGGAACAGCCGATTTAGACGGGGATTTATTGCCAGAGATTTATTTTGCCAATGATTTCGGACCCGATCGCCTCTTACATAATCGTTCTACTAGAGGACATCTCCAATTTGCCTTACTGGAAGGGCAAAAAGGGTTAACGACACCTAATTCTAAGGTATTGGGCCATGATGGCTTTAAGGGAATGGGGGTAGATTTCGGGGATATTAACCATGATGGACTCTTAGACATCTATGTGAGTAATATTGCTTCGGAATACGCCCTAGAGGAAAGTCATTTTCTCTTTACCAGTACGGGAGAAACGGAGAAAATGTCCCGAGGAATCGCCCCTTATGTCGATAAAAGCGAACCCTTGGGAGTCTCTCGTAGTGGCTGGAGTTGGGAAACAAAATTCGGCGATTTTGATAATGATGGGGAGTTAGAAGCGTTGCAAGCTACAGGATTTCGTAAAGGTGACATCAATCGTTGGCCAGAATTACATGAGTTAGCCATGAGTAATGATCAAGTCCTGAAAATCCCCAATAGTTGGTTTCATTTCCAAGATGGAGACGATTTAAGTGGTCATCAACATAATCCCTTTTTTGTGCGGGGTAAAGATGGACGTTACTATGATTTGGCATCGCAATTAAGCTTAGATGATCCCTCTGTCACCAGAGGAATTGCCACCGCCGATGTGGATGGAGATGGGGATTTAGACTTTGTAGTGGCAAATCAGTGGGAAACCTCTTATTTTTATCGCAATGATAGTCCAAATATCGGTCAATCTCTGGAATTAGAGCTTTTAAACCCTGCGCTCTCCCCTAATCCCTCTTCAGAAAAGGGGAAAATGGCTATCCCCGCAATTGGGGCAGCGGTTAAGGTGTCTCTACCTGAGGGCAGTCAGCTGGTGGCGCAGGTAGATGGGGGCAATGGTCATTCTGGCGTGAGAAGTCCAGTGCTACACTTTGGTTTAGGCAAAATTGACCCTAATACCGCTTTACCCGTTGACATTCAATGGCGTAACCACAAGGGAGAAATTAAGCAAACCCAGTTATTATTAACGTCGGGTAAACAGACAATTTTGCTAGAGGAATCTGTTTAAGACCATTCTGTAAAGGGCGTAAGGTTTGCGCCCTTTATCGTTTGTTTAGATTAGTCCTTTTCAAATTTGCAAACACCCTCTAAAATTAATCTGTTGGGGATCATAATATTGGGCAAAAGAAAAAGTATGATAGGTATCTAACCAACCATAGTTAGCGTCGCCTCTTTCCTCCGCTTTGCCTATAGTAATCATCAGATTTTCTCTTTTTTATCTCAAATGTCGGGGTGAAGACCGTTCGGACCTCGGCGTGAGCTTTTGTCGAACGCAAAAGCTCACGGCCGAAGCCCACACCCTACCCCCACGAAAAACTTTTTGCCGCAAACCCTATCTAATAAGTGTTCGTTGTCGATACGATGCACAATTACTATTCATATCTTGATTCAGCAACGCCGACTTTTAGTCTTGAGATAACATAAGGTCGATGTCTGATAACTGTTAACTGATCGCTGAATTTAACTTCTTAAAGAAACTTGGAACTGTTTAACTAAAGCTTCTCGCACTTTTGTCATTAAGGGTTCCACCTCTTCATCGGTTAAAGTTCGATCGCTGGCACGATAGACTAAACTAAAGGCCAAACTACAATGATTTTCCGGCACATTCTGCCCCTGATAGCGATCAAATAATTCGACTTTTTCTAAGAGATTACCTCCAGCATTTTTGATAGTTTTTGTCAATCTATCTACGGGTATATCTGTTCCCCATTTTTACGGAAAAAATGATAATATAAAACTCAAATTTGAACTATTGTTGTGGAAAGATAGTAAGATGACAAAGTTATAATTAACTCAATCGGAAATTGAAAGCCTTACTTCTGATGAATTTTTGTATTTAAGAAATTGGATCAATAAGTTAGACGATCAACAATGGGAAAAACAAATCAAATTTTAGCAAGAAGGAATTTTGAGCTTTTAAAAAGTGACTTAAACCATCCTTCTTTGTCTTTTAAAAAAGTTGGAGAATTTTGATCGGCAAGATTTGGTATTAATTATAGATCTTTAGCTTTTAAAGATGGTGAAGATTATATTTGGGGGTGGATAGGAAGTCATGAAAAATAGGAAAGATTATTAAAATAAAAGCGTTCGCCTCTTTATTGCCAAAATGTAGTTAAACAAAGTGCAACCCAACACCAACCAAATAAATTAATAATTGATCATCTTGGATCGCACTCAATCTAAAGGTTATCGCCATTTTAAAACAGTCTTTTCAATAGTTCATCTTTAGTTAAATTAAAATGTAGAGCGACATCACGCAAAATATTATTTAAAGTGCCTATTTTGACAGGATTATGAGCAGGAATAGTAATCTGATGTGTACCATTTTCAGAAGTAGTTAGTCTAATATGGCTACCCGTTTGACGACTCACTTCATAACCTAACTCAGACAATTTTTTGATTAAGTCATCACTGGATAAATCTCTGGGTAGCTTCATACCGCAAATACCTCATCCCTAACAATATGTAAACGAATAATTTTAGGGCGATTTTCCCTATCATCATAATGACAATTAACGGCATCTTTTACCATTTCTCGTAAAGATTGTAAATCATCGGCTTCGGTAAAAATAGACTCGCCTAATGCCCTTGCTGTATATCCCCCTTCCGGTGCATCTTCCACTAAAAAAACTATTTCTGTCATATTTCCTTCTTTACTCTCTAAATTTTTGCAGTAATTTTAATTATAGTTTGTTTAGTTTTTTATATAGCACTTTTTAAAGCTTACAAGATTAGCGTTCGCCGTTTATCAACCCTAATCGCCTCTTTATTGCCAAAATGTAGTTAAACAAAGTGCAACCCAACACCAACCAAATAAATTAATAGTTGATCATGTTGGGTTTCGTGCCTCAACCCAACCTACAAGATCGGCGATCGCACCCGATCAGAAAAGCGATCGCACTTCATCAATTCACTCCGAGTTCGCCTTTTGAATTCCTCAATTCTTTTCTCTATCACTCTAGGGTTCGGGTTTTCCCAGTCATCTAGAGAATTATAAAGAATTGCTGGAATTAATACTTTTCTCTTTTTGTCAAATTTTATGTTAAGAAATATGTGACTATAGGATCGAGAAAACGGGTTTCTTAAAGAAACCCGTTTTCTCGACTCTGAGTCAAGTTAATCAGGTGGCTGGTAGGAGAAATCAAGGTTTAACCGCACCGAATTTAATTTGATTTTCTCTGATTCATGAATAAACCTGATGAAAAAAAAAAAAAAAAAATAAGCATATTTTATATCCTATTGACGGTAGAAAAAAACGGTCTTAGGATGATGGAAACCATTAATTGATGATTTGATAGTTTTTAAGCTTAACCAGCACTGCGGGTTAAATAGTTGGGGAGGTTTTGGGGACGGCGAACGGTGTATATTCCAGCAGTAAGCTCAGACGCATTTAAATTTAGATTGTCGATGCTTGAAGCCTTTGGCTGACATCGATTACTCGATCAACTTAAACGTCGAAAAGCTTAACAGCATGGCAACACCATGATGAGTTGATATACTCTAAGGATAGCATCTTGAAATATTGAGTCAATGCAAGTTATTTAAGTAATAGATGACACATTATGTTTTTAACAAAACATCCCGATCTGAAGCTAAACATTCCTTGGTATTTAACTCAAATTAGTTTTTTGCTGTTGCCTATCAACCCCTTATGGGGAATGTTAGTTATTTGTACAGCGATTATAATAATTTTTAGATTAAAATATAGAGTCATTATTTCTCAATATATTAATTGGGGATTTGCTATCTTAGGTGGCTCATTAATAATGACCAGCCTTTTTGCCTTTGATCGGGTTTCTGCCATCTCTGGATTGATAAATTTTTTCCCTTACTTCATTATTTTTGCTGGACTCAGCCAACTACTTTACTCAGTGAGTACATTAGAACAATTAGCAAGGATAATATACTTTGGTTCAGTTCCTATAACCGTGTTAGGCTTTGGACAAATTTGGTGGGGATTACAAGGAGAAATACAAAATATATTGATCCCTGGATGGTATTTAAGAGCAATGGGCAATCCTTCTGGTAGGATGTCATCTTTATTTTATCATGCTAATTTTCTAGCAAGTTTTCTAACTATTATTTGGGTGTTGGGACTGGGCTTAATAATTCTAGAGTTAAGAAAATCGAATACTGATAAAAAAATTTTTTATCTTAGTCTGCTTTTGGTCATCAATTCCCTAACATTTATTGCTCTAATTTTAACTCATTCTCGTAATGGTTGGATGACTACATTAGTAACTTGTCTTGCTTTTGCTATTTATTTAGGCTGGCGATGGATTTTGCTAACAGTAGCAATCGTGAGCGGGGCGATTATTATCGCTGCTTTTGGCAATCCTCCAGTAAGAGATTGGTTTAGATTAATTGTTCCAATGTTTATTTGGGCTCGAATAAACGATCAATTTTATCCTAATCGAGATGTAGAAACTCTCCGAATAACTCTGTGGAAATTCTCCTGGCATTTAGCCCTTAAGTCACCTTGGAAAGGATGGGGTTTAGGAAGTTTTAAACATCTCTATCAGCCTCAATCTCAGATAGTAATAGGACATTCACACAACTTAACACTGATGCTTCTGTCTGAAGTGGGGATTCCCTGGACAGTTTTTTTCTATTTTTTAGTTGGCTGGATATTGGCAAAAGGGATTATACTTTTAACCAAAATAAATCTGGATAACTCAGAAGAAAAATTGATTATATTTACTTATTTAACAGCTTTTTTTGCTTGTATATTATTTCATGTCTTTGATGTTACTATTTTTGATGAAAGAGTCAATCTTATATCCTGGTCGATTTTGTCAGCGATTCATGGCTTAACAAATAATAAAAAAAGAAAATATTTTACCTAAACTAAATATTCTTGTAAATGCTCATGAAATTCAGTATTGTTATAACAACATATAATCGCTTACCATTTTTAAAATGGTCATTAGAATCGGCAATCAATCAAACTATAAACTGTGAAATTATTGTTGTAGATGATGCTTCTTCTGATCAAACTGAAGAATATATCAAGCAGTTAGGTGATCGAGTTATATATCATCGCAACTCGATAAATTTAGGACATTCAGAAAGTGTTAATATTGGAGTCAAAATTGCCAAAGGAGAATGGATTAAGCTGATTGATGATGATGATTATATTATGCCTGAATGTATCGAAATTATCGGCAAATCTCTCGTTTATTTTCCTGATGCTGTTATTTGCTCTTGTCAGGCAAAAAAAATTGATATAATAGGCAACATTATCGATGATAAACATCAAGTTCAATTTAATAATTTAGCTCTTTGTATTCGGCAAGAAGACATACACTACGGTATGCTTTTGGATATCTGTCCTTTGGGAACACCTGTTCAAGTTGCTTTTCAAAAAAAAGCATTTTTGCGATCGGGAGGCTGGGATAAAGACTTTGACGGTAATTATGATGATATTAACTCATGGATAGAAATTGTCAAGTACGGCGATGCTGTATTTGTCGGTAAGTGTCTATGTTTTAAAAGAGTATGGTCGGGATGTTGCAATAGAAATATATCAATAAAAGAGCGATACAAAAAAAATATTTTAATCAAACAAAAAATTTATGATATGGTACATCCTAAACATCGGGAAAAGTTACCAGAATTGTCAGTTATAGAAGGTTATATTTGCCTGCATTGGCTTTTGATTTATATTAAAAAATTAAACATAAAAATTGTCCTAGAATTGATCCGCTATGATGCAATTAATTGGGATGCTTTAAAATTGATGTTTAAAATAATATGTATAAAAAGATTTAGGCTTTTATTTAAAAAAAATTTACCAGAATTACAGCAAATTGATATTAAATAATGGTACAGCCAATACCCGACTAGATGCCGAAATACTAATGTGTTTCTCTTTGTCTAGGATTTAAGAGATTTTCTGTTGCTTTTCAATAGCACGGGCAATGAGAGGAGCTTTTTTTGCTAATCCCTCTAGGGTGATTTCACCTTGTTCATACATTCTTAACCATTCTTCCCGTTGGCGTAGTATTCTTTCATCGTAATTTAAGCCTAGACGTTGCAGAGTAAATTCAGCTTTTTGGCGTTGATTATCAGGGACGCTATCGGTTAACACTAATTGTAACGATGGTAACAAAATTTCAAACCAATTATCTTCGACTTCAAAGGGATCAAGTAAGCGATCATCTAGGTTTTGTTTGCTACTATTAATCCAATTTGCTACATAGCGATAATTAGACCATTCATAGCTTAAATGACGGTAATTATGAAAAGATAAAAAGTGATCAACAGTGGCGGTAGGGTCATACATAACGGAATAGCCACATAAGTTATTAAATCCTTTTGCTAAATCTGCCCTAAAAGGAGACCAGTAATCTCTGGGGCGTTTTGCAGCAGGATTTTCGGCTAACCAAGTATTTCCTTTTTGACGACATTTTTGATCAAACTCGGTGGGTTCAGGAATCGGAATAAATTTCTGCATTTAATCATCAGCCTCCATTCTCACTATCCAACGGGGGAAAAAGGGATCATGACCCGGTAAGAGTTTAAGTAATTGTTGATGAATTTTTTCTTTGGTTCTTAAGTTTTCTGGAAATTGGTTCATATCGTCTTTTCTCATCCAAGCTTGGGCGGCTTCTATTGCTTGTTCTGCTTCTTGAGAACGGGCTTGTTTAAGTCCAAAAACCTCTGAAGTTAACCAACCAATCACATCACCTTGTTTTGCCCAGGTAATTTCATTTAAGGTTACTTGATTGTCATTAAGTTCAAATAGAAATAATTTATCTTTTTCTTGATCAAATAAGGGTTCAACTGAAGCCAAAACCAGGGGAGAATGGGTAGTAATAAAGAGTTGAATATCAATAATCAGTTCTAATTCTTTTAAGACAGTCAAAATTGCGGGTAGGATTGATCGTTGCCAACGAGGGTGTAAATGCGCTTCGGTTTCATCCATTAAAAAAATCAGTTGACGGGCTGGACTTCTTCCAAATAGTTGAGCAGTAATTAAATTTTCTGACTGCATCCAAACTAACATATAAGCTAGGCTTAGAATCCGTTGAATTCCCGCCGATGCTTCAGTAACAGGAATTGTTTCATAAGGAAGTTCTATCGTTGGAATACCTCGAATATCATCTAAAGACATTCGTGTGGGTTCACCAATTTTTATCTGCTCATTTTTTGCAGAAAGTTTTTGAATAATTTCAGCTAATAATTTAATATTTGATTGGTTGGGTTGATTTTGCCACTTAATCCAATCTTCAAGCAAACCATAGGAAATAATTTTATTTTTGACTTTTCGACCATACCAAACTTCTGTTGAAGAAAGTTTAAAAGCTTTTTCTTTGTAGGGTACATAGATAGAAAAGCCACCATCAACACGACAATAAATATTTAAACTATTGTTTCTGTCTGAAATATGAGGTTCTATTTCTATTGTTCGATTTCTTTTGTGATAACTACTAACAGGGTTTTGTCCTTGTTTATTGTTAATACACCACCAAATAATATCCAGCAAAAAAGTTTTACCGAGGCCGTTGTCTCCTGTTAATATATTAAGTCGAGAGGCACAGTCTAGATCAATCTCTGAGGCAGGGCTAACATTTTTAAGATGGATTTCTTGAAGCATTTTCAGTTATTTATAATTTTTCGTTTCCTGCCTTTTTTTTACTGGTAGAGAGTAAAGGAGAAGAATTAAAAACAATTTTCATAGAGATTAACAATTTTTTTCTCTATCTATGTCTTCCCTAATAAGATAAGAAAAATCGATTCCGATTAATTCTAAAATTTTCAAGAATATTTCTGGAGCCATTTCTATGACTTCTGCGGCTTTATGAAGACTGATGATACGAGAAACCAAAGCACCCACTACAAAAATAAATTGTTCTTTTTGTTCAAAATTATCAAATAATTGAATTTCGGCGGCGATTTCTTGAAAAGTGGTCGAAGTATTCATTGTCTTGTTAAGTTTTATTAATTAAGACACACCTGACCCGATTTTAACATAAAACCAACCCAACCAACTCCCCTGACCTAAATTTTTGGTTCTTCGTTACTTGGTATGATTCGATCAGGGGGCATAAATTGACTAAATCCTTATCTGGCAAAAGACTTAATTGATTAGTTCGCTCTAGATCAAAAACAATTGACAAAAATCGCTAAATGCCTTTCTATACAAATAAGGGTTCCATCCAGAAGTGTTGAACGTTGAGAAAAGTCAGAAAAAAATGCTATTATAGATAGAATCTAGACAACTTATTCCCCTCACAATAGGGAGTTTGCCCTGATGACGAATTTTTCAAAAC
>NZ_JACJQV010000110.1 GCF_014696875.1 Microcystis wesenbergii FACHB-1317 | reverse complement strand
GAAAAATAGGTTGTAATGGGAGACTCTTTGTTTTCCTAGACAAAAATAATTACTTTTTCAAAAAAACACTTTTCTATTTTTTTGTTGGGTATTTTATTCTCTGGAAGTCCCTAATCAAGGGTTGCGCTTGCTTTGGTTTAACCTGAGCAGCTTAGCTTTTGCTGCGCTTTTTTCCGGCTTGAGATTTTGAGTTTTACGGCAACTGCTTGAGTTTTTTTTGAATTACCCCTTGACAATCAAGACAGTCGCTACGTTCATCTTATATTTAATTCCACCCACCCACTTAATTGAGCAAGTCAGGGGAAACCCCGACTTTTAAAGCTGGGCTCTCTCTGACCGCAACATTCATCTATTATGGTGACAGCGTTTCTCATCAAGATAAAGTATGACGGCGTTCCCTCAAACCAGAGACTTCCTACCTTACCATTAAGATAACTGCTCTCGCTCAAAAACAACCCCTAACCTCTCGGCCAGGAGTTATGAATCAAGGTAGTTGTTTGGTCAAAATTAAAGATAGAGATGAGTTGAAAAACTAGGCAAGAGAAGCTACACCCATGTCCACTACAGCATTGCGTAAAACGGTGATTTGTTGGGTGAGGACGATATTCGCCTTGCGAGTCATTTTGTAGTTAGCGGGGACGGGAACCACAGTTCCTTCCTTGATCATTTCCGCTAATTGATACCAGAAAGCCAGTTTGGTGTTAAGACTGGGAATACCGTAGGAGCGGGTAATCGGATTGCTGATTTTTTATAATCAGCCTCACAGGTGATTGTTCATTTAATTTAGAGACTTGCTTACTGCCTTATCTCTTTACCAGCCCATTATGTAACAAAAAATTTAGAATTGCAAATAATTGTTACAAATACTTGACTTAAGATATTTCTATGGTGACAGAAACACAGATCAAAGAAAAAGCACTAGAGTTAGGTTTCCATGGAGTCGGTATTGCCTCTGTGGACAGCCAAGACTCGGCGGTATCCCATCTAAAAAGCTGGTTAGAGCGGGGTGATCACGCTGATATGGATTGGATGACTAACCCGAAACGACAGGATATCAAAACTCTTTGGCCGGAAGTGCGATCGCTAATTTGTCTCGCCCTTAACTACTACACCCCCCAGCAACATAGTCAAGAGCAAAACCATGGCAAAATTTCCCGTTATGCTTGGGGACGGGATTATCACAAAGTATTAAGTAAAAAATTAAAAGCCCTCAGTCAATGGTTAGAAAGTCAGGGGGAGCAAATTCAAACCCGTTACTATGTGGATACTGGACCAGTACAAGATAAAGTCTGGGCCCAAAGAGCAGGAATCGGCTGGATTGCCAAGAATGGTAACTTAATTACCCGTAATTACGGCAGTTGGGTCTTTTTAGGAGAAATATTGACCAATTTACCTTTAGAACCCGATCGACCCCATAGCGCCCATTGTGGCACCTGTAGCCGTTGTTTAAGCGCTTGTCCGACCCAAGCAATAGTTAGTCCCTATGTGGTGGATGCTAATCGCTGTATTGCCTACCATACCATCGAAAATCGTGCTGTAACTTTGCCTACAGAAATTGCCAAGAATTTACAAGGTTGGGTAGCTGGCTGCGATATCTGTCAAGATGTCTGTCCTTGGAATCAACGTTTTGCTCAAGTTACCGACGTGGAGGATTTTCAACCTCGTCCCGAAAACCTCTCGCCAAAGTTGGAGGAATTAGCTAATCTAACTATAGAGGAGTGGGATCGTCGTTTCATCTCGTCGGCCCTGCGTCGAATCAAACCCCAGCAGTGGCGACGTAATGCCCAAGCTAATTTAGCTCATTCCCCTAACCCCGCACAAGATGACAATTAAAGTAGTCGTGTTCGATTTTGATGGTACTATCGCCGATACCCACGATACTTTCGTGGAGATTGTCAATCGTTTGGCTAAAAATTTTGGTTATCAACCCGTCAACGAGGAAGATTTGGCCAGACTAAAAAACCTTAGTTCCCAAGAAATTATTAAACAATCCCAAGTTTCCCCCGTTAAAATCCCTTTTTTACTCTATCGAGTTAAACGGGAATTAAATAAACAAATTGAATGTCTGAAACCCTTTCATGGCTGGGATCACTGCCTAATCGCTCTTAAAGAAAGAGGCTATAGATTGGGAATAATAACTTCTAATACCAAAGAAAACGTCACCATCTTTTTAGCCAATAATCAACTCTTAAATTTATTTGATTTTATCTATTCGGGAACGCCTTTATTCGGCAAACACAAAATTATCGATCGCCTGATCCGACAAAATAAATTCTGTCCCGATGAAATGATTTATGTCGGCGATGAAACTAGAGATATTACTGCTGCCCAAAAAAGTCAAGTGCAAGTGGTGGCCGTCGCTTGGGGCTTTAATTCCCCTCAAATTCTCACTCAATTTAACCCCGATCATCTCATTCACCATCCCCTAGAATTATTGGATATTTTAGATAGGGCTGGCTGAAAAAGTTTTTCCCGGGAGCATGGACATTTGTACTAGAATATCCAACACTCAGTTTAAATATAGACTTCGATCGATGGGGGCAGAGAGACTCGAACTCTCACGAGCTTATAAGGCTCAACGGATTTTAAGTCCGTAGCGTCTACCATTCCGCCACGCCCCCGTTATTTAACCGACAATTTTTTATCATATCACAAATAATTTAATTAGCAAGAGTATTTTCAGTAATTATTTTAGCCCGCCAATTCGATCGCCGCAAAGGGGGAAAGACAAGGTAAAATAATCAGCAGGTGAATTGCAGTTCACCGACAGCCATTGATAAAAATCAATCCTTATGCAATCAATTCTGACGCAAGAAACCATTATCATCGCCCTGATCTACCTATCTCTCAGTGTCTTGTATTTGCTCGTCATTCCCGCCGTTATCTACTACTACCTCAATACGCGCTGGTATGTGGCATCTTCTTGGGAAAGAGGGTTTATGTACTTTCTGATGAGCTTTTTCTTCCCCGGGATGCTGTTGTTAAGTCCTTTTCTTAACTTCCGTCCCCAACGTCGTACCCTAAAAGCTTAAGTTATCACCAAAAAAACCCATGAGACGCATTGATGTCATCGGGATCGGTATAGGGATGTTTGCTGTGGGCGGCATCCTCTACATTATCCTGCAAAAAACTGGTTTAGATAGTGCTTCGGCGGGAATTTGGAGTCAAGCGGTGTTGGTGGGTGGTGTCATCGGTTGGATTTTTACCTATCTGTTTCGAGTCGCCACCGATAATATGACCTACGGCAAACAGCGCAAGGATTACGAAGATGCCGTCTTTAAAAAACGTCTGGAAGCGATGACTCCCGAAGAAATCGCCCAAATGCAGCGGGAGATTGAAGAAGAAAAAGCTAAATAGACGGATGAAACCCGATAAAATCATCATCGGTTGGCGAGAATGGCTCGATTTACCTGATTTAGGCATTACCAAAATTAAAGCCAAGATTGATACAGGCGCTCGCTCCTCGGCCCTACACGCTTTTCATCTGCATCCTTTTCAAGATGGCGATCGCAATTGGCTGCGCTTTCAAGTTCATCCCTACCAAAAAGATAGTCACCACACTGTCACCACCACCGCAGAAATCCTCGAATGGCGACAGGTAAAAAATTCCGGTGGTCAAAGTCAACTACGTCCGGTTATTAGAACAAGTGTATTACTTGGTGGTCGTCAATGGCCGATCGAATTAACCTTGACTAATCGCGATGTCATGGGTTTTCGGATGTTATTAGGACGAGAGGCCCTAAAAAAAGGCTTTCTTGTCCATCCGAATAGGTCTTTTTTGCTGAGTTAAGTTATATTTAAAGCCATCAGTTTTGCATCAGTTATCAGTTATCAGTTATCAGTTATCAGATGTGAGTTTTTAGTTCACTGTTTACTGTTTACTGAAAAGGCTCCGCTGCTCTCCTATCCCTTTTAAACAAGATTTAGTATTAGATGCCCATAATATTGATTCTCTCTCAGATTCTTTAGGAATGTCTCTCGACATTCTTAATAATTTCAGGTGTATTATTATCTATCTAAATTCTTGGAGCTTGTTGCTGTATAATTGTGATGACGGGAGCATCTCACTTTGGCCATAAATAGAAATACTTAATAAGATCAATAAAAAGTTAAAAAAGAGAACCATTCAGATAGGCACAACGATGACGAAGGACTTGCGGTACATTGCCAGAATTCCAACTCGCACCAGTAATTTTGAGACGAAAACCAATTTGTTTCACTTGAGATGACCCGGAGCCAGAACCAAGAGAAATCTCCTCTTTCTGAAAATAATCATAATTGATAATTCGATGTTTATGCTTGTTCAAATAAATGATAAAATTCTCAACTTTTGAACCTGAGCATCCCTCAACACATGAGATAGAATCTTTTACTTTACCTTGCCAGAGAAGAGACTTGACCTCCTCTATTACCTGGAATGACTCCCCAACTTTATAGAATCCATTTGGTATCTTAGGATACAGCTAATCGTCGTAGTAGAAGTCGAAGAAAACAGAGATGAATTTTGGTAGTGGAGTGTTCTAAAGTGCGCTCAAAATTTTTGACTAAAGATTTGCAGCGTTCCATCCAAGAATTACTTCTTTCAATCACCCATCGAGTTTTTACAGGTACGAATCCTGAGCAACCCTTCTCCGCTTTTTCGGTTTTTGACGGTTTTGGAGACAGTTCCAACTGAATTTTAGTCATTATCTCTGGATAGACCTTAACCAACTCTTTCTCTATTTTGTCAGGATGATAACCATTATCTAACAAGAATAGTCGTCTTATACCATTTTTCATAAGTAATGACAGAGATGGTTAATCGCCCTAACCCCCCACCCCCCCAACCCCCCCGACGTCGGGGGGGCAAGGGGTAGGGCTGTTTCATTCTCCCATCAGAATATCAAAAGTAAAAGCGATCACTGTCAGGTAAAATGAGAAGTGAACGCGAACTTTTGAAAGATATGTTGAGCTTAATAGAAAAACTGAAACAAGTCAAGGACTTTCGGAAAGATCAAGGAAAAAGACACCCTTTATGGATAGTATTAGTAGTAATAATACTGGGAACAATGCTAGGATACTCAGGTTATAGAGAGCTAGGAGAGTTTGCTAAAAATAATCGGCACAGGCTCAGTCAAGAATTTAACATAATTCCAGAAAGAGTCCCATCCTATTCAACAATTAGAAGGGTAATGATGGGAGTTGACTGGCAGAGTTTGTTAAAAATGTTTAATGAATGGGCATTAGAAGAATATGGACAAAGAAGTGATATAAATTGGCTAGACATAGATGGAAAAAGTCTCAAAAACACTCTAAAGAATCCTAACAATGAACAACAAAATTTTATTATGTTTGTCTCATTGTTTAGTCAAGAAAGTGGCTTGGTATTACACTTAAAAAGAATTGAAAACAAAAAAGGGTCTGAAATCGACGAAGGGCAAGCTATAATTGAGGATTGCACTCTCCAAAATAAAGTTTTTACTGGCGATGCTTTACACTGTCAGAAGAAAACAATCAGCTTAATAGCCAAGACTAAAAATGATTATGTTATCACAGTTAAAGGAAATCAGAAAAATCTTTATCAGCGAATACAAGACCTGAGTAATTCCTCAAAGCCAGAAAGTTGTTTTCTTGAACAAGATAATAGTCATGGTCGAAAAATATCCAGAAAAATAGAAGTTTTTAAAGTGAGGAAAAATGAAAGACAAGGATTTGAAAATCTGCGAAGAGTTATTAAAGTAGAAAGAAGGGGTAGTCGCGGGGATAAAACCTATGAAGAAACAGCTTACTATATCAGTAGCCTAACTGAATCCGCCCAAGTATTTGCTAAAATTATTCGAGGACATTGGAAAATAGAAAATCAGTTACATTGGGTAAAAGATGTAATTTTTGAGGAAGATA
>NZ_JACJQV010000011.1 GCF_014696875.1 Microcystis wesenbergii FACHB-1317 | reverse complement strand
ATATTAGCTATGTACACTGGTTCCGGAGGATTGTCTATTCAATTTAAAATTTGATGTTATAGGGGTATTATGCTTGTCAATGTAAAGTTTTATTACAGGATTCAACGTTTCTGGTCTTTGAGTTCGTCATCGTTAGCGATTTCGTCCAAAACCTTTAAACGAAAATCGGGATCGGTGGCTAGTTTTTCGGTAAAATTCGACGATCTGCCGGTAATCCGTACATCGGTCGAGCGATTCCGTCACCTGGAATAGGCCATTCAGGGTTGGGTGGCAGACCGTAAATCGCCTTAACTAGAACTAGAATACCAGCGATAAATCCAACCGCAACCGCCGCTAAATCTTCCGCGCTTAAATCTTTAATTTCTTCGTCGGGGCGATCGGACTCTAGAATTCGTGCGGTGTATTCCTCGAATTCCTGTGGTGTGAAATCGAACCCCGCAGCTTTGACGATCTCGCTGCATTCTTCTTTGCTATTCACCGATTGGATTCGGGAACGGAAGGATTCATCGGATGCAATTTTTTGATAAAAAGCGTGAACTTGTTCGAGAGCCATAAGTTAACTCCTGTTAGAATTTGATAAAAGACAACAAGCGTCAAGATAAATTCGCATTCGGGCTTTAGATAATTCCGAGAGTGATTGGAGGATACGGTTGGTAGATAAGCTGTTCAGCATTTAAATTGCTTGTGGAGATGAGGCACTCTTGCAAGAGGCAACACCCCCCAACTCCCGCGACGGGGGAGATTCAGCTAATCTAACGATAGGCGGTTATAGCGGTTTTCACAGAAGTGAGTCCCGATTGAAACGCTGAAAAGCCTATCTATCAAGGGATTTACTATACCTTATTACTGGACTTCCCCCATACAGAAATACTAAAAAATTAACAAAACCCTATGGAGTTTCTCAGAAAAAATTGAAAAGACGCTACTGGGTACATTTTCCCTTTGAAAATGGCTGTACCGTTGACTGTATCTAGAGTAGAGCGATTCCGTAGAGTTGGCTGTATAGTGATCGCTAACCTTATGGTAACAGATGGTGTCATTAATCTCTAGAGTCAGCGATTCCCTCTGTAGCCATGTTTTTGATGGTTTTCTGCCCGGAAACAAGCTATAATGGTCGAAGGGTCAAATTTGAAAAATTTTGCCTCAAACCTTGTCTGCGTAAGGATTTCAGGAGTTTGTACCCAGTAGTTTATTAGTATTACATTGCTTTAACTCAGGCTCTGTAAGACTTTTAGCCATAGCTAGTATGTTTATACGGGGGAAGTCCAGTTATATAGAAAGGCATTTAGCGATTTTTGTCAATTGTTTTTGATCTAGAGCGAACTAATCAATTAAATCTCTTGCCAGATAAGGATTTAGTCGATTTATGCCACCTGATCAAACCATACCAAGTAACGAAGAACCTTTATTGGCTCTTCTCGACTTTGTGTGATAATTTTTGCTTATGGAATCGTGAAATGTTTACTGGGAAAGACTTTTAGTGGGACTTAGACAAAAAACAAATCGAGAAAAGCCTCAACCCCAATCCCTGCTTGGGATTTACTTCGAGAAGCCCAAAATCGCTGAAACCCAGATAGATCAAGGAAAATCATAA
>NZ_JACJQV010000109.1 GCF_014696875.1 Microcystis wesenbergii FACHB-1317 | reverse complement strand
GCTGGCTTAGGAAGTGGCTCTGAATTTGCCAATTTGTTGACTGTTCCTACCCTGATAGCGGCTGATTTCACACTGATAAATTAACCTAGCCACACTCCAGAAAACGGGTTTCTCGAAGAGAAAACGGGTTTCTCGGAGAAACCCGTTTTCTGGAAACAGTCTGACTGCTGACTGCTGATTCCCGATAGCTGTCCCCTGAATCATCCCACAGTTTTATATTTTCTTTAGAGATGGGCTGTCCTAAAACCTGCTCAGAGCGGCCAAAAGTCAGAAAATATAAATAAAGGTGCGATTGGAGAACTTGAGCCGCGATCGCACCTGTCAGCCGCCATTGGAGAAAGATAAAGTTATGGCAGATAACTACAGAAGTCGCATTGTTACCCAAGGTAACCAACGCAGTCCGAATCGGGCCATGTTAAGAGCGGTAGGTTTTGGGGATGAGGACTTTAGCAAACCCATCATCGGCATCGCTAACGGATTTAGCACCATTACCCCCTGCAACATGGGAATTAATGATTTAGCAATGCGTGCCGAAGCAGCCACCAGATTAGCGGGGGGAATGCCGCAACTTTTCGGGACTATCACCATTAGTGACGGGATTTCCATGGGAACAGAAGGGATGAAATATTCTCTCGTTTCTAGGGAAGTAATCGCCGATTCCATTGAAACCGTCTGTAATGGTCAAAGTCTCGATGGAGTCCTCGCTATCGGGGGTTGTGACAAAAATATGCCGGGGGCAATGATTGCCATGGCCCGGATGAATATTCCCGCTATTTTCGTCTATGGTGGCACGATTAAACCGGGGCGCTACAAAGATTGCGATTTAACCGTGGTCAGTTCCTTTGAAGCCGTGGGACAGTACAGCGCTGGTAAAATCAGTGAAGAAGACCTCATCGGAATTGAACGCAACGCTTGTCCCGGGGCCGGTTCCTGTGGTGGAATGTTTACTGCTAATACCATGTCTTCCATTTTTGAAGCCATGGGGATGAGTTTACCCTATTCCTCGACCATGGCCGCCGAAGATGCGGAAAAAGCCGATAGTACCGAAGAATCGGCCAAGGTTTTGGTCGAGGCGGTTAGAAAACAGATTCTCCCTAGCCAAATTTTGACCCGTAAAGCCTTTGAAAACGCTATTTCGGTAATTATGGCGGTGGGAGGTTCCACTAACGCTGTCCTGCACCTTTTAGCCATTTCCCGCACCATCGGGGTAGAATTATCGATCGATGATTTTGAAACTATCCGGCAGCGAGTACCGGTTATCTGCGATCTTAAACCCTCCGGGCGTTACGTTACCGTGGATCTGCATAAAGCCGGCGGTATTCCCCAAGTGATGAAAATTCTCCTGGTTAATGGTTTACTACACGGGGATGCTCTCACCATTAGCGGTCAGACTATCGCCGAGATTTTAGCCGATATTCCCGACCAACCGCCGTCAGGCCAAGACGTTATCCGTCCTTTTAGCAATCCTGTCTATAAAGAGGGTCATTTAGCCATTTTAAAAGGAAATCTGGCCACGGAGGGGGCGGTGGCCAAAATTAGCGGCGTGAAAACTCCAGTCATCACTGGACCTGCGCGGGTGTTTGAGTCGGAAGAAACCTGTTTAGAGGCAATTTTAGCCGGAAAAATTCAAGCCGGGGATGTGGTGGTTGTCCGTTACGAAGGACCAGTAGGCGGACCGGGTATGCGGGAAATGTTAGCCCCCACTTCGGCGATTATCGGCGCCGGTTTAGGGGATTCCGTGGGATTAATTACCGATGGTCGTTTTTCCGGGGGAACCTATGGCATGGTGGTCGGTCACGTCGCTCCAGAAGCAGCGGTGGGTGGTACAATTGCTCTAGTAGAGGAAGGGGATCAAATTACTATTGATGCTCGTCAGCGTCTCTTGCAGTTAAATGTATCGGAGGAAGAATTAACCCGTCGTCGTCACCATTGGCAACCGCGCCCCCCACGCTATAAAACGGGAATTCTCGGCAAATTCGCCAAGTTAGTCTCCTCTAGCAGTCTCGGCGCTTTAACGGATCTGAATCTGTTCTAAAAGTATAACAGGGAATGGCGATCGCAATTGGTCGCCGTTTCTTGGTTATATTAGGGAACACCAGAGCTTTTTTGCAGTGGTCGGTAAACAGTAATCAGTGAAGGGTTGCCTGTTAGGGATTGGGGAGGGGACGAATTAATATAAATACTTTTGCCTCTTGCCCTTTGCCTCTTGCCTTTTCCAGCTGACGAACCTACTTACTATCGATTAATCACTATGACCTATCTACTCACTGTCTATCGAGCGCTCGAATGCCGTCCGGATACCTATCGGGACTGGTATGACCAAGGCAATATTTTAAGAGAAAGAATGGACTATTTTGGAGCCTTAATCAGCTACGAAAAAGCCTTAGAATATTATCCAGATGATTATTGGGCATGGTACAAAAGGGGTATGATACTAGAAGACTTGGGAATGTATGAAGAAGCGGCTGAAAGTTACTCTAACGCCGCACAGGTAAAGGCTGATAACTATTGGGCTTGGTATGATCAAGGTTGTGTTTATCTACAGGAATTAAAGGACTACCAAAAAGCGATCGCTTGTTTTCAACGGGCCCTAAGTCATAGTCCGGGGGACTATTGGGCAGCCTACCGGCAAGGGGAGGCCTATCGATTGCTCAAAAACTACGAACGCGCTATTACTTCCTATGATCTGGCCCTGGGGGCGCGACCCCGGGATTATTGGGCCTGGTATCGTCGCGGCGACGCTTTCCGGGATTGGGGCAATCCCCAAGAGGCTTTATTTAATTATCGTACCGCCCTCGATATCCGACCGCAAGATTACTGGTCCTGGTATCAACAGGGTGTGATCCTACAGGAATTACAGCGTTTAACAGAAGCGATCGCCTGTTATGAAGAATCGTTAAAAATCGATCAAGATGATCGCTATGCGTGGTATAATGCCGCCTGCTGTTATGCCGCCCTCGGTCAACAAGAAAAAGCGATCGACTGTTTACGGGAAGCTCTAGACATAGAACCGGATATATGTGGCGAATTAGTGCGTAATAACTTTGTTTTCGATGGTTTAAGGCAAAATGAAACCTTTAATGACCTCTTGAGTTGCTATTCCCCCGGCTAAAATCCTTTTGACTCGATACACCTCGATTCAGCACCTAGGGTTTGCTGAAAGGGTTTGTCGTGGGGTGTGGGGGGTTTTAGGCATTTTCAGGGAAAAAGTGCCTAAATTTTCCCCCTGATCACTCCCATGTCTGGCACTTTTTTGACAACAAAAAAGCCTAAAAATATTAGCCAACAAGGTTTTTAGATTCATTTAACCGGTTTGGATTAGCTACAATTGCAATTAGAGAAAAATTATTGAGAATCCTATGCGAGAACTAGACAGAGACAAAACCATCGAACAACTGAACGAAATCATGGAATTTGAACTAGCGGGAGTTGTCCGTTATACCCACTATTCCCTGATGGTGACAGGTCCTCATCGCATCCCCATCGTCCAATTTTTCCAGACCCAGGCCACGGAATCCCTCACCCACGCGCAACAAGTTGGGGAAATTCTCACCGGTTTAGAAGGTCATCCTAGCTTAAAAATTGCCCCCATCGAGGAAAGCTATGAACACAATATCAAAGCAATCTTGAGTGAGAGCCTCAATCATGAGAAAAAATCCCTTGATTTGTACAAAGCACTCCTAGAAACCGTCGAAGATGCCAGTATTTACCTGGAAGAATTCGCTCGCGGTATGATCGGACAAGAAGAATTACATAATCTGGAAATTCGCAAGATGCTGCGGGATTTTGCTTAAGCTAGGATCAAAGCTAGAGTTTATCGACTAGCTTATGAATCTCAGTTCCGCTTTACCCACTTTTATTATCACTCTCCGGGAAGGTTTCGAGGCCGCTTTAGTGGTGGGAATTGTCCTCGCTTGTTTACAAAAATCGGGTCGATCGCAACTTAACTCATGGGTGTATCGTGGTATTGGTGCGGGAGTAGTCGCTAGTGTTTTGGTCGGTGTTTTGCTAGGGGGAATCCTTTTGCAAGTGGATGCCTCTCCTAGTCCATTTGTACCAATGATCAAGGAATTACTGGCCGCCACTTTTGGACTGATTGCCGTTTTGATGTTGAGTTGGATGTTAATTTGGATGACTCAACAGGCCAAATCTTTGAAATCTGAGGTAGAAAGTGCGGTAAAAGCGGGTTTAAAAGCGGAAAATGGGGCAGGAAAAGCGATTTTTCTGCTCGTTTTTATCGCTGTCTTGCGGGAGGGATTTGAAACTGTCCTCTTTATCCTGGCCCAATTCCAAAAAGATTGGCAGATACAAACGTTCGGTGCGATAGCAGGGTTAAGTGTGGCAACTTTGTTGGGAATTCTCCTATTTGCAGGGGGAGTAAAAATCAATATCCGTCTCTTTTTCCAAATTATGGGGACTTTCCTCCTCTTAATCGTTGCGGGATTACTCATCGGTGTTTTGAAACATATCGACGCAGGAATCAGTCTTTTAAGTGAAATTGACCCTTTTTATCGCAATTTCTGTCCTTCTCTCCCCTCCTCCTGTCTTCTCGGTTTTCAAGTTTGGGACGGTTCCCAAATTTTGAGCGATCGCACTTTCCCCGGACTCCTCCTCAAATCCCTGTTTGGTTATCGTCAAAACCTCTATATCAGTCAAATTGTTGCTTATATCCTCTTTTTAATGCTTATCGGTGGCCTCTATTTCCAAAGCTTACGACAACGTCCTCAAACAGTGATCAGTAAACAGTGATCAGTAAACAGTGAAAAGATGGCAAGAAACTCTATTTAATACTGCACACTTAACACATACTGCTCACTTAAAACTCAAATCTGATAACTTACCCACTGATAACTTACCCACTGATAACTGATAACTGATAACTGATAACTGATAACTTACCCACTGATAACTGATAACTGATAACTGATAACTGATAACTTACCCACTGATAACTGATAACTGATAACTGATAACTGATTATGACTACTTGGCAATGTGACGGTATCCCTAAAGATGGTAAAACCTATCCGCAAGCGATTGCGGGAGGTCATGAACCCTGCGAAAATACTACTCCTGATTGTCCTATCTGTGGCCTACCTAGGGAAGCGATGGATCCCGTCACAACGACGGTTAAAACCACAGTTGTCGTCTCCCCGGGGGGTACAACTAGAGTCGGTCAAAAATCTAACTGGTTACTTCCCTTCGCTTTGATAATTACCGCTTTAACCGCAGGTTTAGGGGGTTGGAGTCTATTGCAAATGGTGATTCCCAAACCCGATACTCCCCAAGTTGTCGGGGAAGAAACCCCAGACAAGCAAACCAAGGCAACTTTTGTGAGTAATACGGCTAAAAATCCCGATTTATTTAGCCAAGGTGAGAAAATACTGCTTAATTCCACTCCTAACAAAGAAAAAGGCGCAGCGGCCTTTAAAAAAGAAGATTGGGCAAATGCGATCGCATCTTATCAACTAGCAGCCACTCCCCAAGCAAACGATCCGGAGGGCAAAATCTATTACAATAACGCCAAAGCTAGACAAAAAGGTAATCAAAATACTATAGCCGTCGTTGTCCCCATCGCTAACGACCCCAACAGCGCCAAGGAAATTCTCCGAGGTGTGGCAAGGTATCAAGAGGAGTTTAATAATTCTAATCCGGGTAATCCTTTGGAAATAGTCATCGCTAATGATGGCGGTGGGTTACAATCAAAAGCGATCGCTGATGATCTGATTCAATCCGGTCAAGTTTTGGCAGTTATGGGCCACGGAATCGACCCTTTTAGTCAAAAAGCGATTGAAAGTTACGAAAAAGAAGGATTAGCGATTCTTTCTCCCCTGACTACCAGTGTTAGTCAAACGGGAAATGCAACCCTGAAAACCATTCCCCTTAAGGATAAGTCTCAGGAAGTTTTAGGCAGTTATCTGGAAGCAGTGGCCAAAACTTTGGCTAATTATGCTAGTCAGCAAGAGAATTCTCCGTCAGTGGTTCTTTTTTATAATTCCGATAGTCCCTATAGTCAAAAATTAAAGGATTCCTTTGCTAAAGCGATTAAAGAACCGGGAGGCCGGATAGTTAAGGAAATAGACACAACTAAAGCCAATTTTAATGCTAAAACTGCCATAGATCAGGCAAAACAAGCTGGCGCTAGGGTGGTATTTTTGGCCCTGAGTAAAGACGGCGATCGCATTGATCAAGCCGTGGCTATTGCCCAAGAATCGTCAGGAATGCTCTTATTAGGCGGAAATGAACTTTATACACCCGATATCCTTATTCAAGGAGCGGATAGCATCGACGGATTAGTTCTAGCAGTACCTTGGAGTTTCCAAGCAACGGATCCTTTTGCCAAAGATGCGCTGAAAAGTTGGCGCGGTCGCGTCAGTTGGCGTACTGCTACCGCCTACGATAGCATGAAAGTATTAGGAGAAGCGATCGCTAAAAGTTCTGACCGTGCTACTGTAGTCGAAACTTTAAATCGAGGCATCACCTTGCAGGGAAGTACCACGGATTTTAAGATTTTTAATCAAGTTCCCCTGGTGCGTGCTAATCGCGGCAATGAGGGGCCAAAGGGTTCTCAATATCAATTCGATCCCATCTAAAATAGACAATGTGATGTCGAGGAGTAGAATCAAGTCTAATTTTATGAAGAATATCTTACCCATCCTAGCCTTATTAATGTCGGTGTCGGGAATTGCCGTATCTTTGGGACGGGAGGAAGTCCGATGTCATCTTGGTTTAGAATCGGCAGCCTGTCCCCGGGAAGAAGAAAAAACCAGCGAAGACACCCCCGCAACTACCCCAGAATCTCCCCCCGCAACTACCCCCGCAACTACCCCCGCAACTACCCCAGAATCTCCCCAGATAGAAAAAACTCCCGCAGAAACTACCCGTAATAGCGAAGCTTCCCCCGAAGTTTCCCCGTCTCCCAAAAGCGAAACTCCAGTGGAATTCACCCCCATCCCGGAAAAGAACCCCAGTCCAGAAGTACCCCCCGAAAATCCCCCCACTCCGGAAACCAAAGCGGTGGAAAAAACTCCAGATGCAGAAAAAAGTCCCGATGTCAATCCATCTAAAGAGGGAGAAACTGAAAGTATTCCATTAGAGGTTATTCCCCCCGCACAGTAAAATCGGACAAAATCAATTTCTGGTGGGGTAGGGTTGATTCATGAATCAACCCTACAGACCCCGGACAGTAAAATCGGACAAAATCAATTTCAGGCTGAGGATAGGAACTCATGCAAGAAGTGGTTATACTAAATCTGGTTATTAAAGACTGATATTTATTCTCCGTTTTGCCTTTTGCATGAATAGAAAACGGGTTTCTCCGAGAAACCCGTTTTCTGTGCGTTACTCAATTGTATCTAGCTTCTTTCGGCAAACCCTAACTATTGGATTAACGTTTCTTGCGAAGTCCCATTAATCCGAGTCCTGTAAAGGCCAGTCGATTTTTTTGAGAAAATTGAAGTATATTAAGTTTTATTAAGAACAATAAAACTGCAACGTTTATCGGTGATTCAAAAGTATTATAATTGTATTTGTTATACTAAATCAATAGTTTCTGCTTGTCAATAATTATGAATAGTTATCAAACCTATTTAATCATCGATCATTCTCAGAAGATTATCCTCTCTAACTTACCCTTTAAAGCAGGAACAAAGTTAGCCATTAACATTCAAGTAGTTGAGGATGAAAGCACAGAAGCCGATTTTGAAGCTTTATTAGATAAAACCAAGGGAATCTGGACTAAAGGAGATGGCTTAGAATATCAGCAAAAAATTCGGGAGGAGTGGATATGAAACGATTAATAGACTCCTGTATTTTAATCGACCATTTTAATGGTATTACCCAAGCTACAGTTTATCTAAAAGCTCACCGAGATGAAAGTTATATTTCTGTCATTACTAAAGCCGAAGTTCTCATTGGTTTTGATGATGATAATTCCTTTGAAAAAGCAGGAGAGTTGTTAAGCCATTTTCCCCTGATAGATTTAGATGTCAACATCACTGATTTAGTCATTCAAATCCGTCGTGAACAAATCAAAAAAAAGGCAACTAAACAGCCTAATAAAAAGGTTATTCAATGGAAATTGCCCGATGCCATTCAAGCAGCAATCGCCCTTTACTATAATCTCAAATTAGTCACTCGTAATACCCAAGATTTTGATCTCAATCAACATCCATTTATTGAGATTCCCTATACCATCTAACAATAAAACTGAAACAGTTATCGGTGATTCAAAAGTATTATAATTGTGGTTCTTCGTTACTTGGTATGATTCGATAGGGGGGCATAAATCGACTAAATCCTTCTCTGGCAAGAGACTTAATTGATGAGTTCGCTATAGATAAAAAACAATTGACAAAAATCGCCAAATGCCTTTCTACATAAGAGTTCCATCCTTTATAATCCCAGTCCATTGCATAACACAAACCGAAGAACCATAATTGTATTTGTTATCCTAAATCAATAGTTTTTGCCTGTCAGTAATTATGAATAATTAGGGTTGGCTGAAAAAGTACGGGCGACGATCCCTAAAACCCTTACCTTGCCTACATTTCACATTTATTCAGCAAGCCCTATTTACTTTTAGTCAAAATTAATTAACTTCTAACCCCGGAATGCTTAACTGTTCAGTTTTTGGCTGTCTTTCCCCCAGATAATCCCCTTGTAACATATTAATTAAACAGCCACCAAGATGATAGGCCATATTAACGGGAACCGCGTTACCAATCTGTCGATATTGAGAGGTTAAATTACCGGTAAATTGCCAATCATCGGGAAAGGACTGCACTCGTGCATATTCTCTCACAGTCAAAGGACGAGTTTCTTGGGGATGGCATCTTTCTGTTTGGGTTTGTGCCGGACTACAGGTAATAGTTAAAGCTGGTTCATCCCAAGATAATCTTTTAGCATATCCTGTCCGTCCGCCGTGATTTTTAAGACTATTTTTCATATATTCTTTTTGAATATCCATCGGCAAATTCCGCCAATTTCCTCCTGGGGGAACTAAGGACATAATCTCTTTTTTTCTTTCTTTATATTCTACTCCTGGAGAACTTGGACAATTCTCTAGGGCTTTTTTCAGAGAAATAGTATAGTTTCTATATTGGGGAAAAATGGGTTTAATATTTAGGTCTTGACGGGTGGCGATAATAATTAATCTTTCTCTTTTTTGGGGAACATCGAGAAATTGGGCTGATAAAACTTGATAAGCAGCATAATAACCGATTTCCTGTAAAGCTTGCAGCATTAATTGCAGGGTTTCTCCTTTTTTATTGCTTAATAATCCTCGAACATTTTCGGCTATAGCGATTTTAGGTTGCACTTCCTGTAAACAACGAGCAAATTCAAAAAATAGGCTTCCTCTCAAATCTTCTAATCCTTTTCCTAACCCAGCATAACTAAAAGGTTGGCAGGGAAAACCTCCAGCTACAATATCTATTTTGTCTCTAAAATCAGAAAATTTAATCTTTTTTATATCTTGATTTATAACATTCCATTGCGGTCGATTGAGTCTTAAAGTATTAACACAATCTTGGTTAATTTCCACCAGTAATTGCGTTTTTAGTCCCGCATTTTCTAAACCTAAAGCCATACCACCACAGCCAGCAAATAATTCGATAACTGTGTAATTAGTTGGCTCAACAGTTTGTAAAATTCTCAATTCTCCAGGGGATTGGTTATTTTTAAGATTGGTTAATTGCTCGAGATCAAATAACCAATCAACTTGATTAATTTTCTGACCTTTGATTAATTTTTTCTTTTGCCATGTTAGTATTTCTGCAGTAGTTACACCGAGAATATTAGCGGCTTTTTGTAGATTTACCTGAGTCATAACCAATAATTAGCAACTTATCTACCTCTCTATTATACATCAAAGTAGCTAAACTTGATAAAGTTCTTTTTCGATTTTCCTGACTGTCATCTTTAACTTATTCAGGATAGTTTCATAATCTAAGTCCAACATTGACCAAAAAGCTTGCCCTGCTAATAGCTCAATATTATTCTCTTTAGCTTTGGTTTTGCTAATTGTCCAAGAATTGCCCATATCTAAAGCAGCGGCAAAAACTGAGTTAGGATGTATTTTTAATTCATTGATACTCCGATCACTCTGGCTACCAGTAAGAGTATCTTTTTTAGTTTTTAATTGAGTGTATTTGATTATTCCTTGATTAAAAACTACTAAATCCACACCTTTGATTTTAAAATTTAGAATTTTTTCTGGTACAAAAACCTGTGAACTAATAGAAGCAATTTCTTCTAAAGTATGACCTAGACTTTCCGAGATAAGATTGACATATTTATTCGATAAGTACAAGTTTTCACATTGAGCAAACTCAAAAATATTTTTAAATCCTTTCTTCTTTTTGAGAGATATATTTTTAAAATCCTGTTTTTCTTTCAGGATTTTTTCAACTACTTTAGACTGGAACTCATCCAAAGCATCATCGATTTTTTGATCCCTATTGTCTGCAATGTCTGTGTCTGTTTTTCTATTTTCTTGAAAATATTCAAAAATGAAATCATCAATTAGACGACAAATTTGATAAGTATCTACCAAGTCATGAGTAACAAAGGTAGGAATTTTGATCGAAGGTTTCTGTAAATTAATTTCTTCTAATAATTGGGTCAAGTTATGGCGATAAGAGTATAAATAGCTCATTATAGTTAGTTGCTGGGTTGGGATTGTTTACTTTTTGCTTAAAACTATTAATTTAATTGCCGCCGGTGGTAATATCAACAAATAGTAATTAGACACCAGCTATAACGACATCGAGATAATAGACAAGGTTCTTCCGAACTTACACTGTAGAAAATTCCCCAAGCTCCTTCTCTGTCCAGCAATGCTCTAAAGTTGATAAATATCAATCTAACAAAAACTCAAAGCCTTAATATACAAGCTTTACAAGCATAAGTTGTTAATAGTTTTGCATGACAGGTTCGGTAGAGCATTAATTTTTAATCGCCTGAGTATAATCAGCTAGGGCTTTTTGATACTCTTTTAACTTTGTATAAATATCTCCTCTATTTTTATAGGCTTGGGCATCTTGAGGATTTAATTGTATAGCTCGATTGTATTCTTCTAGCTTTTGTTGATCATCAGTTACTTCAGCGTAGATTACTCCTGTTTTTTCCTCTAGAGATAAATTTTGACTCAAGACAGGAAAAGTATTGCTTAAAACTGATATTGAGACTAGGCTGGTAACGCTAAAGGTTGTAAGAAAATTCTGCACAAACATCGTTGTATTCTCCTGGGAAATTAATTACTAAGGTTAAAAGGTTAGGAAACATTAAATTTTAGGATTATTTTGAGCTTTAGCCCGATTATTGGGGGCAATCGCTATCGCCCTCGATTGATCTGCCATTCAGCATTAGATTGCCCACAAGCACCACCTAGAGTCATGACGACAGGATTATCAATTTGCCGACTGTTGCCGATACTAGCTAAACAACCCCCATGCCAAACATTGATAATATGACGGCCCCTAATTTCCCATTGGGCATTAGATTGTCCACAAGCACCACCTAAAGTCATGACGACAGGATTATCAATTTGCCGACTGTTGCCGATACTAGCTAAACAACCCCCATGCCAATTATTCGTAATTAGGAATTGTGAAGAAACTGTTTCTTCTTCAGGAGAAGGACTAGGACTAGGACGAGATGGGCTTCGATTAGCAATATAATTATTCACAGCGCGAAGATAATCCGCTTGCGTATTTTGTGCCTCTGTATGATACCTCTGTTGTGCGGCAAAAACTGCTTGTGACATAAAATCAGCACGAGTCAGACAGTTGTTGATAGCAGCAGCCCTTGATGCGCCACCCGTGAGAAAATCTTGGGGTTTTAGGGCTTGTGATGCCCCATTATGACAAACCTGAAAAAGTTCTGCTCTATATCTGGTGTTACAATCATTGGCATCTGTGCCTAAAGTATAGTAACAGCGATCGTGGTTATTGCAAGGTTCTCTAAAACTGAAGTCGTAGCCAAGGCTACCAAAGTTATCATATTCTCCCGGTCTTTCACCCGGAATACTGCAACCATTAGGTCTTTTGGCATAGGGGTAAAAAGGGAGTGATTCACTGCCTTCATCAGAGTCCTTAAAATTATCCCAGCAAGGGATGCTAATGCCATTTTTGCTACCGCAATCTTGTGCTTTTACTGGTTCTATTAGTAGCAGAAAGCTAGTTGAAATAAGGAGAAAAGTCACACAATTTGAGATAGACATTGATGCCATCCTGCTAGTTAGTTCGCCAAATTCTGATTTCATTACTGAACGGCTTAACGTTGTTTTCATCACGGTCTAGGCTTACTATACGACAACCTTAAAAGGAAAGTTCCAGCAACTTGATCAGGGTAGGAATAAGCAGAGCCCTCGATATTGACTCCTGGTATGTCAGTTGCACGACAAGTACCCCTGTAAGTTTGCCAGTTTTGACCTCTTACAAGTTCAAAAGCCGAACCATTGGTTTTGATGAGAAACCTATCCTGTGAGTTTTCCCAGTTTAAATAAACTCCATTCGTATCCACAGTTAAAAAAACGTTCTCTGTATAGGTGCGACCATTGTTCCATTTTGTTGTCAGAATACCGTCACGGTGTGGGCGGTTTGTAATTACCTGACTACAGGCAATCTCTGACCTCCGACCTTGCGTTGTACCTTGGGTTGACCATAATACTCCCAACAAAGTAGCTATGGTGATAGTCATAGATAATGATTTTTTGAGCATACTTTACTCCCTAGTATAGATAGATAGATTGCTTCCAACTTATTAACAAGATTTTTCAATTTCAAGGTGTTGTTTCTGGGGTAAGGTCGAGGTTGCGATAGACTTGTTCAATTGGAAAACTTAGATTAATGCTTTTGAGTTCTACGGTATCGCCTTCTTGGTAGTTAATAATGAGCCATTCACCAGCATCATTTTTGTGATATAAATCCATTTCGATGCTGGTGGAACTCACTAATAAATAATCTTGTAAAACTAGATTTTTGCGGTACATTCTAAATTTGCCACCTCTATCATAGGACTCGGTACTAGGTGAAAGAACTTCAACAATGAGACAAGGATAAGTAATGTATTGGGTTGTAGTTTTATCGTGATCGTCGCAGGTTACGCTAACATCAGGATAAGTGTAGTTAGTTGTTTCGACAATGTTGACTCTCAGGTCTGAGTTACCTACTTCACAGCCAGTGCTTTCAAGGTGGTTGGAAAACAGGGTAATAAATCTAACGGAGATGAGACTATGGTTTTTGCTGCCGCCGCTCATAGCGTACACTTGACCATCGATCAGTTCGTGTTTTTCTAGTTGCTTTTCTTCCCAAGCAAAGTATTCTTCTGGGGTAAGTTGGGGAAAGTTTTCTTTAATGGCAATCATGAGAAATCACTCCTTGATTAGCTTTGATACTATTTTAACAATTTACCAAACATTTTTTGTTCTCTCGACATCTTGATAGAAAATAAGTACCTGGACAAAAATAAACGATGTCATTGCGAGGGGGGTGATCTCGGCATTAATCTTACTCTTGTGCTTTTACTGGTTCTATTAGTAGCAGAAAGCTAGTTGAAATAAGGAGAAAAATCGCACAATTTGAGATAGACATTGATGCCATCCTGCTAGTTAGTTTGCCAAATTCTGATTTCAGAAGCCTAAATAGAAAGTTCCAGCAACCTGATCAGGGTAGGAATAAGCAGATCCCTCGATTCCATTGTTACTCCAAGATAAATTGTCTTCCGTAAAACCACTCCACTTTTTACAAGTACCCTGGTAAACCTGCCAGTTATTGCCTCTTCTAAGTGAAAAAGCTGAACCATTGATGTTGATGAGAAACTTATCTTCTGAGTTTTCCCAATTTAAATAAACTCCATTCGTACCCGCAGTAAAAAAAACTTTCTCTCTATAGGTGCGACCATTGTTCCATTTTGTTGTCAGAGTAGCTACTTGTGTCTGACGTTTCCGACCGGCCACCGTATTCAGTATTTTCTCGCTACAGGCAATTTCTCTTCCAGAGGCTTGGATTGCACCCTGATTTTGCCATAATACTCCCAACAAAGTAGCTATGGCGATAGTCATAGATAATGATTTTTTGAGCATACTCTCTCCTTTGGAATTTGCCAGTATCTCATTTATATTCTATCGGGAGGCAAAAATATTGAATCTGTACATAAAACTGGCTCTACCGAATTTGTCATGCAAAACTATTAACAACTCATGCTTGCAAAGCTTGTACAGCAAGGCTTTGAGTTTTTGTTAGATTGATATTTATCAACTTTAGAGCATTGCTGGACAGAGAGGGAGCTTGGGGAATTTTCTACAGCGTAAGTTCGGAAGAACCATAAAACTTTACAGACAAGCTGACTAGAAACTATGACAAAGGTTTAATTGTCACTAATCCCCAAGCAAAACCCCGAATATTCAACTCATAGCCCTCAAGTAAACCCATACCAACCAACGGGTCTGTCTCTGACTTATTGACCTCAATAGATTTGAGATGACCATCCCATTTCAACAACTGTACTTATATCATATTCTGAAAGTTCACGCTTCAAGGGTCGCGGGACGCACTCATCAAGCAGGATTCGCATATGCTGTCAGCATTTCTTTTGCTAGTTCAAGAACTGCGATTGCTTTTGAATGGCTAACACTAGGAAAATGGTCTAAAAATACTTCTAACAAGTCGCCAGCTTCAAGATAGTCAAGCAGAGTTTTTACAGCGCTGGGGCTGAACAAGGTTCAGCCTCCAGTATAAATTTTAACCCTTTCCTACTTGCGCCCCGGAACTGTATATTTAAAATTCATCGGGCCAGTATAACCAGAAACCTCCGCTAATTTCTCTAATCTTTGGGTTCCCGAATATTCTTGACCCTTAATAATCCAAGTGGGGAAACCTTTAATTCCGGCATCGCGACAAGCTTGGGGATTACCATTAACCCCTTGGGGATCGCATTCGATATAAACCCCTTCTTTTTTGAGGATTTCTCCCGCTTCCTTACCAAATAACTGTTTTTGATCGTAACAGTGGGGACACCGAAAAGCCCCGTATTCTTTCGCACCAATTGCTTTTAAATGTTGAGCCAGGGCGATTTCTGCTTTTCCCGAAACCGTGGTTACTTCCCAACCGTAGGGAGGTTTAGCCGCTGTCATTGGCCGGGTAATTTCTTCTTTTCCTCCTGCCACCGTGGGGGAATTTACTCCTGCGTAAACCGCTAAAGTTCCCACAAAAGTAATCATTGCCACTACAACCATCGGCAGTATAATTTGTCCTAAACCTTCCCATTCGCGACCGATAATTGTGAGAATTAATAGGGTTAAAGCGAACAAAGCCGAAGTGATGCAGTAGGGACACAATTCCTTTAATTCCGTGGCTAGAATATACATTAAATAACCACTAAATACCGCCATCGCCGTCGCCCCCGCTAACAGCAATAACCAGGTATTATTTTCTAAACTTTTGCGGAGATTTTTCTGAGTTTCCCCATTGATAAATAGAGGACTGAGGGCAAAAACCGCCATGGCAATATAGGCCAAAAAACCGAACAAACTCAAGGGCAGCCCGAAAACCGTAGCGTAGGGACTATTAAGAACACCACTACAACCAGCCCCATCACTAGCCCCGGCGGTACAGGCAGCAGCCCCTCCCGTCAGTTTGGTAATGGTTAAATAGCCAGTCAGAATCGCCCCCACGATCGAAACGCCCCCAATTAGGGGCCGGGAGTAGCGATGAATCCAAGGTACAGAACGACGACGCATAATATTATTTAGATTAAATTACAGCAGAATTCAGGAGTCAGGAGTCAGGAGTCAGGAGGGAAATCTAAATGTACTTTGTTGAAGGGAAAAATCCCGTAACGGTATTGTGTTAATTAGGACGTTTTCAATTCCTAAAAACTTAGGATCGCACCACGGCCGATAACTATCCGCCATTCTAGCAAGAGGTTATGTGGACAGAGGCAAAGAAGGCAGAGAATTATTAATTTTTGCCTTTTGATCGTTGATCTGCCGGGCCGTTTCCACAAATTGCGACACCCGGATCGGATCCACTGGTTCAGTAATTTTGCCATGACGCTTGAGGGAACTAGCCACGATCACCCCATCGGCAGCCAGCAGCAACCGCCCAATATTGTCCAAATCAGCCCCGCTGCCGATAAAAACCGGTGTTCCCTTGGCCGCCGCCACTGCCAGTTCCAAATCCTCAAAACTAGGGGGGCTACCGGTGGACCAACCGGAGAGGATTACCCCGTCTGCTAGTCCCCGTTCGATCGTATCTTGCACTGCCGTAGTCAGATTAGGAGTTCCCAGGGGGCGGGCGTGTTTAACCAAAACATCCGCTAAAATTTTGACCTCAGACCCCAATTCGCGCCGATAACGCAAGAGTTCGTGGGCCTGACCCTCAATAATGCCCTGATCGGTGGCCATAACCCCCGTTAGCACATTAACCCGAATAAATTGGGCATTAACACAGGTAGCGATCGCTAAGGCACTATGGGCATCATTGCGGAGAACATTAAGACCAATCGGTAAGACCACCAGATTTTTAATGCGATCGACAATTAAAGTCATGGCACTAACCACGGCGGGATCCACCTGTTGCTTAGTAAAGGGGGCATCAAAAAAATTCTCGATAATCAAACCATCAACACCACCGGCAGCCAAAGCCGTCGCCTCCTGTTCAGCCCGCTCGATCACCGTCTTGAGACTGCCACCCCAACGGGGGGAAGTGGGCAGGGGGGCGAGATGAACCACGCCAATAATCGGGTTTTTTGTCTTGAAAGTTGCAATTAAGTTCACAGCGTCTACTACTCTTAGCGTCCCAAACCATGCGCCGCTCACCCATTTTAACAGGGTGAAAGCCTAGCCACGGTTCCACGGGGAGGAAATTATTTTAACTGCTAATGATTTTATCAAGTCCGGAATCCGTTAAAATGTCTTAACATTAGAGAAGTTTAGGATTTGGTTGATACTCGATCGCATGGGCAATAAGCCAACCATCGCCATCTCACACCTAGGCTGTGAGAAAAACCGGATCGACTCCGAGCATATGTTAGGACTGCTGGCCAAGGCCGGCTATCCCGTAGATAATGACGAGGAGTTGGCCGATTACGTTATCGTTAATACCTGTAGTTTCATTCAAGCAGCTAGAGAAGAATCCGTTCGCACCCTCGTGGAACTGGCGGAAGCTAATAAAAAAATTATTATCTCCGGCTGTATGGCCCAACATTTCCAAGATGAACTCCTGACGGAATTGCCGGAAGCCGTGGCCATTGTTGGCACAGGGGATTATCAGAAAATTGTCGAGATCGTGGAACGGGTAGAGACGGGAGAAAGAGTCAAAGAAGTCAGCGCCGCTCCCACTTTTATCGCCGATGAAAATCTGCCCCGTTATCGCACCACTACCGAAGGAGTCGCCTATCTGCGGGTGGCCGAAGGCTGCGACTATCGCTGTGCCTTCTGTATTATTCCCCACCTGCGCGGCGATCAGCGATCGAGATCGATCGAGTCGATTGTGGCCGAAGCGCGACAATTGGCCAGCCAAGGGGTGCAAGAATTAATTCTCATTTCGCAAATAACCACCAATTATGGGTTAGACTTATATGGCGAACCCAAATTAGCGGAACTCTTGCGAGCGCTGGCAGAAGTCGATATACCTTGGATTCGCGTTCACTACGCTTACCCGACCGGGTTAACGCCAAAGGTTGTCGAAGCGATCCGAGAGAGCCCGAATGTTTTACCCTATCTAGACTTGCCGCTACAACATTCCCATCCCGACATCCTGCGGGCGATGAACCGTCCCTGGCAAGGACGAGTCAACGATGGCATTATCGAGCGGATCAAGCAAGCTATCCCGAACGCGGTTTTACGAACGACTTTTATCGTCGGTTTCCCCGGAGAAACCGAGGAACATTTCAGCCATCTGCTGGAATTTGTCAAGCGTCATGAGTTCGATCACGTCGGGGTGTTTACCTTCTCCGCCGAAGAAGGTACAGCCGCTTTTGACCTGCCCGATCCAGTGCCACAGGCAATTATGGACGAACGCCGCGAAAGGTTGATGTTAACTCAGCAACCGATCTCGGAACGCAAAAATCAAGCTTATATCGGTCAAACTGTCGATGTTCTCATCGAACAGGAAAACCCGGAAACGGGAGAATTAATCGGGCGTTCCGCTCGTTTTTCCCCGGAAGTGGATGGCTTGGTTTATGTGACAGGGGAGGCGATTCTAGGTGCGATCGTACAGGTCCGAATCACTGCGGCCGATACCTACGATCTCTACGGCGAAATAGTCTAATTTTTCCATTTTTCTTATTTAATTCCCACAAAACAATCCCTATGACCACTGGTTTCAACAATTTAGGTTTATCCGATAGCCGTCTTCAACACCTAGAAACGCTTGGATTCACCACCCCCACGGAAATTCAAACCAAAGCCATCCCTCTCCTTCTAGAAGGGCATGACATGGTAGGAATGTCACAAACGGGAACCGGCAAAACTGCCGCCTATTCCCTGCCTTTACTGGAACGCATGGACACCAAAAATCCTAACGTTCAAGCTTTAATCCTCACCCCCACCCGGGAATTAGCCCAACAGGTAGCCAGCGCCATCAAAGATTTCTCTGATGATCGTCGTCTCTTTATCCTGACAGTCTGTGGTGGTCAATCCATGGAACGTCAGATCCGCAGTCTGGAAAAAGGTGTCCAGATTGTGGTCGGGACTCCCGGCCGGGTAATCGATCTGCTCGATCGCAAAAAACTCCATCTAGAATCCCTAAACTGGGTAGTCCTGGATGAAGCGGACGAAATGCTCAGTATGGGTTTTATCGATGATGTTAAGAAAATTCTGCAAGCATCCCCCTCCACCCGTCAAACCGCCTGTTTCTCGGCAACTATGCCCCGGGAAATCCGCGATTTAATCGCTAATTTCTTGAAATCTCCCATTTCTGTGACGGTTTCTCAACCCCAGGCCGCTCCTGCTAAGATCGAGCAGAAAATTTATCTGATCCCTCGCGGTTGGACGAAATTAAAAGTCCTGCAACCCCTGTTAGAGATCGAACCCCTAGAATCGGCGATTATTTTCGTCCGCACCAAGCAAACCGCGGCCGAATTAACCTGCAAACTGCAAGAAGCGGGGCAAACGGTGGATGAATACCACGGTAACTTAAGCCAAGTCCAACGGGAACGACTGGTGCAACGTTTCCGCGAGGGCAAAATTAAATTAGTGGTAGCCACGGATATCGCAGCCCGCGGTCTAGATGTGGAAAATCTCAGCCACGTTATTAACTATGATCTGCCGGATAATGCCGAAACCTATATTCACCGCATTGGCCGCACCGGCCGCGCCGGTAAAACGGGAACTGCTATATCCTTAGTAGAACCGATCGATCGGCGTTTATTACGTCAGATTGAACAGCGTTTGCGTCAACGTCTGGAATCTAGTCCCATTCCTAGTCGCACCGAAGTAGAAGCAAAACGCCTGGCCAAGCTGCAAAATCAGCTAAAAGAGGCTTTATCGGGGGAACGGATGGCTTCTTTCTTGCCTTTAGTGCGGGATTTAAGTGAAGAATACGATCCCCAAGCGATCGCGGCGGCTGCCCTGCAAATGATCTACGATCAAAATTGTCCCCAGTGGATGAAAACCGATTGGGAAGTTCCCGCAGCGACGAGCAGTAAACCGGTGATTAATAAAACTCCCCGCAGTGGTGGTAGTAAGTACCCCTCTAAGTCGAATAACCGTCCTTCCCTGGACAAAAAAATCGTCTTTCAAGAACGTTAATTTTTAGTTCTTGAATGGATAACTTTAAGAGTTGATAGACCGTTTTGGTTCTATCAACTTTTTTTTGTCAGGTAATTTCCCAGTACATCGTCGAAAGCATTCTACATAATTTTATAGCTAAACTTTTGATAATTGATTCTAATCAAGTATTTGGGCTTTGTTTGACATTTTTACTGATAATTACTATATAGGGCTTGCTGAATAAATCTAAAAACCTTGTTGGATAAGACTTTTAGACTTTTTTCCCCTCAAAAAGTGCCAGCCATTGCGGGGATCGGGGGTAAAATTCTGGGACTTTTTCCCTGAAAATTAGGTAGTTGACCACCTGAAAATCGATAAAACCCCACACCACACCCCACACCCCACACCCTGCCCCCAGGAAAAGCTTTTTCAGCAAACCCTATATAATTGTCTTAAATGAATAAATTTGAACATTTAATATGTCGAGTTCGTCAGAACCTTATCGTGGGAGGGTACAAGCTCAAGGAGACGATATCCAGCAAGAGGGTGGATACAGTTGTTCTTGGGCAAGAAAAAATCCCGTTACTGCTAAAGAAGGATTATCATCGAAAATTTGGGTCTGAAACCCCGCCGTTTTACGGCGGCTTTGCTGTTAAATCTTAGCGCATTTACACGATATATGCTAGAATGTGAGATATGGAGAAAGCCTATTCGTTTCGATTTTACCCAACACCAGAACAAGAGTCGCTATTGCGGCGCACTTTGGGCTGTGTAAGATTAGTTGACAACAAAGCTCTCCACGAACGAACACAAGCTTGGTACGAAAAGCAAGAAAGAGTAGGCTACGCTCAAACTTCTTCAATGTTGACTGAGTGGAAAAAACAAGAAGAATTAGACTTTTTAAACGAAGTAAGCTGTGTACCTTGACAACAAGGGTTAAGACACCTACAAACAGCTTTTACTAATTTCTTTGCTGGTCGGACTAAGTATCCTAACTTTAAGAAAAAACATCAAGGAGGAAGTGCCGAATTTACCAAATCTGCTTTTAAGTTCAAAGACAAACAAATCTATTTAGCTAAATGCACAGAACCTTTACCTATTCGATGGTCAAGACAAATACCAGAAAGCTGTGAACCAAGCACAGTAACAGTCAGATTACATCCTTCTGGACGCTGGCATATTTCAATTAGATTTGATGACCCAACGATTAAGCCTTTACCAGTAACAGATAAAGCCATCGGAATTGACTTAGGAATTAGTAGCATTGTGATTACCAGCAATGGCGATAAAGTATCTAATCCTAAGCATTTTAAGAAACATTATCGGAG
>NZ_JACJQV010000108.1 GCF_014696875.1 Microcystis wesenbergii FACHB-1317 | reverse complement strand
GCGTTCACTTCTCATTTTACCTGACAGTGATCGCTTTTACTTTTGATATTCTGATGGGAGAATGAAACAGCCCTACCCCTTGCCCCCCCGACGTCGGGGGGGTTGGGGGGGTGACAATTAGCCTATAAATGCCGTTGGTATGGGAGAAACTACATCGAAATAGATAGATGGTTTCCTAGCTCTAAAAGGTGTAGTAATTGCGGGTATATTACTGAGAAAATGCCGTTAAATGTTCGAGAGTGGGATTGTCCAGACTGTGGGACTCACCATGACCGAGATATTAACGCCAGTAAAAATATTTTGGCCGCAGGGCTTGCGGTGTCAGTCTGTAGAGCGACCTGATGACCAGAACAGAGTAAATCTGTTAAGGCAGGTGCGAAAAATCCTTCGGGAAAGAAGCAGAAACCCAAATCGTGAGGTTTGGGAATCGCCGTCCGTTTTACGGCGGTGAGGATGTCAACAATGAGTAACTTTAGGCTCAAGGGCTACTCCTCTCGCTTCTAGGTAACGACGTTCTGCGTCCGCTTCCTGCTGCAACAGTTCTTGATGAGTTTGGCAGTATTCAATTGCTTCGAGAACGGCGGCTAAGGGTAATTCTTTGCTGTCGGCGACTTCTTCAGGAGTCATTTTGTTGGCGATCCCATCTGACCAAACAGTGAAAGCTGTCAGTTTCCTACCTTTGACGTATAGTTGCTGTCGCCAGGAATGAGGACGTTTCTCTAAATACTGCCATTGAGTTTTTGCTACGTTGGTAGTCATGCTGATGTCTTGATGAAAGCTGGTATCCCTAGTTTATCAGCTACAGAAGCAGCGCACCGTCGAAGGCGGCTCTCTTCGAGATCGCGCTAACCCAATGTTGTTTGGTGTTGTAACCCAATCGGATTCACAAAATTCTATCTTCCTTTGACATCTCCCCGCTTTAAAAAGACGGGGATTCTAATCGGTGAATAGAAGCGGGTTGAAACCGCGCTTCTATTCGATTACGATATATTTTAGAAAGGCTATCCAATTTATATCGTTGTGGCACTGTCAAAGATGCCCTACCCACCTTATCTAGAGAAACCCCTAGCTGTGTGGCTACTTTTTTAATGATATTGGCCGCACCGTTGCAATCAGCATTAATTAATTGACCACTAAAAGCTTTAAACAAACCTCTTTTAATTCTTTTACCTGATGACTGCCACCCTTCGGGTTTCTCACCGAATTTAGGTAGCGAATCACCATCTAAAAAAGAAGCCTTTGAGGTGTAGCTTTCCTCAGTCTCAACGAATTTAATCCCGTACTTTTCACACAATTGACCAATGCGATTTTTAAGCTTCGCTGTGGGAATACTAACAAATTCCTGATTAACTTTCTTTCCTAACTCAATCGAGTCTTTTTGTCGCTGATTCCCTCCAAAAACGACAGTAGAAATGTCATGGCCGAGACACCAATTGATAATAAAACGAGCAGCTTTATTGGTAGCGTCTCTCATCTGTCGGTTACGCCTTTCGGTTATTTTAGCTAATTCATCATCCCAGTAACCCTGCGGCTTACCAGTCTTAATTTGAGCAACTCGCTTGTTATACCATTGATTTTGAGACTTAGCCTTTTTTCCGTCAAAGATAAAAGACTTTCCCGTGTTAGAAACGCAGGTTAACCAGTTACCCAATCCGTGATCTATTCCTAGTACATTGTTATTAGGCTTAACTTTCTCTTGATCGGGTTGCTTATAAACACACTCAAGATAAAAACTAAGATTTCTAGGAACGATCCGAAACTCTTTAATGTCTTCAAACCTCAAATTAGACGGCATTGGCAGATAAAAACTATCAATCCCGAACCAAGCTTTTACCTGCTCCCCCAACGAAAACCTTAACCCTTTTTCGGTTAACTTCACATATCTTGCCGTATAGGTTACTACTGCCATCCCCCCTTTCTTTCGATATTTAGGTGGTCTAGGCTTATTAGGTAATTGCCCTTTATTCCAGAGACCTAAAAGCCCTTTATAGGAAGAAAAAGATTCAGCAACATCATGGAGCAATTGTTGAGCGCAACATGACCGCATGGCTCGAAAATGAGGGTGATTTTTCAACTGAGAATCAAGGTCATATTTACCGATATATCGCCCTGCCTTAAAAAGCATTTGCCGACAATAATAAATACCACAATTAGCCAGCTTGTTAGCTTCTTCACAGACAAACTCTAAGACAGCCCTTATCTCGCTGTCTGTATGGATGAGAACTTCTTGAACTCCGTACATCTTGACTTACCTCCTGTATATAGGATATGTTGGAAATACACTATTTGTCAAGGGTAGATGGAAGATTATAGAAGAAATCCTCATTCGGTAACACTACTTAACTATCACTTTGTCTGGTGTCCAAAACGGAGAAAAGCGGTATTAAAAGGGGACATTAAGTTAAGAGCGCAGTCGATTATTTTTGACCTGTGCCAAGAAAATAACTGGAGGTTGGTCGCAACGCGCTCGCTACGCGAGAACGCGCTCGCTACGCGAGAACGCATTAGAAATAATGCCAGATCATATTCATTTATTTTTGGAATCAGACCCTAGTTATTCCCCGACCACAATAATTAAAAGAATCAAAGGGAGACTATCTCATCACTTAAGAAAAGAATTTCCAGAATTGTTAAAACTACCCACTCTGTGGACTCCTAGCTATTTCTGCTCAACTGCTGGCAACGCTTCTACGGAAACTATTAAAAAATACATTGAGAATCAAACTAATAAATGATACAGGGGGATAAATCCCCCTGTTCGCTCGACTACCATCCGTTAAAACGGATGGCTAACCCTCGCTCACGATTTCTCTGGTTTTTTAACCTCAGCAAGATCATAATTCATCTGGAGGCGCAGCCAGAAAGCAGGGGTGCTACCGATTGTCTTTGACAAACGCACAGCCATTTCTGGGGAAATCCCCGGTTTGCCATTGATTAGGTTGGATAGTCTAGAGCGTGACACGTTCAGCATTTTTGCCGCAGCCGTAACGGTCAATTCAAGCTCTTCAATCGAACTTTTGACAATTCTGCCCGGATGTACGGGATTTTTCCGGGTCATCATGTTTTTTCCCTCAATGATAATCTACAAGGTCAATGTCGAGAGCGTTTCCATCTTCAGCCATCACCCATCCTCAAAATCCCCAAATCACTGAAAATCCTGATGCTGACAAGGAAGTAGTGCAGATACCAGCGTAAGCCATGAGGGAGAGGAATGTAAAGATTTATTAAATATAGAGAAATTGCGGCATGAGATATGATCGATATGGTTGCCTATTAGTCTAAGTCAAATGAACATTGAACAAGTTATCATTAAAAACCTAAGAAAACTTCCCTTAGAAAAACAACAAGAAGTGTTATCCTTCACCGAATCTCTCACCTCAAGAATTTCCCTCCCTTCCCCAGATTATAGTCTCACTCCCCAGGAAAAAGCTCAAAAATGGCAGAAAGTAATCGCTAAACTTCCTAAAACAAGTGCGAATTTACCTGATGAAGCTTTACACCGTGACACTATGTATGAAGACTAATGACTCAATATTTACTGGATACTAACATTTTGCTTCGGGCGGCTGATACGTCTTCAGCAACTTATTCTCTTGCTAATAATGTAATTACTCAAATCGTTGAAACAGCTAATGAATGTGTTATTATTCCTCAAGTTTTAATTGAATTTTGGGTAGTTGCAACCCGACCCCTTGATGTTAATGGTTTAGGTTGGACTCCAGCACAAGCTACAAATTATGTCAATGATTTATTAGATAACTTTACATTAATTGCAGAAACCCCGGATATTTTTCCCCTTTGGTTTCAATTAGTAACCATCTACAACATTAAAGGAAAACGCACTCATGATATTAGGCTTCTTGCTGTCATGAAAGCTTCTAACATTACCCATTTATTAACCTTTAATCCTGATGACTTTATCCCTATTCCCAATATTACCATCGTTCATCCTCAAGATTTCATTAATTCCCAATAATTAAGCAACAAATCCGACATACCGCGTCACAATCCCTCACGAAAGAGGATAGTTTGCCTGAGAAGGAGTAAAACAGTGGAAAACGCATGAAATTCCTTCTTCTGTGAATCACTGTCTTATGGCGAAAGGAGAAACAGCAGTCTAGAAAAGAGTTCTGGTATTATTTATAGACATCGCCGCGAGGTTTAATAGTTGTAATGACCTATAGATTGTTATCTCTATCTTCAAAAAACAACACTCGATACTTACCCACTCGCAATCTTAGTTCATCTCTTCCGTAAAGGGGTTTAATATCTAATTTTGTAGAATCCGAAATCAAAGTATCCAAAGCTTCAAGAAGACGAATTTGATCATTTTTAGGCATCCTTTCTAAGTAGCGTTCTGCTTGTCTAAGTAGAATATAATCAGCCAAGTTTATCTCCAAATAGTTTGTATTTTAATTCTGTTGAAGTGATTCCAGTATCTCGACCGGATAAATAATCTTGCCATGCTGCTTGGCTTTCAGCAAGTTCTTCGGCTGGAATGATCTCATCGTCATCTTTTGGTGCTACGGTCGGCTTGATGATAGTTTTTAAATCCTCTAAAAGTCGCAACTTATCCGTAAGGGGAAGATTCTCTATTTGGCTGAGGATTTCATAGTAAGTTGTCATAGACCTTGATCGTATCAGATAATCCGAACACACCTCAAATAATACCACATCCAGATACTAACCAAAAATGGTAAAAGCGGTGGGCTGTTCACAACCGACTTGGTTCTGCGGTTTCTTTATCGGGATTAAGAGAGGAATATAAAGATTTATTAAATTGTAGCTTTTAATACAGTTGTGGGGGGGGGAGTGTGTATGCTTCTGCTATCTCCCTTTGGTGTTGGGTTGGGGTGTTGCTTAATCCAACCTTGTATATTGGGACATCTGGCTACTCTGGATCTTTACCTTATCTTAGAAATGAAAACAATTACCTTAAATGCAACCATTTCCACCTTATGTGTAACTACTCTTTGTATACTTAGTCAACCAGCATCAGCTGTAATATTCGGTAAAAAAGATGATCCTAGTCTTAGAATAGTATGGGCTTGTGAATTTAACCTATTTCAATTCAATAGTTCTAAAGAATGTATAGATATTGGGTACCCTAAAAACTTTTTTGCATGGACTCCTCAGGCTCCCAACCCTGTTGTGTGGTTATGGGATCCCCCTGGAAATGGAATTACGTCAATTTCCTTAAGTTTCCAGTACGATACAGCCAAGTGGACACCTATTATTGGAAGTGAGGGTTTTTTCTGTTCATATACTACAGCAGGAAATTGCCCAAATACTTCTCCAGGTGTTGGAACTAGCCCAATTGAGCCATTGCCACCAATTGATATACAACCTGGTTTACCTATAGGATATTACACTATTGACTATGGATTAGGATCAGTATCGTTAAACGTAAATTTTGACACTCCTATTACTTCAATATCTGAAGAGGTATTCTTTGGAATGAAAATGCAGCCTACCTTTGATCTGACAAATAAGGTAATAACATATTCTGAAGAGGACGTAAGTTCAGGATATGATTACCGAGTTAATTCGTTTACTTGTACCACTTTAGACGGTATTAATCAATGCGGTTCTAACAATCCTACAAAAGTAATGATAATTAAAAGTGTTCCCGAACCCACCTCAACCCTCGGTTTCCTCGCCCTCGGTACTCTCGGCACAGCCTCAACCCTCAAGCGCAAACTGAAGTCCTCTCAATCCATTGAAAAAGAAACCAGAAAAGTTGGCTAAATTGCCCACCAAAATACCATAAATGCCCCTTCATTCAGTCAGTTGAGGGGGTATTTTTGGCATAACTCTCTCAATTCTCATGATTTTAAGGAGTATGGTTTATCCTTTCATCCGATATCTGCTACAATACAGATACAGGAAATAAAATTTTGATCAGTAGGGTAAAAGTCTTTTCCGTTATCTTAGAAGGTAAGCATCATGAAAAATTTAGAAGAAATTAAAGCGATTTTAGGTCAAGTTAAGTCCTTAGTAAAAGAAAAGTATCATGTCAGTGAATTAGGTATTTTTGGAGATTATGTAAAAGGAGAAGTGCAGGAAAATAGTGAAGTTAATATTCTGATAGATTATACAGAACCGCCTAGTTTACTGGATTTAGTAGATATGGAATATTATCTAAGTGATTTACTTAAGGTAAAAGCGGATGTTATCAGTAAAAATGGCTTAAAAGGAAGAAGGAGAGAAAGAATTTTATCCGAGGTTATTTATGTATGACGCAACGGGAATTTAGAGATTTCTTGCAAGACATTCTAGAGGCAATTTGTCAACTAGAAAAGATGACTCAGTATCTAAGCTTTGAAGAATTTTCAACTAAGATAGAAATCTTTCTTTCGGCAGTAAAATTAATTGAAATAATTGGTGAAGCAGTCAAAAATATTCCTGATGAAGTGAGAGTTAATTATCCTGATATTCCTTGGAAAAACATCGCAGGTATGGGGGATAAATTAGTTCATGAATATTGGGCAATTGATGAAAAAGTCGTCTGGAAAGTGATTCAAAACAATCTCCCCCAGCTAAAGAGAATCATTATCAGTATTATTGAGAAATTACAATAAATTTTCCTGCCTCTCTGGTGTCCCGTTTTTTAACTTGGCTTCTAGGACTAGCATTGATTAATCCTCGACCCTAGATAAATTAAGTATAACACAGTTTACCTACAAATAGTAGAATTAAAATCGTGCTTTGCGGTTGACCCGTTCGACTTCGCTCAGGGTCATTGATATTCTGGTCGGATTTCATCCCCCGCAAAGGTGAGTATCTTGTCGAAAAATCTAGCGGGGGCATTCATCCGACATTTTAGGTAAAATAAATAAGAGTAGTTATTCATAATGAATCCACATCCGTATAATTTTGACAACCTTCTCTTCTGGAATAACCTGATAAACCAAACGATGCTGAATATTAATACGTCTGGAATAATAGCTCGCTAAATCGCCACTGAGTTTCTCATAAACAGGATAAGATTGATAGGGATTTGACTTAAGAATATTTAATAACTCGTTAGCTTGTTTTGCCAAACCAGTACGAGCAAGCTTTTCAGCATCTTTTTTCGCTTGTTTGGTAAAAACCAACTGCCAATTATCCATTTAAAATTGCTCTGATACCCGCCTCATCCAGACAATCTTCAATAGAAGTGTTGCCACCTTCAATAATTGAATCTACCATACCAGGAATAGAATACAAATAAAGCGTTTCTTGAATAGAGTTCCAATCTTCCTCAGCAATTAAAATAGCATTATTTTTCGTACCAGATAACAAAATTGGTTGATGATTATCATTGGTATCATTCACTAATTCATCAATTTGTTCTTTGGCCTCAGTAACAGTAACAATTTTCATGTAACTATCCCTTAAATTAACAACATAACCGATTTTAACACAATTTAAGTATTGTTCAGTATAATAGCACCTTTTCTAAATATTTCTCATTCCTCCGATTAAACGCCAAGGAATAAGAGGATAGGGAGACTTAATTTCCTTTGGTACATTTCTAGTTGCTTCTCCAATTAGATATTTGTTTGATTCTTGGCCAATGCTGCCGATGTCATTCCCTTTGTACGTCGTTCAATTTCGCTGCATCAGCTTAATTCCTTTACTCCCTTGAAGGGGATTATTTTTTTCCACCTTTTTAAACTCTAAAAATTTCAGAGTTCACAGCTTATCGCTTACTTAAGACGGATGATTATTAGGATTTTCCATCAGCAATCCCTCACTGATAACAGCAACATTCAATTCATTATCTGCCGAGACAAAAGTGATAGAAGGTAAACCACTAGCTAGGCAAAGTGTATTAACAGCACAACCTACTGCTAACTGGATTGCGTCATAACCTCTTAAACCATAAGTTTCCGCTAATACCATTCCTGAATTAATTATACTTTCGGTAATTTCAATGACTTGATAATCTTTAAGCGAGTCCTTTCTCAACTGATGAACTATTGCCGTTGCATCCGTAACGCTAATACTTCCAGTGCGGGATCTTCGCGTAATAGCAGCTACAATTTCTACCTTGGCGATTGCGGCAATAAATATTTCATTATTTAAAGCATCAGTAAATAATTCCAATACCCATGCTGAACCAGTTTCGCTGATATAACGCTTGACCAAGGCACTACTATCTAGGAAATAAAGTGCCATTTAACGGCGTTCCTCAATAATCGTTTCTGAAATAGGTTTTCCCTCGATTTTAATCAATCGTCGCTCAGTTATCGGTTGAGATGAAGGACGCTTAATCTGCTTGACTAATCCAGCATCAAGAAGAGATTGGTGAAATACCGCTTGTTTCTCAGCTTCTTCTTTATCCATAAGATACTGTTGAATCTTCTGATTAAGCAGCTGAAGTTCTTTTAGCTCAAGAGTCTCAAGCTGATTCAAGATTTGAGTAAGGATTGCCTGTGTCATAATCTGCTACTTTTTTTGCTGTCTGAATAATTAATATTTTATAGCAAAGTTATAATTGAGTTAGTACAATGGACAGTATCATAAAAATTCACTCTTTAGACCTGCTTGATCGTAAATTTTTAGATTCTAGGCGCTTAATATCCTCTTGTCAGTAGCTGTTGAAAAGCAAAATGATCAAATCCTAGAGAACCGCTTGGATATTTGTTTGATTCTTGGCCAATTCTGCCAATGTCATTCCCTTTGTACGTTGTTCAATTTCACTGCATCAGCTTAATTCCTTGCCAATAAATCAAATAAAGACAAAGACTTTATCCCCAGTTTTGGCAACTATTCTCGGTGTGAGAGGAGGAGGCAGATTTTGCTGCCGTTTCCTCCTGATAGCTAAGACAGGATCAGTTTTTGCGGTAAAAAATCTTACTGCCTTGGTCACTGACAAAATGACAATTGCGGTAGGACCGCCAGAGAGATTTGAAAATCGGTTCTTTCGAGACGCGATAATAGTCTCCTAAGACGGGACGGATGGCCTCGGTTGCTTCTTGGAGATGATAGTGGGGAATAGTGATAAAAATATGATGGGCGACGTGAGTACCAATTTGGTGATGGATGGGATTAAAGATGCCATAATCGCGATCGATGGTAGAAAGCGCCCCTTTGAGAAAGTACCAGTCTTGACCGCGATACCAGGGAATATCATCTTCGGTGTGGTGTAGGAATGTCACTAGGTCCAACCAAACCACAAAGACGATATAGGGCATGATGTAGTAGTTAAACAGAAACCAAAAGCCTTGGCTAACACCAACCCCGATTAATAGACCTAACATAAAGGTACAGCAAACGGTGCTAGTCAGTACCTGCCACCGTTCCGAGGGGCGAAAAAGGGGGCTTTCGGGCATAAAATGGGACCCCTGTTTATTAGGGGAACGACGGAAAAGATAAAGGGGATAAACAAATAAAATTAGCTGAAAACGAGCTAATTTTTCGTACCAGGCCATATTGTTATACTGGGTTTCCGTGACGGGATACCAACTTTCATCGGTGTCGATATTGCCGGTATTAGCGTGATGGGTGCGATGACTGATGCGCCAACCGTGGAAAGGTACGAGAATGGGAGTATGACTGAGATGACCGATTAAGTTATTTAACCAACGATAACGGGAAAAGGAACCGTGACCGCAATCGTGACCGACGACAAATAAGGCCCAAAACATGGTTCCCTGCATAAACCAAAAAAGGGGGAAGAACCATGCTTGATTAATCTGGTAAGTTATCCAGTAAAGCAGGGTAATGATGCCAATATCAAAAAAAAAGTAGGCTAAAGAGCGAAAAACGCTTGATTGGAAGCAACGAGCCGGGATAGCTAGACGGACATCCTGTAGGGTAAATGGCAAAAATTCTCTTTTTAGGGCAGGTTTAGGTAGGGTTTGGGACACTAGGTTATAACTCAAGGTAGATGACAAGGGCAGTATTGACGAAGGACTGAGTAGCTCAAGTTTTCTATTTCTCGATGCGCTATCTTTTGTCTATCTCAGCTAGGAGCGGATAAGACCGAGCGATCGAGCGAATTTCGTCTAACTCCCTAGAATTTTATTGTAGGGCTTAATGTAACTTAACAAAAGCCCCTAGGGAAAGTCAATCACATTCTCCCCCTGTCTGTCCATCTGTCCCCTTGGGCATCTAGTACAATAATATCTGAGAAAATAGATAAGACTCTCGGTTATTCAATCAATATTATGAACCAGTTACCTATTCGTCCAGCTAACAAAAATTTTACCCATAGTTGCTTGACTTTTGCCGATTTTTATGCGGGAATTGGTGGCTTTCGTCTCGGTCTTGAACAAATCGGTTGGCAATGTGTTTTTAGCAACGAAAATAACCCAGATTGTGTGAAAACCTACAATCACAATTTTCATGAATCCATAAAACCGCAAGATGTTGAAGCTTTAATTCCTAGCTTACTTCCCGATTTTGAGGTTTTTTGTGGAGGATTTCCCTGTCAGCCATTTTCCAGAGCAGGACAACAAAAAGGTTGGCAAGACAGTCGCGGACTAGCCATTCAGGAAATTCTCAGAATTTGCCATGAAAAAAAGCCTAAAGTTATCTTTCTTGAAAATGTTAGTAATATCGTGCGCTTAAATCAAGGGCAGATATTAAAAGATATATTAATCCAGTTAAAAGAAATAAATTATCTGGCTTTTTATGCAGTTATCGATAGTAAATATTTCCAAATTCCTCAATCAAGACCTCGCTTTTTTTTATTGGCTTTCCGAAAGGATTTAGGAATTAAAAACTTTCAATTTCCCCAACCTTGCCATGCAGAAGTGGGTATTGAAAAAATTATTGTTCCGGGGGATTATTCAATTCCCATATCGGAAAAATGGCAGCAGTATATTGATTATTATGCTGGCAGAATTAATGCCGAACAATTATCTTTTCAACTGCCAAAAACAAGAATAAGTATTGAAAGGGCAAGTGTTAATGTAGATTATGATAATTGTATTTATCAAATGAGATCTAGTGGCATCCGAGCAATTTCTATCCAAAAACCCTTTCCTACTTTTGCAGTTAGTGTTAGCGGTGGTGGTGCCATGATTCCAGTGTATAGCAAGGAAAGAAGACATTTAAGTCTCTTAGAAATAAAAAGATTAATGGGATTTCCCGATGATTATTATTTTCCTGTTTCTCGCACCGCTGCTATTAAACAACTTTCTAACGCTGTCTGTCCCCCAGTCATTAAACATATTGGTATAAATATTACTAAATCACTTAATTAGCTCGATTTAACCGATCTTCAATATTTTCTTGACTGGGGAAAATAATCTTAGTTACTTCAGGAAAAGCTAAGACACATTCTGAACATTTATCAGGAGCATAGTTACAAAGATTACAGATTTGCCATTTGCATTTATTACAATAGAAGCAGAGAGCTTGAAAATTGTCATCGGCACTATTTCCACCTTTTTCTACGGGAATCCGATGATCCCAAACTAAACGCACTCGATCCCTAGCATAGGTATTTTGATTGATATTTTCTTTCTTTTTAAGAATTGAGCCACAAAAATTACATTTATTTTTTTTTTTCTAAGATATTTCTCTGAATTAGGGATGAGGGAGGTGTTCTAATCGGTGGTTTAGTAGTGGTAAAAAGTCGTTGATGATCGGAACTCTCTAAAATATATTTTTGACTGCCTAATCTTTTTTGTCCTGGGGGAGCAGAAATAAAATTAAATCCCTCTTCATTCCAAAGTTCGCTAAAGGGTTTATTAGCATCAGCATAGGAATCTTGAATTAAATTTTCAGGAATTTTACCCTTGAGTATAGTTTTTATCTCTTGCAAATTATTGGTCGCATTAGTTAGATCGCTCTCACAACCTTCTCCATACCTAATCAGAGTTAGCAAAGCAGCAATAGTTCTTTTTTTATATAAAATAATTACTCTGTTATCATTAAAAATAATTAAATATCCTTTTCCTTGCGGATTCTTGGTAATTTCCCTAATATCTTCTAACTTGATCCCACTCATCTTAATACCTCTAGAAATTACAGATAATTGGCTGTTAAAACCCAAAAAAAAGGGCGAACAAAATTCACCCTAACAGATAAAGTAATCATCCTACAAACTGCCGATGAACTGATCAATGCGATCGAATCCTTTTTCAATCGTCTTTAGGTCTGTAGCATAGGAAAGACGAATACAATCATCAGCACCGAAAGCAATACCGGGGATAGCAGCCACTTTTTGGGTTTCGAGGAGTTTCTGACAAAAATCCCGGGATTTTAAACCAGTTTGACTAATATCGATAAACACATAAAAAGCACCGTTGGGAGTAGGACAATTGAGTCTGGGGATTGCTCGCACTCGTTCTAAAATATACTGTCGGCGCTCGCTAAAAGCTTTGACCATTTCCTCGATGCAATCTTGGGGACTCTCTAAAGCAGCGATCGCACCGTACTGAGCAAAAGTGCAGACATTAGAGGTACTATGACCTTGGATCTTAGTCATGGCCTTGACAATTTCCACCGGTCCTGCTATGTAACCGACGCGCCACCCCGTCATCGAGAAAGCTTTAGCAAAACCATTACTAATAATACTGCGCTGAAAGATTTCCGGACCAAAAGAAGCGATACTGCGGTGAATTGCGCCATCGTAGAGGATTTTCTCGTAAATTTCATCAGAAACCACTAAAATATCCTTTTCAACCACAATTTTTGCTAAAGCTGCGATTTCTTCGGGAGTATAGACAATACCGGTAGGATTAGAGGGAGAATTGAGAACAAATAATTTAGTTTTCGGTGTAATTGCCGCTTCTAGCTGTTCGGGGGTGATTTTATAGTGATTCTCTAGGCTAGTGTTCACTATAACCGATGTTCCCCCCGCTAACGTCACCATTTCAGGGTAACTCAACCAGTAGGGTGCGGGAATAATTACTTCGTCCCCCGCTTCAATTAACGCCATGATTAGATTATAGAGAGACTGTTTACCGCCATTGGTAACAATCACATTATCGGCATTGTATGCTAGTTGATTATCCCGCAGCAATTTCTCAGCGATCGCTTTTCTTAACCCCGGTTCTCCGGCAGCCGGTCCGTAGCGAGTTTTTCCCTCATCGAGGGCCTTTTTCGCGGCAGCTCTGATGTGAATGGGTGTGTCGAAATCTGGCTCCCCGGCGCTAAAACTACAGACATCTTCGCCGTTTTTCTTCATTTCCTTGGCCAGAGAGTCGATAGCTAGGGTAAGGGAGGGGGTGACTTGATTGACTCGTGACGCTAGTTTCATAGTATTTTACCCTGAAAGGGCTTTTCTGATGACCTACACAACCTTTAGTATTGTCCATCACCTCGATTGTTCTGGGTGTTTTTTTATATAATCTCCGGAATTGCGGCGCTTAGGGATGGGTGTGGGGTGTGGGGTGTGGGGTGTGGGGTGTGGGGTGTGGGGTGTGGGGTGTGGGGTGTGGGGTGATGAGGAAGTGGGGAAGTGGGGTGTGGGGTGTGGGGTGTGGGGTGATGGGGAGAATAAATAAAAATAATCTCCTTTTGCCTTTTGCCTTTTGCCTGTTGCCTTTTGCCTTCGTTATTGAGGATTTTTTCTTTTTGCGGGTTTTTGTTTGCTGGTAGGGAGTAGGGGAGCGGTTAATTTTTCGTAGAGTTCAAAGAGGTATTCAATACGGTTTAATTCACTGGTGAAAGGTTGGGGACGGTAACACAAATCAACAGCTTTGTCAAGTTTTTGGTGAGCTTTGAGCAAGTCGGGAGGCATAGTTAAAGGATCGTATAAATCCGCAAGGCTACTATCGGGATATTTTACCCTAGTATCTAGCACAGCTTGAGCGCAAGTTTCAACGGTTTGTTTTTGTTTGTCGGTGATATTTTCTGGAAAGGGGTAGTTATTATAAACAATATCTTTTGAGTAGCGATAATCGCTTTTTAATCTGCCACAGACATATTTAACCCATGCCATGTGCATTGCTGAAGTAAGAATACCAAATAAATATAAATTTGCATTAGGAATTAATAAAACTTGATCATTACCAATCACATTTTTATTCATAAAACCTATTGGAATATATTTTCTTCTTTCAGATGAGACGCGGGGAACAAGTAAATAATTCGTTTCGGGTTGTGCTATTTGACAGAATAGAGTAGGTGTCGCCGCAAATTTGCGAGTAGAAGCAGCTTTACTTTTTAATCTAAAATTTTTAACCTTATCTACTTTTTTTATGACTTCTGGTAATGTCTTTAATTCCCTGGGAGAAATATCAATTAACCATAGACAGTAGCGACTATAACCATTAATAAATTCTTGCGCTCCTGTATAAGGTTTAATCCATTTTTCTGCCTTCGGCTCTAATTTTAAAAATTCTTCTTTTTCTGGTTCTGTAAAAATAAAATTACCACCATCTCTTGGCATACTACCAAAACGCATTAATGGAACATTAGATAAAGGAAAACTTCGATTAGAAATAATGATGTCACTTCCATCAACCAAATAGGGATTAATATTATTAGACTGAACAACTAATGATTCACCTTGGATATCTTCATAATCAAATAGGATTTTAGTTGTTATATTAAAACTTCCAAAGCCAATAATAACACAATGAACTGCGGCGTTTCCTTTTGCTTCATTACTCCATTTAAAAGTACGATGGGCAAAATGAATTTTTAACTGATATTTTTGAAAAAGAATATTCCAAAGTAAGGCAACTTGCTCCCCTTGAGATATAGAATTTGTGGAAACAAAAGCAACCCTGATTCTATTGCCCTGAATTATTTGAGCAGCCTTAATATACCATGCACACACATAATCTAAAACGCCTATTCCTTTCTCACCGTCGAAAACATAAGCCATATCATTCCTTTGCTGTTCGTTCATAATCATCGCACCAACAAAAGGAGGATTTCCTAAAATAAAATTGAGCTTCTCTTTTGAGATAAGTTCCTCCCAATCAATCCGTAAGGCATTTCCATGAACAATCTTTGCCGCTTTTTTCAATGGCAAACGCACAAAATATTGACCAAAAGTATTACTAACTTTAATATTCATCTGATGATCAATTAACCACATTGCCACCTCAGCCACCCTCACCGCAAATTCATCGTATTCAATACCAGCAAACTGATTGACATCCACCTGAATAATGGTACTAATATCTGTTACTAACTGCCCCGTTTTATCTAACTCCTGTAATACCAAAATCTCTAAATTGCGTAACTCCCGATAGGTAATAATTAAAAAATTGCCGCAACCACAGGCAGGATCAAGAAAATATAAATTAGCAATCTTTTTCTGAAATTCTAGTAATTTATTGCGATTGCCTTTAATCTTCTCAAATTCTCTGTGTAAATCATCTAAAAATAATGGTTTAATCACCTTTTGAATATTTTTCTCGGAGGTATAATGCGCCCCTAAATTGCGTCGCTCTTTTGGATTCATTACCGCTTGAAACATAGAGCCAAAAATAGCAGGAGAAATTTGGCTCTTCGGGAATTGTTATGCAAATAATTAACTTAAAATAAAATTCGATGAGAGCACCTACGCTCAAAAGTAGCTGAAATCCATACAGGGAAGGACTTAAGGCACAAACAGG
>NZ_JACJQV010000107.1 GCF_014696875.1 Microcystis wesenbergii FACHB-1317 | reverse complement strand
CCATCAACTCCCATCATCACCCTTCTAATTGTTGAAGAGGATGGGACTCTTTCTGGAATTATGTTAAATTCTTTACTCAGCCTGTGCCGATTATTTTTAGCAAACTCTCCTAGTTCTCTATAACCTGAGTATCCTAGCATTGTTCCCAGTATTATTACTACTAATACTATCCATAAAGGGTGTCTTTTTCCTTGATCTTTCCGAAAGTCCTTGACTTGTTTCAGTTTTTCTATTAAGCTCAACATATGTTTGAAAAGTTCGCGTTCACTTCTCATTTTACCTGACAGTGATCGCTTTTACTTTTGATATTCTCATGGGAGAATGAAACAGCCCTACTAGGGGCAAGGGGGGGCAAGATACCTGCCAAGAATAAAGAAAAATGGTATCACGCCAAGGTCTGGACGGTTGACGCAGATAGCGAAAAACGCTTGGTTGCTTAAGTCTGACACTTTCTCCACGTCCGGTTAAAGTCGAACCTATGCCCGACGGCGACTAATTTAATTTTGGTTTATACATACCGACACAAGGTATATTTTGCCTCTAGCATGGAGTTCCCAGCGGCCGTCAGTGGATGAACAGGGAATCCCGAAGCGCTTAGTGCGATGGGAGCGTCAAATTGTCTTGATGAAAAATGGTTCTTCGGTTTGTCTTATGCAATGGACGGGGGTTATAAGGGATGGAACCCTTATATAGAAAGGCATTTGGCGATTTTTGTCAATTGTTTTTGCTCTAGAGCGAACTAATCAATTAAGTCTCTTGCCAGATAAGGATTTAGTCGATTTATGCCCCCCTATCGAACCAGACCAAGTAACGAAGAACCTGAAAAATTAAGAAAATATCAACTTTTGTAAACACTTGTTTTTTTTTTTTAACTTAGCTATACTCCTATCAGGACAAACGAAAAGTTATGAAAAATCTTAAGGTTTTTTTAAGCTTTCTTTTGACCTCACCATAGTACACAAAACTAACGTTGGACAATTCAGTTATGATGAAAACAAACAAATTAACCAAAACTCTTGCTTTTCCCATCGCCACGGGAGCCGCCGCCCTCGGCGTTCTCGCTGGATCAGTGCTTACCGCTACCAGTGCCAGTGCAGTAAATGTTCTTACTTGGACTGACTTCATCACGGCTGGCAATTTCCTCCAAAACGGCGACAAAACAGTCACCTACGTCAGTGATACATTTGCTGCTGGTGCTATACCCGACCTTAGCTTCGTTACCCTTAACATGCTTGGCGAAGAGTACACAGTTACATTAATGACAACGGGCATGATCACTGTGCCTGGGGCTTGGACGTACGAAATCGAGACCCTAATCCCCTTTACAGGGGTTCAAGTCGATTCAGACGTAACTCCAGGCTACGGGGATGTAGTAACAGATTTTGCGCCAGCCGGTATCACCTTAACATCAACAAACGGCTGGCCTGACCCGACTGCTCTTGGTTCTTTCGCCCCTGTTCCTGGTGCTCTCACCCTGCTCACGGTCACGAATACACTTAACCCCGTCCTCGCCGGTGCAGGTCTGATGTCTTCGTCGAATAAATTCACACAAGCTACAATACAAGTACCCGAACCGGGTACTATTCTGGGACTGCTCACCGTTGGTGGTCTAGGATTAGTTTCCCGCTTCAAGAAGCAAAAATAATAGTTGCCAATGGGCAAGACATTAACAGCTAAAGGTTAGATGCCCTCTGAAGGTTTCTGACTTTTAGCTTTTTCTTAATTATTGATTCTAACGCGAGCCAAGACCTAACTTTTGTTTTTAAGGGTCGTTAGCGGGTTTTGGGTTTTAGACAGGGATAATGAAGCCCTGGCGATGTCAAGGCTATGTAATTAAGCTTTGGTTGACATACCCCACGCCGTAAACGGACGTGGATTCTTCTCGCATCACGGCTGAGAATTTCTGGCTCAACGAGTCCACTTGAATTAGATTCCTGGCGAAATCCCACCCAGAGGTGGTTCTCTCCTCAGACTTTCGCGACCTTACAGAAGCCTGTTCTCGGAGGCCCCTACGATACAGTTCAAAACCTCTAAAATCATTGGTTTCTCTGGTACTTGACGCTTAGAGCTTTTACCTATAGGAGCATTCCCCTATAGAACCCCATAACTCTAGTTTTCAAGGTGCGTTCATCGGTTGATGACTGGGTTTTTTAAGCGGTTGCTTGCCCTGCCCGCTATTCTTAATATCATACATCCTATCAAGTCGCCCTAAAAGGGCGAGGCTTTCAACCCAATTTTTCGGTAATTTGTCCCACCATAATTCTTGACCGCGAAAAACTGATGTCCTCTTTACTCTCCGCTATTCCCCTCGACGCGATCGCTTATAATCCCCAGGGTTTAGTACCAGCGATCGCTCAAGACTATCTTGATGCTACAGTGTTAATGATGGCCTGGATGAATCGGGAATCCCTCGAAAAAACCCTCACCACCGGGGAAGCGTGGTATTGGAGTCGTTCTCGTCAAGAATTATGGCACAAAGGAGCCACCTCGGGCCATATCCAAAAAGTGCGTCAAATTCGCTACGATTGCGATAGTGATGCTATCTTGCTGACTATTGAGCAAATCGGTGATATCGCCTGTCATACTGGCGAAAGAAGCTGTTTTCACCAAGTAAATTGGCAAAAATCACCGCCAGCGGCCGACACCCTCTCGGAATTGTTTAAGGTAATTTGCGATCGCAGAGACAATCCTCATCCGGAATCCTACACCTGTAAACTTTTGGCCGGGGGAGATAACAAAATTCTCAAGAAAATCGGCGAAGAATCGGCAGAAGTGGTCATGGCCTGCAAAGATAATGATGGCGATGCTATTGCCTCAGAAGTGGCCGATCTTTTTTATCATACCCTCGTCGCTCTCGCCTATCATCAAGTCCCCCTGCGAGATGTCTATAAAAAACTGCAAGACCGGCGCCGGTAATCAGTTATCAGTTATCAGTTATCAGTAATCAGTTATCAGTTATCAGTTATCAGTTATCAGTTATCAGTTATCAGTTTTCAGTTTTCAGTTTTCAGTTATCAGTTTTCAGTTATCAGATTTGAGTTTTTATTGTTAAGTTTCCGATTCCTGACGACCGAATATTTGTGGTTTACGACTTAGTAATTATCGGTGCCAGTCCTGCGGGGATAGAAGCGGCTTTGTTGGCTGTTCACCTCAAAAAAAGGGTGGCTTTAGTGCAACAGCCTTCTAGGGACAATTTAGAGGCATCTGAGGACGTTTTTAGCAAGGGGTACAGCCAAATTATCCATCTCTATAAACTGCTCAATCATTGGCAAGAAACGGACCTTTATCCCCAATGGCAACGGTTGCGGCAATGGTTAGAGGAAGTGGATAAAACTATTAATAAATATCATTCTTTGGCAAGATTAGCCACGGAAGGAATAGATGTGATCTTGGGTGGGGGGGAATTTGTCCGGCTGCCCCATTTGGGATTCGTGGTTAACGGTCGGCAATTGTTGGCTAAACACTATCTTATCGTCCCGGGTTTTTATCCACAAGTCCCGAAAATTTTCGGCTTAGATGAGGTTAATTATTTTACCGCTCAAACCCTTTGGCAAGAGCCAAATTTAGATAAGTTGGGACAACATTTAGGGATTATTGGCAACAGCAGCATGGCTGTGACTTTGGCCCAAATTCTCCGACGTTTGGGGAAAGAAATTAGCTTAATTATCGAGGATAGTTATCTACTGCCGGATATTGATCGGGAAATCTCCGATTTAGTTACTGCTATTTTAGAAGCGGAAGGAATTAAGATTTTACCCGGCTATTGTCCTAGTCAAGTGAAAGCGATCGAGGGTCAAAAATGGCTACAATTAGGTAATCGTGTTATCGAAGTTGATGATCTCATTTTTGCTGGTAATTATCAAGTCAATGAACAGGGATTAAATTTGGCTGGGGTGGGAGTTAAACTAGAGCAAGGATTAATTAAGGTTAATCAGCAATTACAAACCGATAATTCCCGCATTTATGCCCTAAATTTGCTCAGAAATAATTATCCCGATCCTACTTTAAATCACCGGGCTGCTTTTGGGTTAGTCAAGCATCTGCTCGCGGGAGAAAAATTTAACTTTAATCCCCAGCAAATTCCCTCATTTATTGCTTTTGATCCGGCTATTGCTTGGGTGGGTTTAACTGGAAAAGCGGCCCAGGACAACTATGGTGAGGAGGTAAAGATGATCAACTATCCAATCAAAAATATGGTCCCACAGCAAATCTGGGGAGAAACCACGGGATTTTGTCAATTAATCTACCGACAAGATGGTAAAATACTAGGAGCGCAAATAGTCGGTAATCAAGCAGCAGAAATGATTAGTATCATCAGTTTAGCTTTACAAGAAAATTTAACCATACAATCCCTCAATAAAAATATTTATACTTGGGGAAGTATGGGAGAGATTATCGGAGAAATGACGCTATTAATCCCCCAGAAAAAATCTTGGTTAACTTGGCTAAAACAATTATTCTGATAATTAGATAGAAAAAAAGAAGATTAAATTATGAAACCGAAATTTATTGTCTTTGAAGGTATTGACGGATCGGGAACAAGTACCCAAGCAAAACTCCTACAAGAATATTTTTTCAAGCGCGGGGAAAAAGCAGTTTTAAGTCCGGAACCTTCCGAGGGAGTTATCGGTCGTTTGATTCGAGAAATAATGCAAACTAATCTTATTTCTATCGAAGATAAAAATCAATTTGACCGACAAATGGCTTATTTATTTGCAGCTGATCGCCATTATCACTTATATAATGATCACGATGGCGTTTTTAAACTTATTCAGCAAGAACAAACCCACGTTATCACGACGCGTTATTATTTTTCTTCCCTGGCCTACAATGGCAATAATCCCGAAGAATTGGCTTTTATTCGGCAGTTAAATCAACATTTTCCCAATCCCGATTTAGTCATTTATATCGATGTTCTTCCCGATATTTCTCTGGCAAGAATTAAAAACCGAGCCATCACAGAAGTGTACGAAAAACAAGAAAAATTAATAAAAGTTCGTCAGATGTTTCTCCAGATATTTAAAGAATATAAAGATAATTGTTTACAACTGGATGGCAATGATAAAATAGAACACCTTCACCAAAATATTATTAATTATCTTGACCGATTAATTTAAATCCATGCTCAGTATAGAAACCACCCCTAAATTTACCTACCAACCCCACTATAAACCTAATCAATTAATCTGCGGTCACGGCCAAACGGCAATTATCACGGGATGGACAGTAAAACAGTCCCTTGCTAAACATTTAAATCCCGACCAGTACGCAGTGATTGGTAATCTTTATAGTCCCACCAGAGGAATTAGTCCCCTGCTGAGAAACTTAATCGCAAATCCCCACGTTAGATACTTAGTTATTCTCAACGCTACTAAGGAAGATAAAAACTCCGGTAGCTGTCAATGTTTGCTAGACTTTTTTAGTCAAGGATTTCAGTTAGGAAAAAGTGACACAGGTAGAGAATGTTGGCTAATTAATTCTTCTATCACTGGATACATTGACAAGGAAATTGACCGAGAAACCCTCGAAAAATTACGTCAATCGATTCAATATCAACTGGTTAAATCCATCCCAGAAGCGATTGAAACTGTCAAAAGTTATGCAGAACAATCTCCCTTACCAACTTGGGGAGAACCCTTAATCTTTCCCCTCTTAGAAAATCTTCCTTCTCTGCTACCCGGGACAAGATACGGTCATCGTATTGAAGGAAAAACTATTGCCGAAACTTGGGTGAAAATTCTCCAAAAGATTAAAACCACCGGCACAATTAGACCCACAGGATATGATGGTAAATGGCAAGAATTAATTGACCTAATGGCCGTTGTCACCGATGAACCACCAGACTTTTATTTTCCTGAACCTAATTATTTGCCTATAGATAGACCTTTTCTCACCGAATATATCGGACAAATTCTCGATGATTCCCCTATACACCAAGGAGTTAAATACACCTACGGTCAAAGATTGCGCTCTTGGTTTGGCCGAGACCAAATTGCACAGGTTATCAATAAATTAATCTCAGAAATTGATGCCGCTAGTGCAGTTATGTCCCTCTGGGATGTGAAAGACCACGAAAAGGGAGGTAGTCCCTGTTTAAATCATATTTGGGTGCGAGTGGTGGAAAATGAATTATCTCTCACCGCAATATTTAGAAGTAATGATATGTTTGCCGCTTGGCCAGCAAATGCCATGGGATTGCGCGCTTTACAGCAACATATTAGGGATGAGATTAGCAAGCTCTCCGACTACAATTTATCAATGGGTCCATTGATTACTATTAGTCAATCGGCCCATATATACGATGATACTTGGGAAAATGTCGAACGATTAATCGCCACCCAGTACGATAAAATTGTCAATCAGCGCGACTTTTTTGACCCTAGTGGTAACTTTCTGATTTCTGTGGAAGAAGAACAAATTCTTCTCCAACAAACTACCCCCGGCAGCGGGGAAGTTGTCGCTTGTTATCAAGGCAAAAATCCCCTGAAATTAATCCGTGAGCTTGCCGCTACCAATCCCGCAATTATTCCCGAACATATTGGTTATCTGGGAATCGAACTACAAAAGGCATACAATTGTCTCAAGAATAATCAACCTTATATTCAAGACCAGTAGGAAGTGGGAAGTTTCAGTGAACAGTGAACAGTCAACAGTCAACAGTGAAAAGACAGTAGGAAACTTCTATTTAATACTGCTCACTTAAAACTCAAATCTGATAACTGATAACTGATAACTGATAACTGATTACTGGTCCTTGTTTGCTGAACTGGCGCCGCGATATTTGAGAGATGAGGAGCGAATTGGGTTAGCCACCGTGGGATTATTGGTGATTTTAACCTCCGCACCGCGATATTTACCCCCTCGCTCCTTGACAGGAGCCTCGGCGACTGTTGGCTCGATATAGGTGGCCCCACGGTACTTTTTCTCGCCGGCGGTTTCTGGAGTGGGGACGGGGACATTCTTCTGCTCTTCTCGTCCTTGCCATAAAAAGGTGACGACAATCACAACTGTCAAGAGAATTAATAGCTGAATCTGCCAAGGAGCTAAAACCAGACTCAACAATAAACTAATTACCGTGGCGGCACTGGCCAGATAAGCGATTTCATCGCTGGACTTCTGCCAGAAATAGGCAGCCAAGGCAGCGGTGAATAGTGGTAACAAAAACAAATAGGACATTCTGGGTACACCTTGTCACGCTAGTGAACCAATCTCTCTATTATTACCTCCCTCGCTTCGATCGGCGAAAAATATTAACTCAGCTTATAATTCATATAAGTTTTATTGTGTCAATCCTTCTTTACAATTCGTAAAAATATTGTTACATTTATTTACATGAACTAAAAGTTAAAGCAAAACAGCCAAGACAGCAAGCCGGTTCAGATTGTCTCGAAGAGTATAGGACAGAAGATGATTCCTTGAGTCCGAGACAACGGCAAAAAACTTGGCCTACTAGCTTAAAAAAGTTTTCGGGGTTTGGGTTTACCCCATTGACAGATTTGCTTGAGTTCTCCTACATAACTTAGCGCTACCTCGGCTGGACACCGAGGTTTTTTATTTTGTTATAGGGTTTTCGACCAAGTAAAACGTAGATAAATTATTCCTATCTAACAATTAATTGAGATTACCTACTTAATTAAAAATTAACTTCATTTTGATGCACGGAATCCAAATAAAACTTGATGACATCTTCTGATGTACCCTGACATTGCAGCTGGCCTTTATTCAGCCAAATTGCTTGGTCACAGGACTCTTGAATTAAAGTCAAATCGTGGGAAACTACTAAAATAGTAGCGTTAGAATTCCAGAATTTTTTTAAACGTCGTTTACACTTATTTTTAAAACTTTCATCCCCGACGGAAAGGACTTCATCAAGAATAAGAATATCGGGGTGAACCTCTGTTGCGATCGCAAATCCTAAACGAGCCACCATCCCAGAAGAAAGAGATTTCACCGGCGCTCCCATGTATTCTTCTAACTCAGCAAAGTCAAGAATATCTTTGGTTTTTTCCTTCATTTCCTGACGAGAAAATCCCAGCATTACCCCATAGAGAATAATATTATCTTTTACTGGTAAATCTGGATCGAAACCCGCTCCTAATTCAATTAGAGAGGCAATTTGTCCCCTGACTCTCACCTGTCCTTTTGTCGGTTCCAGAATACCACAAATAACTTTTAAGAGAGTAGATTTTCCTGCGCCATTAGCTCCAATGATACCTAATTTCGCTCCAGAATTAATGACTAAATCTATATCATCTAGAACTAATTTTTTGGCAGGTTGACGATATTTCCCTTCAAGAATAGAGAAGATTGTCCTTTTTAGATCGTAGGAGAATTCTTCTTGAGTACGTCTTTGGAGAGACACTTGATCGAGTCGAATTACTTCTGTCATTTATAATAAATCCATAAATAAATGTCGCCAGAGTCGGAAGCAAGTCCAACCAATTCCTAGGATGATGATCCCACCGATTAGAGATTGAAAAATCAAACTAAAATCCGGTAATCCGGGGGAAAGGGACAATTGGCGAATACTTTCGATTACCGGTAATAATGGGTTTAGTAGGAGGAATGGTTGTACGGAAGGAGGAATAATTTCTGGGGGATAGAAAATCGGGCTGCTAATCCAAGCGACAAAACAAACAATTTCGTAAAAATAGGGTAAGTCTCTGAAAAAAACGTAGAGGGTACTAACAAGGAAACCCACTCCCGTGCAAACCAGAGAAAGACCGATCACGGGAAAAATCAGAGCAATTACATTAAGTAAACTTTGAGATTTCCAGAGAGTTACTATAGCCAAAAGGGGAAAGATACTAATAGCAAATTGAAAAATATTTGCTACTACCATGGAAACGGGAAAGATGCTCACTGGCAGACGAATTTTATTTAAAATACTGCCATTACCAACGATACTAGGTAAAGCTTGGTTAGTGGAAGCATTAAAAAAATTTATTACTACTAAACCAGTGAAAGCCGCTAGGACATAGTTAACTATAGAATTATCAAAATAAGAGGCGAAAACCGTGCCGAAAATTGCCGTGTATAGTGCAGTCATAATCACGGGATTTAACAAGGACCAGTAAACCCCCAGAAAAGAACCCCGATAGCGTCCCTTGAGATTACGTTCCACTAAAACACTAAGCAATTCGTAATATCGCCGCGCTTTTGACCATCTAGTTTTTGTCTGGAGATCGGTCATAGGGATAATTGTCATCTCGTCAGTGTTCAGTGCTTTATTCTAAACGATTACCGTCAATTTTGTCTATCGATCGAGGGAGGACTCTAGTTTTTATCCAGTCCCCGACGACTCTCCCTCTCCGGAAAAAGTTCCCTTCTTGGGCCATTTATCTGGCTCAAAAAGCTTAAAAACCACTAAAAGCCTCTTTTTTTAGGGTTGAATTCGGTTTTTAGGGACATCCTCAGCTAATTGACCTAGACTCTAAGTAAGTGGTTCTGGTTAAATAGAAGATAGATTTTGCCTTTGATCCCTCCTTGATCCCCCCCTTCCCCCCTTGATAAGGGGAGGAATCTGACAATTTTTAAAACCTACCTACTTAGCAAGTTTATCAATAAAATAGACATCATATGAAAGCCAAGAAATGGCGATTTAAACACAGCTAATCTGCGAAAAACTGGAGTTAAAAACCGATAACTGAACAACTTCCTAAACAACTTCCTAACAGCCAAAACAAGAATCTAATCTAATTGATGTCCCGTCAGTTCCACAAAGATATCTTCGAGATTGGAAGGGCGACACATTACTCCAGTTTTATTGCTCAAACTGTCCAGATAAGAGTTAGCATCGGCCACGGTAGGGAAGAATTTATAATCGATTTTATCGCCAACTTGTTTGATAACTAAACCCTCGCCATACTTAGTACGAAAATCTGTTATAGTTCCTAATTCGATTAATTTGCCCGCATCCATAATGCCAATTCTGCCCGGTTTTCCTGCGGCGTTATCCTGACAGAGAAATTCCACTTCTTCCATGTAGTGAGTGGTTAACAAAATTGTCATTCCTTGCCGGTTTAAATCGCGAATTACTTCCCACAAACGACGACGATTTTGGGGGTCTAAACCGACTGTTGGTTCATCGAGAAAGAGGATTTTTGGTTCGTGAAGAAGGGCGCGAGCAATCTGTAAACGTCGTTTCATCCCTCCGGAAAGAGTTTTGGCCAGGGCAGATTTTCGATCGCTTAAACTGACATAATCTAAATAGCGATCGATTAATTCCTGTCTCTGGGGATTGGGGATATGGTGCATCCGGCCGTGAAATTCCATATTTTCCCAGACGGTTAATTCCCCATCAACGCTAATCTGTTGCAAGACTACCCCTATATTTTTTTTCACCTGATCGCGGTATTTTTTCACATCATACCCGGCCACTGCGATTTCTCCTTGACTTGCTTCGGTTAGGGTGATAATCATGCGGATTGTCGTCGATTTTCCCGCACCGTTGGGACCGAGTAAACCAAAGATTTCCCCTTTTTCGATAGCAAAGGAAAGCTCGTTAACTACTGGGAGATTGTTATAGATTTTAGAAACGCGATCGAGAGCAATAGCGGCGGTCATAGTTACAAAAGTTAATATTCCAGCTATGGATTAGTGTAACCGAATTAGCCTAACTCGACTCCGATTTGATCGGAAGCATCCCGCAGTGATCATATATCGTCACAATCAGATTAGAATGCAGATAAAAAATTTTGACTTTGCTGGTATCAGATGCGAGTTTTGCTGCCGATTCTCTGTTTATGTCTAGGAATGGGGGAATTTTTGCTCAATCCCCCGATTAGTCCCGTCAATTCCCTTCCCGCAACCACGGTAACCCGAACGGAAACCCGTTTGCTGCTGAATTTAAAAAAAAGACGGGTTTTTGTTTACCAAGGACAGAAAATAATCGCTTCTTACCCAGTGGCGATCGGTCGTCGCGGTTGGGAAACCCCGACGGGAGAATTTAGGGTGATTCAGATGGTGCGGGAACCAGTCTGGGAACATCCTTTCACCGGTCAACTGGTGCCATCGGGAAAAAACAACCCTTTAGGGGCGCGTTGGATCGGATTTTGGACCGATGGCGAGAATTTTATCGGTTTTCACGGTACACCCCCAGAAAATCTCATCGGCCGGGCCGTCTGCCACGGTTGCGTCAGGATGCGCGATCGAGATATAAAGGCTTTATTTGAAAAGGTACAAATCGGCACTTCAGTGATAGTAATCGCTCAATAGAAACAATGGGAAAATAATAAGCTGTTAACTAGGGTTTGCGGCAAAAAGTTTGTTGGTGGGGTTAGGAGTCTGGGGAGTCAGTCCCGATGAAAAAATTTTCACCCCCACAGATGAAAGAGGTTTCCTTCCCTTGTGGTGAAACTAGCCCTTAAATCATGACGATACCAAATTTGTCGATGTTGATGGGAATTCCACTTATATCCTTGAGCTTTTAGCAAGTCTCTAATCTGAATAGTCGGGTGAGAACCTTTCCCTTTTTGATTGCCAATTTCAATAGTTAAGTAGTTGGACAAAAGTAAAGTTAACTGTGGGGTAAGGAGTCGGTCGTCAGGATTCAAGAGTCAGTAAGAATTGCGGCAATTTACATTTCTTAAGATAGACAACAGAATTTATGTCCGACTACTTATATATTTTGACTTATCTCCTAGTATGGGATATTCTTGCCAATTGATTTTATTCAGATTTAAATGGGCAAGAAAGGGCGAATAGTTAGGACTTTCTGTAATTATATAGAGTTGCTTGATCGCACGGGTGAGAGCCACATAAAAAAGCGGTTGAAAGCTAGTATTAATATTTCCCTTGGTAAAATACCACAATGTTTTTGCAAAAATAAAGCTTTGTTGACTAATGTGCTAGTTTTGCCACTCTTGGATATTATTATTGACTTCTCCAAGGGCTACAGACTGCTCTAAATCTGGTTTTCTTCCTAGATTTTTTTCTAGCCAAGATTGCACAAATCTATGTTTTTCTTGCCAAAATTCTTCCTTAGTCAGATATTTATACAATCTTTCCTGATAAAATTTATTGACATTAAGCAAATCCTATTCAAGCTTCTGATAAGTTTCTTGTAGTATTTTGTTTTTTATTTCTGGGACTTTTTGGAAAATTTCTTGTACAGTAATAAAGGGAAATATATCACTAAATTGATTAATAATTTTATCGATTTTATATTCAGCAAAAAAATTATGCTGATATTTAATATGCACATACACGGTATCATTCTCATATTTTATGTTGATGATTTGTCCATATTTATAATTCTTAGTGCCTTTTATCCCCGTCTTTTTCCCTTTGTATTTCACTTCTTCGCGAATACGACTCACCTTTTTACCCACAAGAAGCTTCCAAGCTTGATCATAATTACCAACAAGCTCGGCAAATTCCTGAATATTATTAATTACTAATTGCTTATTTAGGTTTGAATTATCCATTGTTACCTCACCTGACCTTACACGATCGAGTGCTGGATTTTAGCTATGTTTATTGTTGCCTAGGACAGTGGGAAACTAACAGCGATCGCTTCCCATAAACATAAAGTATAACCTAATTTGGTATTGACAAACAGCTACCCAAAAGGAAAACTTCCTAGAGGTTTGATAAATAGAATTAAATGCTTGATAATCTCAGTTTTTAGGCAAAGGGAGACAGAGCTACCCCTATCCCTAGGAACCTGAAAGTGCGATGTCAAAAAATAATTGTAATCAGACCAAACCGGGGACTTTGCGATAGATAGAAGCGATCGATCCCCGGAATCCTACACTGGTAAATTCTACCTCATCTCCCGCTTCATAGATCTGTTCTTGCCAAACTCCCGAATCCTCGCGACGGTGACATTCAATTTTCATCTGGTTTTGATCAATAAGAATGTATTCTTTTAAGGTGGGACAGGTTTGATAATCGCTAAATTTATCACCCCTATCAAAGGATTCCGTAGATTTCGATAATACTTCAATAATCAGAACAGGATAAAGAATAAAATCATCGGTATTGTTAATCTCTCTCTCGTCACAAACCACCGCAATATCGGGATAATAATAACAATTTGCCTCCTCTAACCGGACTTTGATATCGGAAGTGAGAACAAGACAGGGACTATCATCGAGATGGATACTCAATAAAGTGGCTAGATTTGTATTTAAGACAATATGCGGCTTTTTTGCCCCTACCATCGCATAAATCCGTCCTTTTCGGTACTCGTGCTTGATGGGACTGACTCTTTCCCCTTCTAGATACACTTCTGGAGAGACATAAAAAAAATTAGGATTCGTCACTATCGTCCCCATGCTCCCTATTCTCGAATAACTGAATTATAGCCTTTGGGAATCATCGCTCTTGGACTCAATCTCGCTAGACTTATAGATCAATGATTGTCACTTGTAACATTTGTATTACAGTTATGTGACAGAATAGAGATAACGACTCTCAAAGGGACGTTATTTAGGAATGAATACCGAAAACGATTGATATCCATAGGTTTGCCAGAATGTCCAACGCTAAAAGTTACAAAGATACCGTTAATTTGCCTCAAACTGACTTTGATATGCGAGCAAATGCCAGCAAACGTGAGCCAGAAATGCAGAAATTCTGGCAAGATGAGCAAATATACGAGAAATTAGCGCAAAATAACCCCAAAGAATTATTTATTCTCCACGATGGTCCACCCTACGCTAACGGGTCCCTGCATATCGGTCATGCTTTAAATAAAATTCTCAAAGACATTATCAATAAATATAAACTGCTGCAAGGTTACAAAGTGCGCTATGTGCCGGGTTGGGATTGTCACGGGTTGCCGATCGAACTAAAGGTTTTACAAAGTCTCAAAAGCTCGGAAAAAGAGGGTCTAACCCCTTTAAAATTACGTCAGAAAGCCCACGATTTTGCCCTTCAAACGCAAAAAGAACAGTGTGAAGGTTTCAAAAGGTATGGAGTCTGGGGAGACTGGGAAAATCCCTATTTAACCCTACAACCTGAATACGAGGCCGCTCAAATTGCCGTATTCGGAAAAATGGCCCTAAAAGGTTATATTTATCGGGGACTAAAACCGGTTCACTGGAGTCCTAGTTCTCAAACCGCTTTAGCTGAGGCCGAATTAGAATATCCCGAAGGTCACACTTCCCGGAGTGTCTATGTTGCTTTTCCGATTACGTCAGTTTCAACCCCGGTTTTAACGCCATTTTTGCCTAATTTATCCGTGGCTATCTGGACGACTACTCCCTGGACTTTACCCGGGAATTTGGCCGTCGCATTGAACCCAGAATTAAACTATTCAGTGGTGGAAACTAGCGAGTCTAATTATCTAATCGTAGCGACGGATTTAGTCGAAAAATTGGCCGACACTTTTAACACAACTTTGACGATTAAAGCAACGGTTAAAGGTCTGGAATTAGAACATACTAAATATCGTCATCCTTTGTTTGACAGAGAAAGTGCGATTCTCATCGGTGGGGATTATGTCACCACTGATTCCGGCACCGGATTAGTTCACACGGCCCCTGGCCATGGTCAGGAGGATTATATCGTCGGCCAACGTTACGGTTTACCGATACTTTCTCCCGTGGATGATAAGGGAAATTTCACCGCAGAAGCGGGACAATTTGCGGGTTTAAATGTCCTGAAAGATGCTAATGAAGCGATAATTTTAGCACTGACAGAAAAGGGGGCCTTACTCAAAGAAGAAGCATATCAGCATAAATATCCCTACGATTGGAGAACCAAAAAACCGACAATTTTTCGCGCAACGGAACAATGGTTTGCTTCCGTGGAAGGATTCCGGGAATTAGCTTTAGAAGCAATTGATTCGGTGCGTTGGATTCCCGCAACAGGTAAGAATCGCATCACTTCTATGGTTAGTGAAAGAAGCGATTGGTGTATCTCTCGTCAGCGCAGTTGGGGGGTTCCTATTCCTGTTTTTTATGACGAAGAAACGAATGAACCTCTGTTAACTGAGGAGACGATTAATCACGTTCAAGCTATCTTCGCAGTCAAGGGTTCTAATGCTTGGTGGGAGTTATCGGTAGAGGAGTTGTTACCTCCCAGTTATCACGATAATGGTCGCAGTTATCGCAAGGGAATGGATACTATGGATGTGTGGTTTGATTCTGGTTCTAGTTGGAATGCGGTGGCTAATGCTCGACCAGAATTAAGTTATCCTGCGGATATGTATCTAGAAGGATCGGATCAGCATCGGGGATGGTTTCAATCGAGTTTATTAACCAGTGTGGCTGCTAATGGTATTGCTCCCTATAAAACGGTGTTAACTCACGGTTTTGTTTTGGATGAACAGGGACGAAAAATGAGTAAATCTCTGGGTAATGTCATCGATCCCAATGTGATCATTAATGGTGGTAAAGACCAGAAAAAAGAACCCGCTTATGGGGTAGATGTGATTCGGTTATGGGTGTCCTCGGTGGACTATACCAATGATGTGAATATCGGTCAAAATATTCTTAAACAGTTGGTAGATATCCGTAATAAAATCCGTAACACTGCCAGGTTTTTACTGGGGAGTTTAAATGATTTTGATCCCCTTAAAGATGCGGTAGCTTATGATGATCTACCGGAGATTGATCGCTATATGTTACATCGTATCTCGGAAGTGTTTACGGAAGTTACGGCAGCTTTTGAAAGTTTCCAATTTTTCCGCTTTTTCCAGACGGTACAGAATTTTTGTGTTGTCGATTTATCTAACTTTTATATCGACATCGCTAAGGATCGTTTATACATTTCTGATCCTAATTCTTTCCGTCGTCGCAGTTGTCAAACAGTCTATGCTATTGCTTTAGAAAATCTTGCTAAAGCGATCGCTCCTGTCCTGTCTCATCTAGCGGAAGATATCTGGCAATTTCTCCCCTACAAAACCCCTTATTTATCGGTATTTGAGTCAGGATGGCTAAACATCGATCCTGCTTGGAATAATCGCAAATTGGCCGATAAATGGGCCAAATTCCGGCAGCTACGCACCGAAGTTAATAAGGTGATGGAAACTGCCAGAAATGATAAAGCGATCGGTGCTTCTTTAGAGGCAAAAGTTTTACTTTATGTTCCCGATGAAACCTTACAACAGGAGTTAGAATTATTCAACAATTGTGATAGTTTAACGGGGAATAAAGTCGATGAATTGCGTTATCTATTTCTCTCTTCTCAAGTGGAATTAGTCAGTGATATTAGCGCGATTCAAACCGCAGAATATAAAGGAGAATCGGACTTTGTTTCGGTGGGAATTGTCAAAGCAGACGGCGAAAAATGCGATCGCTGTTGGAATTATTCCACTCAAGTGGGAAAATTTGCCGATGATCCCACTATTTGCGAGCGCTGTAATGCCGCTTTAAAAGGAGAGTTCTAAGCTAAATTAAAAGGGTGCTTTATTGTCGAATAAAGTACCCTTGTTTAATCCTCAGCTAAAAACTTATTCACAGGTATTAACTCTAGCGAATAGATAATTAGGGATGGAAGATTACCAATCAGCTTTTTTACAACGTCATCAAGATACAGAAATACTTTGTAAATCTAATAGGAAAATAGCTGCTATGCACTTTGGAGGTATTACGATCGAATGTTTGCTGAAATCTATGATCTTAGCTTCGGTATCCAGTCAAGAATGGAAAACTGATTCCAATAACCCCGGACATACCATAACTAATCCTGGTCACAGTTTTACAGATGCTTTAAAACGTCATAATCGTCTCTATTCGAGAGTTCAAAATTTTCCAGAGGTGATAAAATGGATTAATATAGTAGAAAATCCTAGTCAAAATTTTATAACTATGCGTTATTCCAGCAGTGAACCGAATGACGATAAATACAAAGAGTGGTTATCAGCTTATACAGGTCTGAAAAGATGGCTTCAGAAACAAGCTACTCAACTTTAAGGAGATAGTTATGTCAGAAACTTGGTTAAGATCACTGAAACAAAAATTAACAGATATATATGTTCAAAAAGAAGCTCAAGAATGGGTTGATCTCAATGTATCTACTGCTGGACTTTTGAATATAACTATCGTCAGTGATAAGTTTGAAAATTTATCAACAACTCAGCGAATAGAAGCAGTTAAAAATGACATAGGACAACAGCATAAATCTTTAGGTTTTATATCTTTATATACTATTCAGGAGGCAGCCTCTCTCGATCTAAAAGCTCCACAACTTCTGGACGAAAAATCAATTCACACTTGGCAAGATTTAGCTTTGTGGTCAACTAATCCACAAAATCAATCACCGTCTTCTCCCGAACTTTGTCTTCCTAGAACCGTAACTTTTTATTCTTTTAAAGGGGGAGTAGGTAGGACAACTGCTTTAATTCATGTTGCTTGGATTTTAGCGATGCGAGGTCGTAAAGTAGTAGCTGTTGACTTGGATTTAGAAGCACCGGGGTTAAGCACAGCTTTCCCCTTAAATCCCTCACCGAAATACGGAATTGTGGACTATTTTTATGAAAAATCCTATTTACCAGAAGGTGTAAAAGCAAAGATTAATATCACTGAAATATTTGGAGAAGTTAATATTCCCGATGCAACGGGAAGACTATTTATTGTTCCTGCGGGTTATTTGAGTCTTGATTACATTACTAAAGTTGATGATCTGCGAGCAACAACAATTCTCGATAATGGGGAAACACTCTGGTCAACTTTTAGTCGAGAGATTCAAAATCAGTTAAAACCTGATCTTATCTTAGTAGATTCGCGCACTGGAATCAATGAATGGGGAGCTTTATCTTTACTACAGGCAGCCAACGAAGCAATTATTTTTTTATTTCCTAACGAACAAAATCAAAAAGGAATCGAGCTTCTTTTGCAATCTTTGACTTCTTTTGGCCGACTTTCGCTTAATTTTGTTTTTTCACCTGTTCCCGATTTAAGTGATACAGGAATAACTAAAGTTACTCATGCTTGGCAAATTTTACAAAAGGATATTGACAAAAATATAGATATAGATGAAACTACCGATCATGATTTAGATATAGATTCAGAAGACTATTTAATCATACCTTATATTCCCTCGATCGCTCTAGCAGACCGTTATCCTGTCACTGGATTACTGGATTATTATACTCGCATTGCTAACTTAATCGATGAAGATACCAATGAAATTCGCTTGCAAAACATTCTGGCCAGTTCCAAACAACGTTGGCAAGTTATTGAAAGTCTTAATTTTATGCCATTAAATGCGGGAGATATCCGTTCAGATATTAGTCTTTTATTTCAGAAAACTGCTAACTTTGATAAATTTCTTGATCAAGCAACTTGTCTGATCAGAGGTCGTAAGGGAACAGGAAAGACAGCACTTTATTTGTTACTACTGCAGAAGGAGTCTGAGGCACGAAAATTGGCCTATAGTCGTCTAGATCATGTGACTTTATTATCTGGTCATGGGAGCTATAATAATAGTCGTCCATCCCGGGATGAATTCCAGTATATAAATCAAGAATTGCTAGAAAAAAAAGGTACCTGGGAAGCAGTTTGGCGAGCTTATTTGCTGATAAATGTGTACAGAAAATATCAAAATAGTATCTTTCCTAAAGGTAAAAAGTGGGAAAAATTTCAGGCGATTAAACTAATTTTAGAATTACCCCCGGAAAATTGGCAATCGGAACATACTGAAGCTTTAGTTCAATTAGCAACGGATCGAAATTTGACTCTCCTGATTAAAGATGCTTTAGATCTAGTTAATGAGAAACAATTAAAAGAGCAGCAGACTCTCTGGTTTCTTTATGATGATTTAGATGAAGATTTCCCAGAGAGAGAAGATATTCGTCAACAAGCTCTCACCGGTTTATTTCAGTTTGTTCAAGCTTGTGATGCTCGGACACTAACAGCAATTCGTTTTAAAATATTTCTGAGAGAAGATATCTGGAAACGTCTTAACTTTGATAATAAAAGTCACTTCAATGGACGAGATTTACTTCTACAATGGACGAGAATAGATTTCTTGAGATTAGCTCTCCGTCAAGCTTTTCTCTCGCCAAAATTTAAAGAGTTAGTCGCTCGTTTTGCTCCCGTGGAAAGTATCGATCAAGCAACGGAAGAAGCTCTAAATCGTGCCTTAGAATTACTTTGGGGCAGTCGCCGACGAAGTGGCAATAAAGCTAAATACGTTTATCGATGGGTTTATGAGCGTTTAACAGATTCTAGTGGTACTACTTTTCCTCGCAGTTTAAGCGCTCTATTACAAGGAGCAAAAGCACAAGAATTAACCTACAAAGGACAGTCATCAATTCAGTCACCAACTGATCGCTTATTGCGAGCAAAATCTCTAGAAATTGGTTTAGAAAAAGCTTCTGAAGAACGCTGTGAGGCTATTAGACAAGAATATCCTGACCTAGAGAATTTTTTCCGAGCTTTAGAAGGAATTTCTGCTTTACCTTCTAGGGAAGAACTCCGTCAAGTGTGGGAACGTACCGCACGGTCAATAATACCTGATTTCGATAGATTTGCCGAGCTTTTAAGCGAAATTGGTCTTGCTCAATGGCGCGAAAAAGAAAAAAGATATGGATTCGCAGATATTTATGTGTATGGATTTAAGATGATTCGTACAGGTACAAAGTGAGTCATCGATCGACTTTTCTCAAACGATCGCTTAGTCAAAATTAAACCCCCTAACCAGCGAAAATTAACTACAAGCGATCAAAAAACTGGGAGAATATTCAATTGGTTTCTGACTCAACTCTTGATGTCCACAAAATTCTTTGACCTTGTCACAAGTAAAGGTTTTTCTTTTTTCGACGGGAATCTCTTGGAAAAGTTTTTCGGTCACTCGATTGATTTCACTTGCGGTTTTATACCAATTTTCAGTAGATAGCATCTGAGGGAACCTTGATTCCTTCTTAATTCTCGCTTTGGTCGTGCTTTGATGACATCCCAGCTGCCATTTGCCGTTGAGATAAATTTCCCTCTTGACCAAGTTGGTAGAGCAAGTTTCTTTGTTCTATGTTAAGATGTTGATGGCTTCGTTTTTGTGTCTGATCTGTTGTTGTATTGATCAGACAGTACCTGATGAGCCTTTTTCTGTCAACTCTTAAGGAGTCGTGCGTTTCATTTTTGAATTGGCAATATTAGGACGGATAAAAATTATGGTTAATTATCTCAGTCAAGAAGAGAAATTACTAGCAGCCGAAGAAGAAAAGTATCTAGAGGAAGAAGATGATGTGGATTTTCCTCCTGTAGATATTATTGCTTACAATGAGCAGCGTTCCTGCTCTGATCTAGTTAGAATGTATCAAAAAAAACAATTGGTTATCGATCCAGATTTTCAAAGAGATGTGGTGTGGACTGATCCACAACAAACTCGTTTTATTGATAGTTTAATGAAACAGTTACCGATTCCTAGTATGTGTATTAGTCTTGACTATAAGACAGATAAACGCTATATCATCGATGGATTACAACGAATTAGTACCATCGTCAAATTTTTAACTACTGAAGATTGGAAGCTATCAAAATTACCCGATGTAGATTCGTCTATTTCTGGAAAAACAGTTGAGGAAATAAAAACTCAGCATGAAGAATTATATGAACGCGTAGAAAATATGACTATTCCCATCACCATGATTCGCTATGACTCCAGCAAAAAAGCTCATAATAATTATATTTTTACCATTTTCCATCGCTTAAATACCGGTGGAGTAAAACTCAATAATCAGGAGATCAGAAATTGTATCTATAATGGCGAGTTTAATACTTTTTTAAAAGAATGCGCTCAATATGAAAACTGGCTTTTGCTGATGGATCGAAAGCAGAAAAAAGCATCTCGATTTGAAGATATGGATCGAAAGCAGAAAAAAGCATCTCGATTTGAAGATGAAGAATTAGTGCTTCGTTTCTTTGCTTTTTATGATGAATACCAGAACTACAAGGGGAAATTGACCAGATTTTTAAATGATTATATGTATAAACATAGATTTGCTCATGAAGATTTTATTCAAGATAAAGATGAATTATTTAAGCAAACCGTTGACTTGATTTATGATAGAATCTTAAAAGAGGAACCTCTCAAAACCAGTAAAGTTATTGCTGAGGGAATTCTGTTAGGAGTTGCCAAGAATTTAGATACTTTAGTCAATCTCTCCAATGATGAATTACAAGACAAGTATTCTAGATTAATAAAATCTGAACCATTTTTGACTAAAAATTTAGCTAGTGGTATTTATCAAAAAGATAAGGCTTTAGAGAGAATTAATACATCTATCAAAATTTTTTCATCTACTGGTAATGATTACTAAAAGTTATTTACTCAAGACGTTAAACAGGCTTGATAAACTCTATAATGACTCTACAAGTGATGATCAAAAGATTTTTTATTCTAAACTAGCTCTTATAGAATTATGTGGCTGGATCGAGGAAACTATGGATGATATAGTTTTAAGATGTGCTAAACGATGCTTAAAGTCCCCAGCTAACCAAAAATTCATCAAAGACGAGATTATTAAGCCTAACTCTAACTTTCAATATGAAGCTTTTAGAAAAATGTTGATTATGGTTATTGGTTTAGCAACATTAGAAAAAATCGAAAAAAAGTTAGAAAAAACTGGTAAAATTAGTGCTTTAAAAGGTGATCTCGGTAATCTAAAGAAAAGTCGCAATCGAGCGGCTCATACTCATACTAAAGGTACTTTGAGAACCTATGACGCTCCTTCTAAAACTCAACATGATTTTGATAGAATATATGCTTTGTTAACAGAGTTAGATGCAGAATTGCAGCGTCATAAGTGTTGACTTATTTCTCGTACAATCGCTTTTAGCGCACCTTCGACAAAGACAATCAGTCAAAATTAAATCCCCTAACCGGCGAAAATTAACTACAAGCGATCGAAAAACTGGGAAAATATTCAATTGATTCAATGTCATCTTTTTTAACTATCCTGCCCATGAATAATCAGGTCATCCGTACTGATAAAGCTCCGGCCCCTGTGGGTCCCTATAATCAAGCGATCGCCGCTCCTGGTCCTTTTCTCTTTGTTGCGGGACAAATTCCCCTAGATCCCGTCACGGGTGAAATCGTCTCCGGGGAAATTAGCACCCAAACCGAACAAGTTATGGCCAATCTAGAGGGCATTTTAACCGCTGCTGGGGCTAATTGGTCAAATGTGGTGAAAACTACCGTCTTTCTCTCGGATTTAGCCAATTTCGGGGCGATGAATCAAGTTTATGCCCGTTATTTCCCCCCAGAAACTGCCCCGGCCCGGGCCTGTGTGGAGGTGGCCCGTCTTCCCAAAGATGTGCTAGTGGAAATAGAATGTATTGCCGCTTTAGCCTAAAAATTAGGGTGGGCATTGCCCACCCTAACCTAATCTCTCTCTAGACCACCAAAGCTTCTAGAATCGTCTTATTGTAGATAATTCGCCCTACAGTAGTACGCACATACTGAGAAATTATCTCACCATCCTTCTCGCGGGTTTTGCGCTCCCGATAATATTTCCAGATGCTGCCATCGGGGAGAGTTTCCGTTTCCAGGACTTCCTCATCGGGTTTATTGGTTTTCACCTTTTCTCCGACCGGTAAACGCAACCACACAGAAGCGTGCAGATCCACCAATCCCTGATCGAAAGAGCGAATAGCGTCATCCATGCTGGCGAAATAACGACCTCCACCCTTTTGAGCCTTGGGATTTTCGGCCGTGAGATAATAACAACCCAAAACCATATCCTGAGAAGGGGCAACAATCGGGCGACCGGTCGCCGGTGAGAGAATATTATGACAGGCCAACATCAACAAGCGCGCTTCCGATTGTGCTTCCAGGGAGAGGGGAATATGTACGGCCATTTGGTCCCCGTCAAAGTCGGCGTTAAAAGCGGGACAGACGAGGGGATGTAACTGAATCGCCCTGCCCTCCACCAGTATCGGTTCAAACGCTTGAATGCCCAAACGGTGCAGGGTAGGGGCGCGGTTTAACATCACCGGGTGTCCCGTGATTACTTCATCCAAGACGTGCCAAACATTAGCATCCCCCCGTTGGATCATTTTCTTGGCTGCCTTGATATTATTGACGATGCCTAATTTAATTAAACGATGGATAACGAAGGGTTGGAACAATTCGATCGCCATTTCCCGGGGTAAACCGCATTGATAGATCTTCAACTTCGGGCCGACAACGATAACCGAACGTCCGGAATAGTCAACCCGTTTACCGAGGAGATTTTGACGGAAACGCCCCTGTTTACCCTCGATAATATCCGATAAAGACTTCAGGGCGCGATTATTGGCCCCCACCACCGTGCGACCGCGACGACCGTTATCAATTAAAGCATCGACGGCCTCCTGTAACATCCGTTTTTCGTTGCGGACGATAATTTCGGGGGCGAGAATTTCTTGCAGACGGGATAAACGGTTATTGCGGTTAATCACCCGACGGTAGAGATCGTTCAGGTCAGAGGTGGCAAAACGGCCGCCGTCCAACTGCACCATCGGGCGTAAATCGGGGGGAATCACGGGAATTACGCTTAAAACCATCCATTCTGCCTGAGAACCCGTGGCGATAAAGTTATCGATTACCCGGAGACGTTTAATTAATTTTGCTCGTTTTTGCCCTTTACTTTCGACAATTTCCGTCCGCAGTCTTTCCGCTTCTTCTTCCAGGTTAATTTCCTGTAATAGTCTTTGGATAGCCTCGGCCCCGATACCCACTTCAATGCCGACTAATTCCGAGTCCTCCGCGTAGATTTCCTCTTCGATCTCTAACCATTGATCTTCGCTGAGGAGTTGTTTATAACTAAGATTGCCCGCGTTACCCGGATCGAGAACCACATAGGCATTAAAATAGACGATTTGCTCCACGTCCCGCAGGGGCATATCAAGCAGGATACTGAGATAACTGGGAATACCTTTGAGATACCAAACGTGGGTGACGGGGGCGGCTAATTTGATAAAACCCATGCGATGACGACGTACCCGGGACTCGGTGACTTCCACCCCGCAACGTTCACAGACAATTCCCCGGTGACGGACGCGTTTGTATTTACCGCACCAACATTCCCAGTCCTTGGAGGGGCCAAAAATTTTCTCGCAGAATAACCCATCCATTTCCGGTTTAAGAGTCCGATAGTTGATCGTTTCTGGTTTGGTTACTTCTCCGACGACTTGACCGTTAGGCAGGTTTCTTTCTCCCCATTGCCGAATTCTTTCGGGGGACGCTAAACCGATTTTGACGTAATCAAATCTTTGATCTGTTGGAGTCTTCATTCTGAATTTTTTACTATGGGTAATGATTCTGGGATAAGCGATCGCTCGCGCGTTCTCGATGCCCCGATGACAACTATTAGGCAGAAACGACAGTTAACTCAGTCACTTTTTCTTCGGGTCAAACTGGCCCGACCGAGTCCGGGACATTACATTATACAATTTTTCTAGTTCGATCGACCATTAAGTGATATTTTCCCAGATGGTGATGCTGCCGTCGGCCGCGGCCGCTGCTAGGTGACAATAATCGGGGCTGAGAACTAAACTGGAGATCGGCGATGATCGCTCATTGGTGGCGCTGAGAGTTGCGATCGCCTGTTGAGAATTGGCTAACCAGATTTTAATCTCTCCGTCGGTTCCCCCGGTAAATAACCATTGACCCTCCTCTGCGAATACCAAGCTTGTCACCTGACCATTATGGGCATTAATCACCCGAATTGGCGCAAAATGACCGCTTTTCTCGGGGTCGTATTGCCAGATTTTCACTGTCCCATCCACACAACCGGCGGCAATAATCTGACCATCGGCAGCGATCGCAAGACTCTCTACCGAAGAAACGTTACCTGATAAGACGGCGATTTTTTCTCCCGATCCCAATTGCCAGAGGGTGACAGTGCCATCACCCCCAGCTGCGGCGATAAAATCTTGATTAGGAGCCACCGCTAGGGCATAAATTGCCCCCAGACTGTCATAGGAGCTAAATTCTTCGGTTTCCTGCTCTAAATTCCACTGTTTTAGGGTTTGATCGTAACTACCACTAACCAAAAAATGCCACCGAGGGGCAAAATCTAGGCCGTGAATCGAACCGAGATGACCGAGGAAAATTTGATTTAATTCCAGACTACTGGCATCGCTGGCTAAAGTCCATAATTTAACGGTTTGATCGAATCCTCCCGTCGCTAGATGATAATCGCCGTTTCCGGTGACTGCTAGGGCTAAAATGCCCTGATCATGAGCTTCCACCGTAGTAATCAGGGTTCCTCTCGCAAAATCCCAGATTTTTAGGGTACGATCCCAACTAACGCTAATTAAAAACCGTTGATCCTCGGTAATTGCGATCGCTGTAATCATTTCCCGATGGGCGGTCAGACGGCGATAATAATGCCAATGGGGGATAGGGACGGGGGGGGAAGCGGGAGTTAAATTAAGGGCGGGTAGGGTGATTTGTGGCTCATTTTCCGCTTTTGTGGCGGTAATATCCGCCGATTCTTCGTTAATCGGCACAATCTCTCTGTGTAAGCGACCGTAGGATTTTTCCAGATGTTCGATGCGTTCGAGCAGCCCGTTACGGTTGATATATTGAATAATTTGATTGTAGGACTGTTCGAGGACGAGAATATTCTCCTCTAATTCTGCGATCTCGCGTAGCGAGCGCGTTGCGACCGCACGTTCGTTATCCCTGGCCACCGCGGGATCGAGGGACTGTATTTGGGCCGATAAAGCTTCTTTTTCTTCTTCCCACTGACTCTGTAAATGACCGGTCATCTCAGTTAAGCGTTGACGTTGCAGGGTTCTTTCTCGGAGACGATTGAGAATATTTAACGCGAAAGTTACGACTAGGAGGAACAAAGGCAAAAACCCCGCACCCATGGCCATAAGGGTAAGCAGGGTTAATCCTAGGGCGATATATTCCGCTAATTCTAGCCAATGGGGGCGATGGTCGGTCATTTTGCAGTTACCAGTAAAGGGATTTTGTTGATCTCCTGATTTCAGACTCATGGTAACTCTAATTGCCGCCTTGGGATTGACTAAAATTAATTTTTAAGCAGGAGTTAAGACTTTTTCCTTAGTTTCTATCGGTGCGGTCAAAGCGGATTCTAAATCGGCCTTCCCTAGTCTTGCTTCCAAAATTTTCAGCACTTCTCGTCCAAAATCATCGGGATTTTGTCGCCATGCTTGCAGACAAACTTCGCCAAAGAATGACCCCAAAGGTTCGGGATTCCAGAGCAGTTTTTTGGCTGTCCAGGGCATTAAACTCATGGGATCATAGTCGGGTTTAAGAATTTCTTTTTTGAGGGCGTATTCTTCTAGATGGGTGTGGGGTTGTAGTCCGATAAAAAAGATGGCTGGTTCCACTTTATCGACTCCAAAAATATTTTCTAATTCCCGATGATAGGCGATAGTTTGACGAATAGTTTCTAGGGTTTCATCAATAACATTAAAGGAATAATTTACCGAAACCAGATCATTAAAACCCGCCGCTTTTAAGTCTCGACAATTTTGCAGAACTGTCCGTAAATTATAGCCCATCCGCATTTTGCGGACTAATTCCTGAGAACCACTGGTGATACCAATTTCAAAGTAGTTCATGCCTGTTTTTACCATTAAATCGCACAGTTTCGGGGTGAGATTATCGGCACGAATATAGGCAGCCCAATGGATATCTTTCATCCCAGCAGCGAGAATTTTTTCTAATAGTTCTTCTACATCGTTGATAAATTTTCTGGCGGGGATAAATTGGGCATCGGTAAACCAGAAATTGCGAATGCCGCGGTCGTATAATTGGCGTATTTCCTTAACTACTTCATCGGCGGGATTAATGCGTACTTGTTTCCCTTCGACGACGGTATAGATGCAGTAGCAGCAGTTATGGGGACAGCCGCGCTTGGTTTGTACCCCGATATAAAAGTCGTTTTCTTGGAAATAGTAGGAAAATTCCGGCCAAATACCGGCGATATAGTCGTAGTTACAAGCGGATTTTTCTAAGGGGGTGGGGGATTCGTGGATTAAACGCGGCCGGGGTGTGGTTTCTCCGACCACATAACAACGTTCATCGCTAAAGTCCCGACCGGAGAGGAATTTTTCTAGCAGGGTTTCCCCTTCTCCAACTGATACAATTGTTCCTGTGGGCAGTTTGGTTTTTAGTTGTTCGTAGAAAACACTGACGGCACCACCCCCGACGATAACTCGCGCTTCGGGATGGTATTTTCTGGCCCGCTGCAACCCGCGGCGAATTAGTCCCTGATTGCGCCATAATTCCCCGTAGTAGGCGGTTGTCACCTTCAAACCGCCTAAAGCACCTCGCAGCTTGATTAGGGGGTTTTTAGCGTAGTAAAATTCAAAGGCGTTTTGCAGGGGATTGCCACCGCGACCACCGACGGGGGCATATATTTGAATATCCCGCCAGGAGAATACTAGCAGGGTGGGACGAAATTCGTCAACACAGCGATCGAGTGCCTGGTTAAAGTCTAAGGGGGGGACGGTGCCAAGGTCAAAAATCCTTTGTTCGATGTCGGGGAATAGTTTATGAACGTGGTCGGAAAGGTAAACGACACCGATGGGGAAAATGGGGTTACAGGGGAGTCTAACGTAGAGGATGCGTTGCGCTTGCGGTTGAGTCATGGGATTTCTGAATGGGACGAGGACGCATTCTGAGTAATCTTAATATAACTTAACTTTGTCCGGCTTGTCTGGCAGTTATCAGTTATCAGTTATCAGTTATCAGATGTGAGTTTTCAGTTCACTGATTACTGTTTACTGATCACTGAAAAGCTTTCTGTGCGTTACTCAAGGGGTTTAGTATTACTTCGGATTTTATCGCTCAATCCAAGCTTTTGGGGGGTTCTACCCCCCAAACCCCCCGTTGGGGGCGTGGCGCCGCCCCCAAACCCCCCGCGCATTAGTTTTTCGGTGGGATGCTTACACGCAGCCGCTGACGCATCTGTAATAATTTGAGAGTCACTCCCCTTGCAGGAGTGTCTCTGCTGATATGTAGCCTATACTGAACGGATGACCGTATGATTGACTAATTTGCGTTATTTCAGCTTCTATTTTCAAGTCAGGAGATAGGAGATAGGAGACTTTTTTATTTATTCTCCCCACACCCCACACCCCACACCCTACACCCTACACCCTACACCCCACACCCCACACCCCACTTGCATCTTAGGTTAAACTTTAATTCCTAGTACCTGTGTATGGGTTCCCCGCGCTTGGGTGACACCGATGGTTCTTTCCGATGCTTCAATCATCGGCCGACGCAAACTAACGACAATAAATTGCGCTTGTTGTGCTTGTTTTTGAATCATTTTGGCCAATTTCTCTACATTGGCCCCATCTAAAAACATATCCACTTCATCAAACGCATAAAAGGGAGAAGGACGATATCTTTGTAGGGAAAAAATAAAGCTTAAAGCGGTTAAAGATTTTTCACCTCCAGACATGGAACTTAATCGCTGTACTGGTTTTCCTTTGGGATGTGCCACCAGATTTAAGCCACCATTAAAGGGGTCATTTTCGTCTTCTAGTTGTAAGTAACCATCACCATCGGACAGGGTGGCAAATATATTCTTAAAGTTTTCGTTAACGGCAGTAAATGCTTCCTGAAAAGCATTAAATCTGAGGGTGGTAAAGTTTTCTATCCGTAAAAGTAGTTCGGTTCTTTCTCCTTCTAGAGTTTGCAGTTTTTCTGATAGTTCATCTAATCTCTCTTTAGTTTTTTGGTGTTCTTCTAAAGCTAACATATTCACAGGTTCTAAAGCTGCTAATTTCTTTTGTAACTGCCGAATATCGCTTTGAATTTTCTCGAAATCTCGTTCGCTTTCAGGAATTTCGGGCAAGGGATTGGGTAAGTCGCTTTCTAGTTGACTAATTTCTGTCTGTAAAGTGGTTAGTAATGCTTGTCTTTCCTCTTGATTGTTGACTAACTTTTCCGATTGCCAGATAGCCTGTTGTTGTTGGTTTTGTTGTTGTCGCAAAACTGTCTCTAATTGGTCTCTTTTTTGCTTGGTTTCCCCTAGTTGTCGGGATAATTGCTGTAAAGCTTGATTGATTTCTAAAATATGGTGATCAAGTTTTTCTATCTCCAGATTACCGATATTTCTCTGATTAACTGCATCGGTAATTATTTTCTCAATCTCAATAATTCTATCCGCAGACTCTTGACTTTTTTCCTCTAGTCTGATCTGTTGACTTTGTAAATCTTTTAACTGTTCGCGGACTGTAGCGAGGTGATTTTCTTGGGTTTGTAACTCTAATTCTTGACTGCGAATTATTCCCTGTACCTGTTGCCATTCGCTATGGGTATGATTGGCCTCTAAAGCAGTTAATTTCTCCTGTTCTTGCTGTAAAGATAACTCTAACTCAGGAATTTCTCTAGTTAATACCTCTAACCGTTGACTAGAAATACTAATTTCCTCTTGCTGTCCCGATAATTGACGGGTTAAATCCTCTTTTTCTGTGGTTAAACGTTGTAAATCCTTGCTTAATTGTTGTAGAGATAATTGATTTTCCCGATGACTTTGACGGGTTTCGGTTAACTGTTGGGTTAACTGACTGATAAGATGATTAACTTGGGTGATTTTTTCCTCGTTGCGGGTAAGAATGCGATCGATTTCTGCTAATCTTTCCCGTAGAGATTCCGCTTCACTAGACTCCTTAGGAGAAATTTTACCAAAACGCAGCCCCGATCGCGTCGGTTGGCTGCCTCCGGTCATAGCGCCAGTCATCTCTAATAACTCGCCATCCAAAGTAACGATGCGATATTGATTGATATAATAACGGGCAGAATCTATATCCTCGAAAACCACGGTACTGCCAAAAATATAGTTAAAAACCTCACGATACTGGGATTGAAACTTAACTAAATTCACCGCTAAATCCAGATAACCCCGCGCGTGACGCAGAGAGGAAATATCCTGGGGACGGGGAGGACGAATTTTATTCAGGGGTAAAAAAGTGGCCCTACCGATGCGACGCTGTTTTAGCAAGGCAATTCCGGCAGCCGCAACGCTATCGTCTTGGACGACTACATGACCTAAACGACCTCCGGCGGCGATTTCAAGAGCAATTTGATAACGTTCCTCTACTTCGCCTAATTGTGCCACTAATCCGCAGATTCCGGGCAAATCTGACTGTAATAATATTTGAGTGGCATAGGTTCCCTGGGCCTCCTGTTGCGCTTGCTTGGTCGCTTCCAGTTTATCTAATTCCCTCTGTTTGTCCCGTTGTTCTTTTAGCAGACGTTTTTGGGTGTCCTGACTGATAACGCGATTTTGTTCGGCAATGGTGAGTTTTTGGGCTAAATTTTGGATATCTGGTTCCGATTGATTAATTTTTTGTAATATTTCTTGACTTTCTTCTGTTTTTGTGCTAATAACTTGCTCTAATTCTTGCAGACGTTGACCAGCTTCTACTATATTAGTTTGCAATCGATCGCATCTTTCGGTCAATTGGGCCCGTTGGCTACGGTAGGGGTTTAATTGTTCCTGAAGACGGGTAATATTGCGGGAAAGGTCACTTTGTTCTTTTACCCAAGCTTCTGACGCTTCCGCGAGACTACTTGCTTGCAGACGATGGTTTTCTAGGGTTTCCCTTGCGGTTTGGGTTGTCCGTAGGAGATTGGGTAAAATTTCAGTTTCTAAACGGCTTTTTTGGGCAGTAATCTGGTTTAATTCGCGATTATAGCGATTAATTTCCTCTAAAAGTCTGGTTTTCTGTGCCTGAGATTCTTTTTCGAGGTTTTCTAACTCTTTTTGTCGTTGTTGCTGTTGTTGTCGTTTGGCCTGTTGACTCGCTAATCGGGAAGTTAGGGACAGGTGTTCATCTTCCCCAAAAGCTTTGACCTGTTGATTGAGTTTCTCTAATTCTTGACTATTTTGGGCGATTTGTTCGGATAAATTGGCGATAGTCTCGGTTAAAACCTGTTTTTCCCTTTCCCCAGCTTGAATTTGTCCTTGTACTTGCTGGCAGCGCTGCTGGAGATTTTGCCAATGGAGGACAATTTCCCATTGTTGTTTTTCTTGGACTTGGGCCTTGAGTTTTTGGTATTTTTCAGCTTTAATGCGATCGAGTGCTAATTTCTCCAGAGATTTTTGCAATTCTGTGGCAATTATTTGGCAGCGTTCTTCCCTTTCTTTAACCGAATCGATATTCTCCTTAGTTTTCTCAATTTTGCGGTCAAATTCGGCTACTCCTGCCAATTCGTCGATAATTTCCCGTCTTTCCTTAGCATTCATGCTGATAATTCGGGTTACGTCCCCCTGTAACACCACGTTGTACCCTTCGGGATAGATGCGTAAACGGTTTAACTGGTCGTGAAGTTCGCTAACCGTACAGGTTTCCCCATTGATATAGTAGGTAGAAGTATAGCTGCCACCCTTAGCCACTTTTAAGCGTCGGGAAACCGTCCAATCCCTGTCGGTTGCCTCGGGAATATCGGTAACATCAAAAGTCACCGAAACACTCGCTTCCGCACTATGACGTTGACTGTTATAGCTGTGATTGACTAAATCCGGTAATCTTTCGGCCCGCATTCCCTTGGAAGTAGCTAATCCCAAGCAAAATAGCAATGCGTCGAGGATATTCGACTTTCCCGAACCATTTGGACCAGAAACCACCGTAAACCCCGGTAAAAAGGGGATGGGAGTCGTTCCCCCGAAGGATTTGAAGTGTGAGAGTTCGACCTTTTTGATGTAAACCATGGCGATAAGCAAAAAGTAGGCAAGCTATCAGCTGTCAGCTTTAATCTATAAGGGATAACTTCGGTTTATCCTTGAAAATATCCTCAGACTTGACCGGAGATGACAACACCCTTATAGAAAAATATAGCTGATAGCCCCCTTAGATAGCTTGAATCCATTCTTTGACTTGGTATTCTGTCCAGATACCATTTTGCCAATAGGGATCCGCTTCGATTAATTCTCGCACTTCTGACTCGCTGACTGCCTGATAAATTGCGAAAACTTGGCTTAAATCTGCCGTTGGTCCGATAGTAATGAGAATTCCCCGTTCTTTCTGTTGATTTAATCCCTCTAGATGCGCTTGACGATAGGGAGCGCGTTTTTCCAGCACATTTTCACAATAACTACCCCAGACAACAAATTTCGGCATATTTGACCTGTACTCTCTTGATCTGTTGCTATTTTACGATCGAATCGTCAATCAGACTAAATCGGTATAGAAAAGTGGGGGGGTACACAGAATCTACATTTTACTATAGCGGTGAGTCCCGATTGAAACGCTGAAACGCCTATCTATCGATGGATTTACTATACCTCATTAGACTGAAAAACGCTATATATAGATTAGCTAATCCAGATAGGTTTTCTATTGTATTTAAGTAGGTGGGTGGAATTAAATATAAGATGAAAGTAGGTTGGGTTGAAGCATGAAACCCAACGCCTAACCATTACCATTTGTCCTCCAAGATTAAGTTAGTATAACAAATACAGTCACTCACTCAAAGTTAATCCGTTCTCGTTCGACAACTAAAGGCCTTTTTAAAATTCTCATGTGCATTAACCCAATATATTCGCCAATAATACCGATGAAAAATAGTTGCACAGAAGCGAGTAAAAATAGTCCGATCATGATTGGTGCGGTTCCTAAAGGAAAATAATCCCAGAACAATAATTTGGCGATTAAATAACCTAACGCCACTACCAGACTCAAGAGGGACAAAGTAAAGCCTAACATGGTGGCCAGTCTGAGGGGTACTTGGGAGTGACTGGTAATACCCAACATCGCATCGCTATAGTATCGATAGAAGTTGTAACTACTTATACCCCGTTTTCGCCGTTGTTGTTGATACTCAAAAGAGAAACTTTCAAAACCCAACTCTTCAATGAGTCCCCTAAAATAGGGATAGGGATCGTTAATCTCCCGTAGAACATCAATAACCTTGCGATCATATAACCCGAAACCTGTAAAATTTCTAGTAATTTTTATATCTGAAAGATTGTCCATTAAAGAATAAAAAATTTGTCTAGCAAAATAGAAAAAAGCTCCTTCTTTCATCGGAGCTTTAACCGCTTTAACAACTTTGTAGCCTTCTTCCCACTTCTTGACAAATTCTAGGATTAATCCCGGAGGATCTTGCAGATCTGCTACAATAGGAATAACCGCGTCTCCGTAACACTGAAGAATACCATGGTAACTGGAACGAACTGGACCGAAATTTCTAGCATTAACGATAACTTTTATCCTGGGGTCTTTTTGAGCAATTTTTTTTAATTCATCTACAGTTTTATCTTGGGAAGCGTTATCGATAAAAATATGTTCATACTCATAGTTAGGTAACTGATTAAAGACTTCTTTAACCCGCAGGTAAAGGTCTTCAATATTTCCTTCTTCATTATAACAAGGGGTCATTACAGTAATTTTTTTCATTGTGAGCCTTCTCTAAAAACAAATAGTTTCATTAAAATAAAAGAGATAACGGCCATCGGTAACAGTAAGATAGCACCAGCGATTAACATTTTAGTTTTTTGCTCGATGCCAATATCAATAGCATCAACAATTCTCAGCACCTCGACATTCAACAAGAAAGTCACCACATAAACTAAGACAAAACGAAAAATCAATTTGTTGTTTTTGCTACCAAAAACCAGTCTTCCCGTGGTTTGAAAGTTAAATAAGACTCCCAGAATGGTAGCCAGCAAAGCAGCTAACTTGTAATCCAGCCCAATAAGAATGAGAGTGGCAAAGGAAAAATAACCAAACAGGGTATTTATTGCACCAACCAGCAAGAAACGGACAAATCTGTGTTTCTTGACAATGGCGACAAATTTATTCTTTTTAAGAAGATACATTTTACGATTTATCTCCAATAGACAGTTGCGATTTTTTATATGTTATGACAACCTTGATTTTATTTACAGGTAAATCCTCCATCAATAATTATACTTTGTCCGGTGAGGTAGGTATTGTCTTGCGAACACAGAAAAACAACTAATTTGGCGATTTCATCAGGTTGGGCTAGGCGCTGGAGGGGAATGGAAGAAGCAATTCCCGCCAACTGCTCAGGTGAGTTGTTAGCAAAAGTTAGCTCCGTCCCCACATAACCTAGACAGACTGCATTAACTAGAATACCATAGGTGGCGAATTCTAGAGCAGCACTGCGGGTTAGGGCGTTCAGTCCGGCTTTGGTGACAGAATAGACTGAAAATAGAACTGATGTTAAAAATTCTACCCCAGCCTGCGGTTTTCATGGCTGGAGAAACCCCTTTGATTAATTGCATGGGGGCGATAATCTCAGTCCCTTGATTCTCTAGAAATGAAGCTATAGCTACTCCAATTCTGCGAGAAGCTCCTGTAATTAGAGCTTTATGGTTTGTTAAATTTGTCATAAAATAAATTCTCATAGTGAGTCATCCTTTGTAAGCATCTTTTCGATGCCTACAACTCAGAATGATGACAACCGAGCCTTGATCATCAATTTCATAACGCACTCGATAATCACCTACCCTAGGACGATATTCATTGGCATAGCCTTTCAACTTTTTAACTCCCGAAGGACGGGGTTCGTCAGTCAGTAGAAGGATTTTTTCGTTCAGGCGAGTTTGCACATCATCTGGAAAGCTTTTCAACTGCTTCTGCACAGGTTTAGGGATGATGACTTCGTAATTCATGAAGCTTGTTCAGATTGATTAGTGATATATTCTTGAATAGTTTGATAGTCGCCTATCTGATAAGCCTTTCGTGCTTCCTCTACTTCAGCTAACACCTCTGGATCATTTTCCATGGACTCTTCTTCTGATTCAAAAATCTGATCTTCTATAATTTCCATAAGTTTTCGTTTCACTCCTAAATCAAGGGTGGCAATTGCCTCGATTAAAGACTCTAAGGAGACTTGCATTCTAACCATTACCATGCTGTTTGTTCTCCAGTTTTTACTTTTTTTGAGCGTTTAGGGGCGATAATCTGAATTACCTGACTCTCTAGTGCTGAGGCTATAGCTGCTCCAATGCCGCGAGAACCTCCTGTAATCAGTGCTTGATAATTTGTGGTATTTGTCATGGATTAACTCAACCCAAAAACCAGTCTTCCCGTGGTTTGAAAGTTAAATAAAACTCCCAGAATGGTACCAATTAAAACAGCATATTTATAATTTAGACCGATGAGGATTAGTACAGCAAAGAGGGAATATCCAAAAATGGTATTCAGCACACCCACCAACAAAAATCTGACAAACCTGTGTTTTTTGAGAAGTTTAACAAATCTATTATTCTTAATGAGGTACATTTGATAAATTTCTATCCTCCGCTATTTTAGATTGATTTATTTAGCTATCATGTAAAGGGGCAAGAATCCAGAATAATTGTTTAGTTTTACTTACAGGTAAATCTTCCATCAATCATCAGATTTTGTAGGGTGAGATTAAGCACTATTTTCCGATTCACAGGTGGGAAAGAAAGCTCGTAGCTTTACATTTTTCTATCATTCATAAAGTAAAAATAGTTGATTAGTACATTTCAGCGTATCTCGGATTTGTTGAACAATTTCATTTTGGAAAACACGGGACGAAATCAGAATAGGTTCCTGTTTATTTCCTAGTTCAGCCGGTGATATAATAGGAATATCAAATAGCTTTTTACCTTGATATCGATGATTAGAGTCAACAAAAGCCGAGATTTTTGCCTGCGGCAATCGACTTGTTTCCATCAATCTCAATGTATGAGTACCTGTTCCCCAAACAATAATAGGCTGTCCTCGCTCAACTATCTCATTAATAATTTGGTGAATACGATCTTCGATTTTCTGACATTGATTAATATACTTAAATAGATCAATTTCTGTGACTACATCTCTAACCAGAGAAAGAAAATCAGTATCTATACTTTTTATTTTCTTATAAATACCTATAGCAGATGTAGATTGTGTATTAGAACTTTGAGGATAAGTTTTTTGTACTGAAAACACCTCAAAAAAACCAAAAGATTTCATTAAATTAGATAGAGAAACTGGTGAAAAGTAGTTAATGTGTTCCATACTAAATTGTTGAAATGGAGCGTCAGTATAGCGTGAAAACCTACTAGCATCGGGAACATCTATGAAAACCAGTCCATCAACAGATAGCATACTAGCCAGTTTGGACAATGTCCTATTCAAATCTCGAATATGTTCGAGGACACCGCTTAATATAATACAATCAAAAGTATCCTGGTAAGTTTCTAGATCCCAAAGGTTACCCGTTTGCACAAAAATTCCATACAATTTTGCCGCTACTTCAGAACATACAGGCGAAGGATCTAAACCCTTGACATTTTCATACCCACTTTCTTTAAACAAAGATAAAAGACGACCAGTAGCACAACCTACATCGAGTATTGATGCTTTTTTTGAGGGAAGATGTGGTTTAATTGTGTTTACATAAATCTCAAAACGCATCAGATCGAATTCTGATTCTTTTCCCCCACTATCTTGGTATTCATACTTTGACATATTCTGATAGTAGGTGTCAAATACCGATTGTTCAGGAACGTTATCAGCAAATGCGAAGCCACAATCTTGACATACCATAACATCATACCCTGTCAACAAACTACCATCAGACAAAGTTGAAAATTTTTGCCGAAAAAGCAACTTTTTATCATTACTATTACAGACCGGACATTGACGGTTAGATTCTTGGAGCATAGATACCTTACTGAAACTCTGGGTTTAAACGACTAACAGGAACAGCGTAACAATTCAAATCCCAGCATTCCTCTCCATGAGATCTTAAGAAGAGACGATATTGACTGCTGAGAGACTGTATGAGCAAGGGAATCTTCCATAAGTGATCTTGGCAATGATAAAGGCAAATTGTCAAAACTGGCAAGGAGTTTTGAATCACTTTTTGAGTGCCTAATAAAGCATCTAATTCTGCTCCTTCAATATCCATCTTAATAAACGTTGGCGCAGTATTGTCAAGTAATTCATCTAAGGGAACACCAGCTATCTCTAACATACCAGTATCAGTGATAACTGACGATACAGTACCTGTAGCAGCAAAGCGAATTTTTTTTCTTTGCGAAGTAGCGGCCAAAGGGAATACAGTTATCCTATCTTGTAGAGAAGTGGGTAATGTAGCAATGTATTTTTGTAATTCTTCAAAATTCTTGGGATCGGGTTCCAGTGCGATAATTTTACCTGAAAATGAGTTTTGATATTTTAAAAAACATCTAATGGTATCTCCATCATAAGCACCACAGTCCACAAAAATATCCGTAGAAGACACCGTAAAAATGTCTTGAGGAAAATATTGCTCCTGAGAAACTGGAGACGATAAACCATCAAAATCTAGCAGTATTCGCCAGCGAAGCTGATCTACATATTCGCGGCAAGATTGTTGATCTGCCCAAATAGAAAAAGCTTTTTTGATATCTTCAGCTTGTTGATAGACCTTGTGAGGTAAGTCTAAGCAGTAATGAGGTAAAAAGATTTCTGGATATTTCCAAAATAAAAAAGCACAGGAAACCACTTTTAAGCAGTTCAATCGTTGTAGTTGCTCTTGTGTATGTCTGAGTCTATGGGTACTACAAGCTCCCCAAATTGTGACGACAAAAACAGCTTTATTACCAAATTTTTGAGCCGCATCTTCAGGAGATAATACAGTTAGACCGTCAATAGACTGATTCCATAGCTTCGAGTTATTATCAGAAAATGCTAAGGGTTCGATGCCTATTTCTCGTAATCCTTTTAATGCTTTTCTTCCTAATTGCCCAGAGCCAAATAAAACAATCGATTTTTCAAAAGGAGCAGCTAATTCATCAAATGCCTCTCTTTCCCGTTTGATAACTGAATCGAGGTCTTCGCTCAACAATAACTCGAGTTCTTCGGATAGAGATCGTTCAGTGCTAAAATTCGATGCCTGTTTCATTAGTTTATGAATCCTGCTATTTAATTTTTTAGTTGTGTTCGGAAAAAATTTAGTCAGTTCTCTTAAGATTATTCCTTTAATGGTGAAACTATCATATTAGCTAAGAACTCCTCTCGATCCAAAAACGGCCACATATCTTCTAGAGGTTTAGAAACCATAGTGCCGTCTGCTCGCTGCATTGAAGTAACCCTTGGTGCGGTAAACTGGTTCGGTGATACGATCACCTCACAAACAACCGCCCCGTCTAACTCTAACACATCTCGCACTTGCTGTCTAATGTTGGAGTGATTGACAATTTTAGCCGTAGCAATGCCAAAAGCTTCAGCCACTTTTAACGGATCGGGAAGTGTCAATCCACTGCTCGGATCGCTGGCCACTAAACGCCTTTGAAAATAATTATTCTGAGTGTTTCTGATGGAAGCATAACCGTTATTATTCAGCACAAAAAACTTGATCGGTAGATTCAACCGTTTCACAGTTTCAAGTTCCTGAATATTCATCACAAATCCTCCATCCCCATCAATGCAAACGGTGCGCTTGCCGCCACTCGCCACACATCCTCCGATCGCCGCAGCAATACCAAAACCCATCGATCCTAGTCCTTCCGTGTTGAAGATCCGCATTCCCGACTTAACTCTAAAGGCTTGCATGGTAACTTCGCTACAGGCTCCCGAACTACCAGGAACTAACAGATCCTCCTCAGACATCTCCTCTGATAGTACATCAATTAGGACATAATTGTTAACCCCATCTGGCTCATGCCAATATTCTTCTATGACTACAGGATATTTAGCTTGCCAACCTTTACAGCGATTCAGCCAGCTACTGCGATCTTGAAGGATAATTTTGTCACTTTGTTGCAGAAATTCTCGCATAAAGTCTCCTGCATCAGCACAGACAGGCACATCAATGGGCATTTTCATTTTGCCAATTTCGCTAGGATCGATATCAACGATAATCTTTTTAGCACCACGAGCAAAATTTTCATGTGCATAAGCTGTCTGCCCAAAATCCAGACGTGCGCCCAGGCTCAGAAACCAGTCTGAGTTTTGCTGGGTAAAATTGGCACCTCGTTGACCAATCGCTCCCGGCCGCCCGGTATAAAGCCAGTGAGATTCGGGGAGGAAATCAATTGCTTTCCAGGTTGTCAGCACGGGAATCTGGAGCAGTTCGCCTAGCTTGAAAAATTCCTCAATTGCCCCAGCCAGTCTAACCCCATTCCCAACCAGAATTGCGGGTCTTTCAGATTGATTGAATAGCCTAATCGTCTCGCTCACCTGTTGTTGTAGTAATCTGCGATCAACTGGCTTTTCAACTTCCTGCTCATCAAAGCCAACTAAGTCAGTTTCCTCTATTTGGGCGGCTTGAACATCCAAGGGAATATCAATCCAAACTGGTCCTGGTCTGCCATTTTTAGCTAAGTAAACCGCTTTTTCTAGGTGATAGCGGATGGTTTGGGGATCGGTCACAATTGCTGCATACTTAGTAATGGATTTTACCATTTCTACTATATCTATCTCCTGAAACCCCATTTGGCGCACGCCTCGATCGCCCTTAATGTCAGCCCGCTTCACTTGACCAGATAAAAACAGGCAGGGGGTAGAATCTAGCCAAGCACCAGCTACTCCAGTGAGCGTATTCGTGCCTCCTGGACCTGTGGTCACTAAAGCGACACCGAGATTATTGGTATATTGTCCATAGGCTTCAACTGCGATCGCACAAGCTTGCTCGTGTAAATTACAGATATAGTCTAAATCGGGGCAAGTACCTAAGGAATCTACTAAGTGCATACAGCCGCCACCAGGCAGTAAAAAGATATGCTTTACTCCCAAATTGGCAACAAATTTCATGACGTAATCTGATAATTTAATCACGCTGATTCGGCTCCTTGCGTTAAACTTACCAATAATTCTAAGCTCTCTGCTATGGTTAGCTTGCTGTTATTCCAAGGCTGGGGCATGAGTATGGATTGTATTCCCACTGACTTAGCGGCTTCAAAATTAGCTAGGTTATCATCCATGAGAATATCCGCCTTATTCCACCAAGATAGAAACTCCCCTTTGGTATTGTCATATTGGGGGGTACATTCTCCTTCTCGCTTGGAGGGAACAAAGCTGAAACAACGAATCCACTGACCAAAGTGGCGCATCACCCAAGCGGCTGAAATAGGTGCGGCAACCATTGGCGTTGCTGTCAGGGCCATGTGTCTAAAACTGCCACCAAATTTGTCAAACCATTCGAGAGTTTCGCCCACAGGTTTTAACTGTTGGAAACCACCGGACAGACGAAACTTGTCCAGAGAGGATAAATACTCACCCAGATTAACTCCTAAAAGTCGATGGGGGGGATTTTCCACGAGATCCTCGTACCGCAGCAAGCATTCAGGATGTAATGTTAACCAGCACTCCTCAAACCATGACTTCATCAGAGTATTAAGGACATCATCAACATCCCAGACAATTGTTGGCATCACTTTTGACATTTTGTTGGCATCCTTGGATAACAGCACATCTTTAGCTAATCCACCCAGTAAGTTAACAAAGTTTTGCGATTGGTATTGTTAATAATAGCTGGATCGGTGTAATAGGAATCATCTCGGAAGTGAGTTGAGGATATCTCTTCAATTACGGCTCCTTTCTGACTTGTAAAGCTATGTTTGATTCCCCTTTCGACAGTGATAATGTCTCCCGGTTTACCTTCTTTTTCGACTCCATCAAGGGTTATCTGGACATCGCCATACAGAACGATAAATGTCTCCTCTTTTTGTTTATGATACTGTTCTGGATGTACTTGTTCTGGGAGGATTACAATCAACTTTTTGCAATATTCTCGATTGAGATAATTGATAATTGTTGCCCCAAATTCATCAAATTTATCGATACCATAGTGATGAGAGATTTCAAAGTCTAGCTGGTGGGGTACTACTACTTTGCTCTCTTTTAAGATAAGCTTGATTTTTTCCATAACACCGTAAACTTTTTCTCGGATCTCTGCTCGATTTATGTTCTCAAAAAGTATCGGTTGGTTGGCATTTATTTCCGCAGCCGCATGGAAAATAGTGTATTTTGACAGATCGTTAGCTGTTACTTGGTCGGGGATAGTAGGTATAGCTAAAAATATGTCAGATATGTCTATTTTTTCACCTTTATGTATCTTCCGTTTTGCGAAAACACCTCGGCGTAAAGACAGTAGGCTCGCTTTTTCTTGCTCCGTAAACTCTAATCTCTGATCGATTACTCCACACATTTCAAAAGCTTCTAAAGCTGACTCTAACCATTTCTCAACCTGTTCTGGAGTCGCAGAGTAGTCGTTTAATTTAATTGATTCTGTGGGTACCCCAACGTGCTTTTCAAAAATAGTTGCTCCTTTGGCTATAGCCAGCTTAACTGGCTCAAAATTTCCAGGGTTTTCGTGAGTTGAAAATCCTATTGTTATCTTTGGATACCGTAACTTCAACAAGTCTATTTGATTTAATTGAAGGTTACTATTCGCTGTCGGATATTCAGCTACACAGTGCATCAAAGAAAGTTGCTTACCCCGGTGTTCAAAGAAGCTCACTACCTTATCTATATCCTCTAGTGAGACTCCGGCAGTCGAAGCAATAATAGGCTTATTGGACTTAGCAATTCTTTCCAGTAAAGGCCAATCTGTGAACGAACAGCTGGCAATTTTTATAATATCAAAATCATGCTCTTCAACCAGAGTAACCGATTTTTCATCAAAAGGAGTACAAAGGGAAATGAAATCCAGAGCTTTCATTTCATCTTTTAATCTTTTAAACTGTTCTGCATCGAGGCGTGTATCTAGAAATCGCTTGACATATTTTAAATCATGTCTATCTTTGAAGTCTGGATGAATAAATGTATCTAAATGCCGATATTGTAGTTTAAAACCAAAATCAAAATTGTCTCTAAATTTTTGAATGACGTGATGAATTTTTTTGATAATGGTTAGCCCATGTTCAACATCACCAGAGTGATTGTTTGCCAGTTCAAAAACAAACATTGGCTTAGAGTTAAATCGGTTGTTCATCTTGGTACCTCTGATTTTATCTCGTTTATACACAATCCCTGAATTTCCCTGCATTGGGGAGCATCTCATTTATGCAAGTGAGTAATTATACTTATCCCTAAAACTGGTTTCTAGCAAGGCTTTCAAAATAGCTTGACATAAAAACCTGATTTAGGGGTTACAAAGGTGAGATGCTCCCCTGCATTGTACACGATCCTTGAATTTTTGTCAATAACTTTTCTTTTTTCTCGTTACTCTTCCAATCTCCTATTATTTAAGGTTTTCCATAAGTTTCAACTCCTTCTTAACTTCTAAAATTTTGATGAATTATAACTAGCCGTTCGGATAATTGAGTCTCTCAAGGGAATCAAGGGTTTAAGTTGTAACTCAGAAAACGCTCGTTTTACTGAGGGTACATAACGTTCAACAGGTTTACCCGGGATAGGTTCTTTAGCTATAACTACCTCAACTTTTGATGCAAATGTACTAGCAACAACTTCCGCTAGTTCAGCGATAGTCAAATCCTCATCCGAACCGACATTGTAAGGGTAGCATGATTTTCCCTTAAACAAAATTGTCCACAGCCAAATCGCCAAATCTGCCGCGTAGAGGTAAGAACGATAAGGAGTACCATCCCCCTGGATGAGAATCGGCCCCCCTATCATACCATCTCGAATGAAATTACCAATAGCAAAATGGACATCCAGTGGCAAATAGGGACCGACAAAGGCAAAGCAGCGAGCAATTTTCGTTTCTAATCCCTGTTGTTTAGCATAGAGGGTACAGAGCATTTCTGCTGCCCGTTTTCCTTCTGCATAAGCATAACCCGGATTAGTTAAATCAGGAGAGCCTAAATAGTCTTCAGAAACATGGGTTATCTCAGGGGGTTGTTTGCCATAAACGGCACCGGAACTGGTTAATAAGAACTTTTTAGCCTGACAAAATTTAGCAAATTCTAAAGTATGCCTTGTTCCCTCAATAATCGTATCAAACATTAGTAAGGGATCTTCTTGATTAAGCTTGGCACTCGCTTCAGTGGCACCATGAATAATATAAGAAAACTCACCTTCAGGAAACTGAAATGACCTAACATCACCGCTATGGAATTGAATAGCGGGATGATTGGCTAAATGAGGAGCTTTTCGCCTAAAACTATCAGGATTTCTGGTTAAAACCACTGCCGATGCTTTTAAGTCTAGCTGATCATTGACCCAGATAAAACTTTCTAATAACCAACAGCCAAAAAAGCCTGTACCTCCGGTAATAAATATCCGCTGTCCCCGCAGTTCTTCCCACAGGTCTTTAGTGTGGGCTAGAATGTGATTTAAGTCATCTGTTAGGTTAGGTTGCATCTTTAGCCAATCCATTTCATAGAAAAAGACAAATCCACACAAAAATCAAAAGCAATAGATTTTTACATTCACTTTATCCAATGGGATAAGAAAAGGGTAACTCAAAAAAGAGATAACAAACAAGTCCATTATATTGTCTAATCGTAAAAAACATCCAAAAAAATAAAAATGTTCCCAAAAATGCCAACAATGCAAATTTACCTACTCTAACATCTTCTCCGTTAATCCTAGAAATACCCCAATCCAGAAGATACATTCTATGATTTTATCAGCATTTGACAAGTATGCTACAAGGTTTCTGGTTCAACGCCTAATTCTCTTAATTTTTTAGCTAATTTTTGTCGTAACATTTGCTCCTGTTTGAGTTGATATTCAGTTTGTGCGACTCGTTCACTCCCCCATAATAACAGATTGCCCGACAGATCCCACCAACGTAACCAATAGGCTTTCACTTCAGCTTTTTTTCCCTGCCAGACTCCCAAAAATAAGTTAATCTCTGCTATCCAATAACGATTGTTTTCATCAGGTTTTTGTTGTTCATACCTTCCTTGATTTAATCGATAAACATCTAATTCTCCTATTTTTGGTTGAAATATTCCATAGACAGGTACTTGTAAGATTTGCTCGTAAAAATACCATTTTCCATAGGGATAGTGAGGGTTGATGGAATATTCACCCCCTTCGGTTTCCGAGATAAACTCTAGGACGATGGTAGGAA
>NZ_JACJQV010000106.1 GCF_014696875.1 Microcystis wesenbergii FACHB-1317 | reverse complement strand
GCAATAGCGACTCTTGTTCGGGTGTTGGGTAAAATCGGTAAGAATAGGCTTTTTCCATGTCTCATATTTTAGCATATATTTCGTAAACGATGCTCATATTTAACAGCAAAGCCAACCTAAAACGGCGGGGTTTCAGACCCAAAATTTCCGATGATAATTGTCACCCTCGTGCCTGCGGCTAGGTTTAAGGGTTCTTCTAGTTGAAGGGCTGTTCCATCAAATACGGCTTCGAGTGCTTGAGGCATTATTTTCTAACTGCTGAGGACGGACTATCTATTTATGTTCATTATAGCCCGCCCCTTGCGCGACCAGATCGGCGTACTGCTAGGCAGTGCCTTCGGCATCCCACTTAGACTCACAGTTTCAATCAATGGCTTTAAACCCAATTTTTCGGTAATGCTTATGGAGTATCATTTGATGGTTCGGTTGTTGTCGGGGTAAGTCGATCGGCTAGTGGAGACGAACCGTTTCGCTGGACACAAGCCACAGGGATAGTGGGGCTAGGGTATCTCCCTGGTGGTGGTTTCTGGGGAGAAGCTAATGCGGTATCAATAGCCGAACATCTCTGTGTATAAGGGTTTCATCCCTCATGACCCCGTCCATTGCATGAAACAAACCGAAGAACCGGAAAAATTGAGTGAATTTGTCTAACTACAAAGGAACTTTAGTAATCCAATCTTGATACTTTGGTTCCTGATTGAGAACGATAGAACTTAACTTTTCTTTTAACTGATAAGTAATCGGTTTAGCCGCGGGTAAAGAAAAAGTTTCAATCCTTTTAATCGGAGTAATTTTCGCCGCAGTGCCACTTAAAAACACCTCATCAGCGATAAATAACTCCGTCTTATCTACAGGTCTTTCAATAACCGGAATACCCAAATCCCGCGCGATAGTTAAAACACTATCTCTAGTAATACCCTCTAGGATATCTTGGTCAAAACTAGGAGTAATTAGCTGACCATTTCTGATGATAAAAATATTCATTCCCGTCGCTTCACAGACTTTACCCTGAGAATTCATTAAAATTGCCTCATCAAACCCCGATTCCACCGCTTCCGTTTTTGCTAAAGCAGAAGTGATATAAGCGGCGCTAATTTTACCTCGCAACGGGAAACTTCTATCCTCCTGACGATACCAAGAACTAATCCGACAGTTAACCCCATCGGCTGCTAAATAATCATCCATTTCTAGACCATAGACGAGAAAATCCTTCTCGATACCATGCAATCGCGGGGCAATTCCCAACCCCGAACTATAGACAAGGGGACGAATATAAAAAGGTCGATTACACTGATTCTTTTTAACAAAATCGATAATTATTTGATAGATTTTATCGGCAGGAATCTCGTAATTAAGAAACTTAGCACTTTGACTTAAACGCTGACAATGACGTTCCAATCTAAATAATAATATCTGTCCAGGATTGCTAGGGTCGGGAGTACCTCGTAAACCACCGAAAGCGGCAGTTCCGTAGTGTAGTGCGTGGGTAGCAACGGATAACTTTGCCTCGCTAAAAGGGATAAATTTATTCTCAAAATAGGCGAGAGGAAGGAAAGGAATTTCGGCAGTAATAGACATTTTTTTGTTGATTGAACCAAGAACTAAACGGGATTTACCCATGCGGAAAAATTTTGTTTCTGGCTATTAGAAGGATTTTCTACCCTGATAATTTCATAGCGAATCGTCTGCGGGGCAGCCAGTGGAACAGCAAGGGTTCGCAATTCATCGAGATGAAAGACTGTTATCTGAATAATATCACCTGCGCGGTAGTCTTTTAATCTTTCGTTTAACTGTTCCGCCGTCACTCGCAATCCATCGATAGCCAATAATTCATCATCAGCATTAATTCCCGCTTTTTGGCAAGGGGAACCCATCTCGACAAATTTAATTATTTCTTTACCCGCTTCACTCTGTACCCGCATTCCCAGATGAGGTATCGTCTCCCCATTGTCAACCCCCCGCAGATAGAGTCCAAAAGGTTCAAGATATTGATTAAAGGGTAATTCTTCTAAACCGTCGATATAACGCTGGTAGAAGTCGCTTAAATCCACTCCCGCAGCCGATTCGAGAATTGCCTGCAACTCCCCATCGGTATAACCAATCTCCTCTTTACCGAAATGTTGCCACATCGAGCGTAAAACATCATCGAGGGAACGACGGTTATCGGTGTGGGTGCGAATTAGTAAATCGAGAAGCAGCGACAATAATTCCCCCTTGAGATAGTAGGAAATTTGACTATTATCGCTATTGCTATCCCGTCGGTAGAGTTTTATCCAAGCATCGAAACTCGATTCGCCTAGAGGTTGGACAAGACGACCGGGTATATTGAGATAACGGCTGATTTCTTTGCTTAAAAGCTCTAAAAAAGTCTTACTATCGTATATTCCCGCCCGTAGAGGGATTACTATATCGTAATAACTGGTGGTTCCTTCGGCAAACCAGAGGGAAGAAGTATAATTTTCTGCATCATAATCGAAGCTTTCTAAAGCTTTTGGGCGAATACGCTTGATATTCCAGAGATGAAAGAACTCATGGGCGACTAATTGCAGAAAACGATTATATTTATCCTTATCTCGTAATCCCAAACGCATATAGTTAAGGGTACAGGAATTTTTATGTTCTAGTCCCCCGTAACCAGCCGCCGAAAGATGTAGCAAAAAGAGATAATTATCATAAGGGAGTCCACCGAACATAGCCGACTCGGTTTGAATAATTTTAGTGGTATCGGCGATAATTTGACTAGGATTGGCGTTTCCTCGTCCCCAGATAGCTAATTGATGGGGTTTTCCCTCGACGACAAAATCGTATAACTGATGAATCCCCACCTCCACAGGACTGTCCACTAGGGTATCAAAATCGGGAACGTGAAAGGTGTTTTTCTGTCCGGGTAAAGATTTTAAGGCAGTGGTAACGCGCCAATCGCCATGGGGAGGGATAATTGTCAGGGTGAGGGGATGTTTTTGATAATCGGGGATATAGAAGAATAAAGCAGCCCCGTTGAAGTAACCGTGAGTAGCATCGAGATGGTTGGTTCTGACGGTTAAATCGTGGGCAAAAACGCGATATTTGACCGTTATTTCGGAACTGTCACCATTGTCAATCTGCCAGTGATTTTTAGCAACTTTGCGACTGTTGAGGTTAACAGCTTGAAAATCTTGGACTAAACGGGAGTATTCCCGCACTAGATAGGAACCGGGAGTCCAAACCGGCATTTTTAGGTTTAAAATCGGAGCTTGCCAACCGGTAATCTGTAGAGTAACTTCAAAGAGGTGTGAAGTCGGTTCCGACATAGCCACTTGATAGCTGAGACTTAAACGGGTTGAGGAGACGGTAGTGGGGGAAATAAGACTGGTCATCGGCATTAAACGGCTTTTAAGTTATTCTACTAAATCCAGTTATTAAAAACTGATTATTTATTCCCCCTTTTGCATGACTGCCTCTCCTGATATGTAGCCTATACTCAACGGATTTAGTATTAAGCTAAACGGCGCTTAACCTGCATGATCCAATAGCTATAACCCTTTTGGAGTCTATATCGGTGATCCGAAGTAAAAGCCGTTTAGCTTACTTCCGATTTTATCACTCAATCCAAGCCTTTGGGGGTTCTACCCCCCAAACTCCTAGGGTTGATTGATAGTAGGGTTGATTGATAGTAGGGTTGATTGATAGTAGGGTTGATTGATAGTAGGGTTGATTCATGAATCAACCCTACCCAAACCCCCCGTTGGGGTAGGGTCGTTTCATTCTCGCAAATGTCATTCAATCAAATCCTTATCTGGCAAGGTTTTCAGTCAATTTCTCAGAACAAATATCTGAAAAATTTTTAAAATGCCTTGCTTT
>NZ_JACJQV010000105.1 GCF_014696875.1 Microcystis wesenbergii FACHB-1317 | reverse complement strand
TGATTTTCCTTGATCTATCTGGGTTTCAGCGATTTTGGGCTTCTCGAAGTAAATCCCAAGCGGGGATTGGAGTTGAGGCTTTTCTCGATTTGTTTTTTGTCTAAGTCCCACTAGCTGGCATCTTATTTTTACGCAAGTCCCTTACTAGGAATTATTATTAATAAGTGAGAGATGGTGCGGCAAACTTTTTCGAGCTAAAACCATGAAAAGCTTACGATATATGGATTTCAGCCTTCTTGTCCCCCTGTCAGGGGAGTTAGTCTAAACTCCCGTTATGGGTTGACAGGGATTTTCCGAGAGTGATAGAAGAGCGATACTCTTGATGGCAAGACAAAATAACTGCGATAATCATACCGTTACTGCGGTTTAGCACTCTGTGTAAGGTTTTTACGACCTAAGAGTAGATATACGGAAGGAACAAAATATAACGCTATTAAAGTGGCGCCACCTAACCCACCGACAATACTAATCGCAAGAGGTGGCCAAAAACCACTGGGATCAAATAATAAAGGGATAAACCCCATTATCGTGGTTAAGGTGGTCGCTACCACATGACGAGTTGCACGAATCACCACATTTCGAGTTGCTCGACGTGAACCAAGGCTGGCTTGAGCATCATGACGCAAAGCGTCAAGAATTACGATTGAATCATTAACACAGATTCCTAAAAGTCCAATGATCCCTAAAATCGCTGTAAACCCAAAAGGATAATTAAACAAGGCCAATGATCCTAAGCCTAGTCCTAAAGATAAAATGGCAACTATGATAATAATACTAGCCATACGGAAAGAATTAAAAGTGAGGACTAAACTGGCCACCATAACGATCGCTAAAACCCCAAGAGTTGCAATCAAATTACTTAAAGCATCCTGACGTTCTCCTTGTTCTCCGCCAAAATCCCATGAATAACCATAGGGTAACTGAAAATTACTCATTTCTAATCGTTTTTCAAACTCAGAGAGTACTTGTTCCGGTAATACACCAGCCGGAATAAAACCCTGTATGGTATTCATCCTTTGGCCATTACGACGTGAAATAGCAACAATATCGGGGACAATTTCCACATTTCCCACCGCTGATAAGGGAACAATTGTCGATGAAGTTGCAGAATTTCCTGAAGATAAGAGGTTTAATGAGCTAATTTCAGCTAGATTGCTCCGTTGACTATTAGAAGTCCGAACTCTCACAGGTAGTTCTTTTGTTCCTTCTAAAATCGAGCCTCCGACTGTTCCCTCTAAACTGGTGTCTAATTGACGAGCAACGGCTCTTTTATCTAACCCTGCTAAACGTAGCTTTTCTTCATTAAGATTGACAGCTAATTTGGGCAAACTTTCGCTTAAAGTGGCGCGAGTATGGATAATATCAGGGGTTTTAGCTAATTCGGCGCGAACTTGATCGCCTAAAGCCTGTAATTGGGCTAAATCTGACCCATATAAGCGTAATTCAATCGGTGCATCAAAAGGAGGACCCTGTTCTAATTGTCGGACAATAATTTGCGCTTGGGGAAAGGCTTGATCTAATTCTTGCTGTAAGGTGCGAATTAACGCACCCGACTTGACGTTTTTCTGAAGTTGAACAATTCCTTGAGCATAATTAGGAGATTGTTCTCGATTTTGTAAGACATTGTAGTAAAAAGAGGGCGCACTTTTCCCAATAAACCATTGAACGTCTTGAATTTCAGGATGCTGTAAGATTAACTTTCGGGCTTGCATCACTTGAGACTGGGTTTCGGGTAAAGACACACTGATGGGTAATTCAAAGGTTAAATGAAATTGTTCGCGATCGGTGGGGGGGAAAAACTGTTGTTGTAGGGTAGGAAAGCTAATAAAACCCCATAAGGGAAGAATAAGAATAAGGGCGATCGCTAATAAGGGACGTTGAAAAGTGCGATCTAAACTCCACTTATAAAGATAGGTTAAACGAGAATGGGTAAATCCGCTTTGCCACCAATATCCATTTGTGGGGGTTGGTTGCCAATGATGTAATCTTCCCGCTAAGGCGGGAATCACGGTGACAGATAGAATAAACGAGCTAATTAGGGCTAAAATTACGGTTACTCCAATCGTTCCGGTAAATTCTCCAGTTGCTCCTGAAGCGGTAGCAATGGGCAAAAAAGCGATAACACTGGTAAAGGTAGAAGCGAGTAAGGGAATAAAAATATGATGTACGGTAGTAGCAACGGCTTTGAGCGGTGATATACCTTCTTCTTCTTTTAAAGCCATTTGCACCTCATCAACCACAATAATCGCATTATCAATTAATAATCCCAAAGCAATGATTAGTCCTGTTACCGAAATTTGATGTAGGGGAATGCCTAACACCTTCATACTGCCAAAAACCATCAAAACTGATAAAGGAAGTGATGTTCCCACGATTAAAGATGATTTCCAGCCCATGATCACAAAGGTGATCCCAAAAACTAAGACAGCACCCATGATCAGGTTTGATAAAACCGAGTCTAGTTGTTGCTGCACATAACGACTTTGATTAAAGATAATGTGTAGGCCAATTCCTTGAGGAAGGTTTTTTTCAAATCTTTCTAACTTAGCCTTGGCGACTGTCATCCAAGAATCTAAGCGTCTATCAGATTCCACAAAAGCAGCAATTGCGATCGCCCGTTTTCCCTTAATCATCGCGACTTCTCTGGGGGGATCTTCAATTCCTTTACTAATATTTGCAATATCACCTAATCGCACTACTTGACTAGACGAACCTGATTTAATTGATAAACGATTTAAACGGTCTAAAGAATCTAATTCTCCTTCAATTTCCAGCAATAAGTTACTTTGTTCGCTTCGTAATTGGCCGGCAGCAACTTTGGCATCACTTTCTAAGATTTGTTGAGATAGGGACTGTATGGTTAATCCTAAATGGGTTAATTGTTGGGGAGCAACTTCAACTCGAATTTCCTCCGTAGGATTGCCAAATAATTCAACTTTTTCTGTTCCTTCAATTAACCGTAAATCATCTTCTAATTCTTGCGCCCAACGGCTCAAAATGCCATAATTCGGAGGGCTTGATAATTGCCAAGTTAAAGCAACAATTAAGGCGTTGGCTTTGGGTTTTGATTCTTCAAATTCAGGGAGAGAAGTTCCCGATGGTAATTGAGAAACAGCATCATTGACTTTATCACGAATTTGTGACCAAACGGGATCAACATCGGTAATTTGGTCATTTAATTCAATGGTAATGCTGGAGAAGCCAAGCTGAGAGGTAGAATCAATATTTTGAATTTCTTCAACTTCTAGTAAAGCTTGTTCTAATTTATCAGTAACTAGCGTTTCTACTCGTTCAGGGGTTGCGCCTGGAAATTGGGTGTTAATGACCGCAAAACGAGGGGTTAATTCGGGATCTTCCATACGAGGTAAACTGAAAAAGGAAGATAAGCCCCAAACGGCGATCGCCAAAATAGTTAAAACTAATAATCGGACGTTTTTATAAAAGATGGAAGACATAGGAGAATGATGAATTAAGAATTGAGAATTATGAAGTTCGGGGGAGAAAGTAATAAGTAATAAGTAGGGTTTGCGGCAAAAAGTTTTTCCTGGGGGCAGGGTGTGACCCCCCCAACCCCCCCCGACATCGGGGGGGCAGGTGGGGTGTGGGGTGTAGGGTTTTACCCATTTTCAGGTGGTCAATTACCTAATTTTCAGGGAAAAAGTCCCGGAATTTTCTCCGCGATCACTCCCAGATCTGGTACTTTTTGATTTCCCAAAAGTCTAAAAGTCTTACCCAACAAGGTTTTTAGATTTATTCAGCAAACCCTAAGTAGGGAGGCACAATTATTTGTCGGATGGGTTAGCGGTAGCGTAACATAATCGGGCGTTGGGTTTCATGCTTCAACCCAACCTACGTTCTGCTCACTGTTTACTGTTTACTAATTGTTACCTTTTGCCCCGAAATAATGCGATTTGTGCCATTAGTAATCACTTTTTCGGTTCCGTCTAATGTTCCTCGCACGAGAACTCGCTCCCCATCGGTGTATAAAACCTCCACATCCCGACGTTCTACGACAAATCCTTGGGCTGCATTCCCATCTCCTAGGACATAAATCGACCATAATCCTCGAATTCCCTTAACAAGAGCGGTACTAGGTAGCCAATAACCCGAAGTATTAATGTTTTGTTGCCATTTCCAGGTGACAATTTGTCCAGTGGTTAGCAGCGGTGAGGTAGCCTCGCCGCTACTTCCTGCTCCTTTAACTTGAAAAACCACCGTCACGGTACGACTAGCAGCATCTAGTTCAGGTAAAATTGCCTTAACGGTCGCTGAATAAGATTTTTGGTCAATTTTTAGGGTTTGTGATTGTCCCATCTTGATCTCAGAAGTCAGGGACGTAGGAACACCAATATGGGCTTTAACGCCGTCTAATTGTACCAAACGCACCACCCCTTGACCCGCTTGTACCGCCGTTCCTTGATCGAGATAACGTTTTTGAATTTTGCCCGAAAAAGGGGCTTTAAGAACGGTCTTTTCTAAATCAAGTTCAATACTAGCTAAACGACTATCTAGCTGTTTAATAGCTGCTTTTTGGGCTTCAATCACTTCCCTGCGAGTCCCTGCTAACAACTCATCCAGTTGACTTTGAGCCTGTTTAATCCTTGCTCGCTGTTGAGTTAAGATTTCAGGGCGTGTTCCTGCTAATAGCTCATCTAATTGGCTCTGGGCTTCATTAACCCTTGCCTGTTGACTATCCATATCTGTGACCACTTCGTCAAACTGTTCACGAGAAATAGCCCCTTGCGTATAAAGATTCTGTCGTCGCTCCTGTTTACTACGAGCCAAAGCTAATTGTGCTTGCAGGGTTTTCAAACGCGCTTGGGCTGCCGCAATGGTTTCAGTGCGAGGTCCCACTTCCATCTCTTGTAGTTGAGCTTTTTCTTGAGCCAAATTTGCTTGGGCTGCGGCAATGGTTTCAGCACGAGAACCCGCCTCCATTTCTTTTAATTGTGCTAAAGCCTGTTGTTTTTGGGCTAATAAGTCTTGTGTTTGGGCGATTAATTGACGGTCATCTAAACGAGCAAGGGGCGTTCCTTGATTCACCCATTGTCCTTCTGTCACCAGCAGTTGAGTCATTGTTCCTCCTCGTTCAAACCCTAAATCACTGGTATTTTGAGCGACAATTTCCCCAGTGTAAGTTCGAGACTGTTGATAAGCATTGACCTGTACTAGCCGGTCAATTTCAACGGGGAGAAGATGTTCATTTTCGGCAACAGAAGGGGCGATTGGTTGAGTTGGTTGACTCATTGACCCAATCCCATAACCGACTCCTAACAATAAAAGTCCCCCAAGATACCATCGCCGAACCCATTGGAAACGGCGTTTTGATTGTTTTTGAGGTTCAGAAGAGGTGGCAGTGATTTTTAGGGGATATTCCGACATAGGAGGTGACATAGGATGGTTATCTGGCATAAGTCTATTCATTAAAGAATTTAACGTGAAGACGGGGATGGGTCTCAGCTTATCTACAACTGCTGTCCTATTCTTTCCGAATTTTATTTTTCAAACGACACCCTACGGCAATAATGCCTAAACTCATTAAGCCAAGGGTAACAGAAGGTTCAGGAGTCGAAACAATTCTCAGTTGCAGGGGAAATTGAATAGAAACCACGGGATTTAATGGGCCAATTGAGGGATCGATAAAAACGTCATCTGGGACAACGGCGGCATCTTCACTGACTAATTGTACTTTATTAGAACCCACATCGACTAAGAAAGCATTGGCTAATCCGTCAAATTCTCCGAGCAGGCCAGCTACCTTAGAAACACTAAAGGGATCACTAATAATCGCTTCAGAGTCATCATCAGGAACGGTGGTTGCGCCATATTCTAAGAATGAATAAATATCGCTATAACCAAAGCTAAGAATTTTAGTGTTGTCCAACAATAAAAAGCTTTCTACTTCCTTAGGATTAGCGGCATAAATGCGTTCTTCTAGAGAAGATGTAGGAGAGGAAAAATAGTTCTGTCCATTGATATCATCTCCTAAATTCCAACTCTTGGTAAAATCCCCGTTTTTAGGACCAAAACTAAAGCCAATACGACCGACATTAATACTGTTATTGGTGAGGAAAGTCGCAAAGTTAGAAAATCCTGTAATATTATTTAACAATGTGGCGGCTCGGGTTGCTCCTAAAGGATTAACCAAATTTTCGGGACTAAAATCAATCCCCGCAGCATAATAGGGGGCTGGATTTCCGGGTGAATTTAAACTGGTTTCAGTGTGACCGGCGCCATAGCCCACAAATCCTTGAGGAGTCGGGTCTGTTCGTTTTCCAAATAACCGCAAACAGTTATTAGAAGCAATAGGCCGAGTTGCAATAAATTGGATGGAACTAAAATCAAATAAATCACCTGTTTCACAACTAGCAGCACGAGTGGGAAGGGGAGCTAATAAAGTGGCTGTTCCAGCGGTAGTTAGCCCAAGCAATAAAGCAAAATGACGCATAGACATGAGTTTTTTCCTAATTCAAAATAGAGAGATTCTGAAAAACCTTTTGTAGTTTTTGCTGATCAGCATATTTCTAAATTGCTGAAGATTAGAGATTTAGATAGATTAATTTTAGATTTGATGATTAAGTTTTTTTAAGTTCAATCTATCTAGACATCATCTAAGTAGGGAGGCACAATTATTTGTAGGATGGGTTAGCGGTACCGTAACCTGTGCGGGCGTTGGGTTTCATGCTTCAACCCAACCTACGTTCATCTTATATTTAATTCCACCCACCCACTTATATCTAGTTTAAAATAGGAAAGTCCTCAGCAAAATGGAGAATCTTTGGCAGAAGACGACTTTGACTGCGATTAACAGCCCGAAGGTATCGACTAATGTGAATCTCTTTCTTCCTTTAATCCGTTTCCCCGCATCATAACCCACCTCTTGATTAATCATCGTGGCGGTTTTGACCGATTGGCTGTCTAAAACTCCCGCGCTCGCCGCCGTTAGATGACCTTCCATCGTCCTGACGTAATCCTGGAGACAGTCATGGATTTTCAACCATGTTCCGTCTTGAGTCCACTTTCTCAAGTAGTAGTAAGCTAAGACGCATCTTAACCGCCTATCCTTAGATTAGCTAAATCTCCCCTAATCCCTTTACTTTTGCCTCTTGCAAGAGTGCAAGAGTGCAAGAGTGCCTCATCTCAACAAGCAATTTAAATGCGCGGGCAGCTTATACTGTCCCGTCAGGCGGGTAGTCCTGGGGCAGCCACCGCCACGCGCATTACCTACAGAGGACGTAAAATAGGGCGTTGATGACACCGATGCAAAAGTTAGTTCGCGTCTAGGTTTTAAGAAATTCCGCCCAAGAAGATTCATATCTCAAATCAGCAACGCCTTGCATGACTACTTACTATAATTTGAAGTGCGGAATGTGGGTTTTAAAAATTTGCGGAAAGACGCATCTCCGCTTGTAGATCAAAGACAAGCTCAATACAACACTTTCCGAGACGGAACATCCCATGCAATCACCGAAAGGCTTACTGTATAAGCACTTCAACCCTAGTAGTTGTACTTGAGCGATCAGCCAAGTGCTGTAATTTCCTTATCAAGAATTAAGAAGATCAGGAAATCAGTTTTGTCTGTGATGGAGTGAAAACTATCTTTTGTGGTCAAAAAATTATCTATTTTGAAAATTATAGGAACAGTCTCATGCTTTTAACTCCAAACTGTAACCCTCTTAACTCCCTTAACTTCTCTCATTCTACGGCTAACTTTCTTAATGCCGTCCCTCAGCAAGAAATAGCTGAATCCATATCTGTTATTCAATATTTAATCAATCAAATCCCTGAATCTGTGTTGTGGATCGATTCCCAAGGAGGGATTAAGCATTACAATGATGCGGCTTGTGCTTTATTGGGATATTCCAGAGAACAGTTATCTAATTTGACTATAGAAGAAGCTGCTCAAGATTTTTTAAACTCAGATTGGTCTAGATACTGGAAATTAATTCAACGTCGAGGTTTTGGACGTTTGATCACACACCATCCTTATTATGGGGATCATCAATCCCTCGATATTACGGTTAACCTTCTCAAATATGGAGATCAAGATTATATAAGCATAGTAGCTCGTTCCTTAAATTTTCTAGAATCTGAAAAAGATGGCTACGCTTGCAGAATTCATCCTTCTGTTAACTCAAAACAAGCTCCTCAATCGTTGATACAGCCTTCTTCTACCCCGCAACCGAATTTCTTTGATTCTTTGGCTTCTTTCTACCCTAATAGTTCTCAATTAAAACCCGTTTTTGAGTTTATTGAGGCAAATTATAGTCAACCTATTACCCTCAATGATGTGGCTGGATCGGCTGGTTATTCTCCTGCTTATTTAACCAATTTAGTTAAGCGTCGCACCGGCAAAACGATTATTCATTGGATTGTGGAACGAAGAATGCTAGAAGCCCGATCCTTGTTACTGAAAACCCATAAGTCAATTACCCAAATTGCCGCCACCGTTGGGTTTACTGACCCCTATTATTTTTCCCGTCGCTTTAGTCAGTTATATAAAGTATCTCCTAAACGTTGGCGAGAAAAACATCAAACTCAAGTAGCTTAAATGATAATGATGGCTGAGTTTTAGGTTTTAGGTTCTAAGTATTTAAACTTCACACCTTACATAATCATGATTGAGGTGGGCATTGCCCACCTTAGTAGTGCTTAAATTATCCCTGTTTGATGGCAGGAAGAGAAGGAGATTGACGAGAGAGTGAAAGGGTAATACCTAGTTGGGATAAATCAACCGTTTTATATTTTAGGATAAACCCTAAGCCATATTTTTCTACCACAGGAAGCGGTAATTTGGCGGCATGACTATAAACCACTCTAACGGTATCTTGGCTTCCTTTATTGGGTGAGTTATTAGGTTTTTGTTCAACAAATTGACCCAAAAACTGTAGAGAACTATAGGTTTTATTTGCTTGTTGGGAAATTTGGAGAAATTCAGAAATTGCTTGCTCTAATTCCTGTGTCAAGCTATTAATATTCTCCCCAATTTTTAACAATTGATACTCCTGTTTAGATAGCAGTTTTTCTAGCTTATCTTGCAATTCTGTTTCAAGCTGTACAACGGCTGAAGTTAATAATTCTTGCAGCATTTGCGAAGATTTATGAGCGGTTTCAATCGGTTGAGTAGTAGAAGGAATCTCTTTAACAGATGGGTCAAGAACATGAGTATCTATCATAATTTTTACCTAGTAACTAGAAACTTAACTTTGTTACCTTTTATTGTAAGAAAAAAGGAGTTGAAATTTAATGGATAATATTTTGTATTGTCTGCTAGGTTTTTCGATTATATTTATATGGTAAAAATGTACTAAATTTGACCATAAAAAATAGGAATAAAAAAAATCCAGTTTTGGCGAAAAATAAAACATGGCTGATCAATGGGTAGAGGAATAAACTAGGAATATAAGTTAAGCAATCTTAGTTTGCTACAACACTTTTTTCACGTTAAAGGAACTTAACCCATGATGACAACTGTTCAATCCCCTTGTACCGTTGAAGACATTCAAAACTGGCTCGTTGATCAGTTGGCTCAACAACTCGATGTTGACCTTGATGACATTGATATTGAAGAACCTTTTGATAATTATGAACTCGACTCACGAAAAGCGTTAGTTTTATTAGGACGCTTAGAAAAATGGCTCGGAAAGGAATTAAATCCTGTGGTCATTTTTAACTATCCCACCATTGCTGAATTAGCAACCCGATTAGGGGAATTATATCTTTAACTTTTTCTTGTATTCTTTCTCATTCACTCTATTCCTCATCACATTTTAGGAGAATTTCACCAATGGTTGCTACTAACACTAATGAGTATGATGTTGTGATTATGGGAGCAGGTTTTGCGGGAGTCTGTCAAGCAAGACATTTACTCTTAAATGTTCCCAATATCAAAATTGCCCTCATTGATCCTCGTCCCGAAGAAAGAACCGATAAAGACCTCAAAATTGGCGAATCAATGGTGGAAATTGCCACCCTATTTGTTTGCAAAGAATTGGGGTTATATGAGTATATGATCGAAAATCATCCCCCTAAATATGCTCTTAATTTTCATTGGGCAAAAGATGCAGATAAAACTGACACCATTGATGATTATTATCATATTTGGGCGAATCGACAATTTCCCCTTGGCACGTTTCAAATGAACCGGGCAAAATTTGAACGGGATTTGCTCAAAATGAATAAGAAAATGGGAGCAAGTTTCTATCAAGGCCGTGTGGTTGATGTGGACATTACTCCTACTGATGAGATGCACACCGTCAAAGTTAAAATGATTGACGGAAATTATCACGAACTGAGAGCAAAACACCTTGTTGATGCAGCAGGACGTAAGTTTATTATTGGCCATAAAACTGATAACGTTATTGTAGGTGCAGATAATTTATTTGGAGTTGATACGGGATCGGCTTGGGTACGGGTTAAAAATATAGATCGCACCATTTTTCATGATGGTTATGACCCTTATGGAGCAACTTGTAGCCATTATTATGCTACCAATCATTGGTTTGGTCATGGTCATTGGTTATGGATGATTCCCACAGAAAAAGACTCCCAAGAAATCTCTATTGGAATTGCTCAACATCGCAGTGTTATTGCCAACGGTCAAATTAACACTCAAGAGAAGTTTTATGCTTTCCTAAAAGCCAATCACAATCTACTTTATCGCTTAGTTACCTCTGGAGAAAATGTCGATTTTCATTATCTTCCTAGAGTTTCCCATACTAGCAAAACGATGTTTTCTCAAGATAATTGGTATGTAGTTGGAGATGCTGCTTGTATTTTTGATCCCTTTTACTCTTTGGGAACAAGTATGATTGCTTTTGCGATTGAAAGTATCACGGAAATTATTCGTTCTCAACTTGCAGGAGAAGCGGATACAGAAGAAAAACGGGCTGCTTACAATGACTTTAACCTTACCTATACTCGACTCAATAATCATCTCATTGAACACCATGATAAACAATTAGGTCATGCTAGTATCATGAGTTGGCGTATTTATGCCGAATATATGTGGTGGTTTGGGATTCAAATTCCCCTTTATGTCGGCAAATGGCATTTAGATACCGGCTTTATTTCCCGTTATGTGCCAAAAGTTCAAGCGGATATTAAAGGATATTGGCATCATCTCTATGAACAGTTTAATCAATTAGTTGAGCAGAATAAAAACATTGGTTTTATGGATGCTCATCGCACTGATCAATTAATCTGGGGTTATCATACCCTCAAACACTTCGATGACTTTATCGAAAACACTAAATTTGAACCAAGACGGTGCAATGTTTTCGCTGGAATTAAAGCGACCAGTTTTTATACAGCAGTTTGGTATGCAAAGTTCCTCTGGAAAGGATTTGGTTTTTCAGCTTTTCTCAATCGCAAAAATCTGTCCTATCTGTTTGGACATCTTAATGGTGCCCTTCAATCTGCCATTACGGAAATGGTTTATAAGTATTTGACTTGTAAGCTTCCTGATAATAGTCAAATTGAACAAACTCGCCAAGAATTTACCAACTATCGTTATCGCCCTCAACTAAATACTTGGCTAACAGAAACTGCCACAAACTCACCTAAGAAAGTTCCTGTCAATGTTTAATCAAAATAGAGGAAAGGGTGGGTTCTCATTAAATCATCGCCAGGGGGTAACATCGAGCTATCCTATCCATTTGAGGGAATTAATTTTATTTCTCTAGTTAAGTAAATTGCTGTCTATTAATTAAGGATATCTCAACCATGAAACCTATTGCAATTATTGGGATTGGCTGTCGTTTTCCTCAAGCCAATAATCCTCAGGAATTCTGGCAATTATTATCAAAGGGAATTGACGGCATCACCGAAATTCCTAAGGAGCGCTGGAATATTGATGAATATTATGATGAGAATCCCGAAACACAGGGGAAAATGAATTCTCGTCATGGGGGATTTTTATCGCAAGTTGATGGGTTTGATCCTAATTTTTTCGGGATTTCTCCTAGAGAAGCCTTATTAATGGACCCTCAGCAACGCTTACTCTTAGAAGTAGCTTGGGAAACCATTGAAGATGCAGGAATAACACGGGAACAATTAGCAGGATCGAAAACAGGTGTATTTGTGGGAATTGCCACAAACGATTATAGTCGCATTCATGCAGGATATAGCCACCAACCTCAAGGCTATGATTTAACAGGAAACTGCACAAATATCGCAGCCGGTCGTCTTTCCTATCTTTTTAACTTAAAAGGTCCTAGTTTAGCGGTAGATACGGCTTGTTCTTCCTCTTTGGTTGCAGTGCATCTCGCTTGTCAAAGTTTATGGAATGATGAGTCTTCAATGGCGATCGCAGCAGGGGTTAACCTGATTTTATCTCCTATTGGTCATATTGCGTTAAGCAAATTGAAAGCCTTGTCTCCTGATGGACGTTGCAAAACCTTTGATGAAAGCGCCAATGGATATGTGCGAAGTGAGGGAGTCGGTTGTATTATTCTCAAACCGTTGGCTCAAGCGATCGCAGATAAGGATTCCATTTATGCGTTAATTAGAGGAACTGCTATTAATCATGATGGACGCAGCAAGGGGTTAACGGTTCCCTATGGACCGGCACAAGAAAGCTTGATTCGATCAGCCTTGAAAAATGCCGAAATTGAGCCAAAAGAGCTTAATTATGTGGAATTACACGGGACGGGAACATCTTTAGGCGATCCCATCGAAGCGATGGCCTTGGGAGCTGTGTTAGAAGAAGGACGAGACAAGGATAATCCTTGTTTGGTGGGATCGGTAAAAAGTAATATAGGACATCTCGAAGCAGCGGCAGGAATTGCCAGTGTGATTAAGATGGCACTTTCCCTGAAAAACAAGCAAATTCCGCCCAGTCTGCATTTTAACAAGCCGAATCCTTATATTCCCTTTGATAAGTTACCCCTTAAGCTTCAATCATCTTTAATTACCTGGCCACAACAGGAAACAACCGCCAAGGGGGGAATTAGTTCTTTTGGATTTTCGGGAACAAACGCTCATCTTATCTTAGAAGAAGCTAATTTATCTCACCCAGAACCAATTTCCTTAACTTTCCCTCATTTACTCCCTTTATCTGCCCATAGTCACGAAGCGGTTAGAGATTTAGCTCAAAATTATGAAGATTTCCTGAAAGATCAAGCTTTAACCGCTGAATTTGTCCAGAATCTTTGCTATAGTGCTAGTGCAAGACGGACTCATCATGCTCATCGTCAGGCGGTTGTGGTTCATTCTCATGAAGAATTATTGAAGGGTTTAAAAGAGTTAGAAACGATTGATTTATCGACTCAATCTAAGCCTTCAAAACGTAAAACAAACATTGCTTTTGTCTTTTCTGGCCAAGGACCTCAATGGTGGGCAATGGGACGGGAATTATTAGCAACAGAACCGGTTTTTCGCTCTGTTATTAAACAATGTGATACTTTGATTCAAAAGTATGCTAACTGGTCATTATTAGCGGAATTTAATGCGTCTGAAGCTCAATCTCGTTTACAAGAAACAGAAGTTTCTCAACCTGCTTTATTTGCTTTACAAGTTGGATTAGCTAAATTATGGCAATCTTGGGGGATTAATCCTAAATCTGTGGTTGGTCACAGCTTGGGAGAAGTTGCAGCCGCCCATTTTGCGGGAATTCTCACTCTTGAGGAAGCCATTCATTTGATTTGTCAGCGCGGACAGTTGATGCAGCAAGCAACAGGAAATGGAAAAATGCTTGCGATTGAATTACCTGTTAATGAGGTAGAAAATTTAATAGCTGCTTGGGAAAATAAATTAGAAATTGCTGCCATTAATAGTCCCTATTCAACGGTTGTATCTGGGGAGTCTCAATCGATCGATCAATTAATTGCTGAATTGTCCCAAAACCGTCCCGATATTTTCTCCAAAGAACTACCTGTTAATTATGCTTTTCATAGTCAACAAATGACTACTTTTGCGGATAATTTAGTGAAAAAATTAGGAGAGCTTCAGCCTCAAAAAAGCACCATATCAATTTTCTCAACCGTAACAGGTGATCAACAAGAGGGGACATTATTTAATGCCGCTTATTGGGGACAAAATATGCGTCAGACGGTACGTTTTAACCCTGCGATTGAAGCAATGATTAAATCTCGTCATACTATCTTTGTTGAAATCAGCCCCCATCCTGTTTTATTGGGATATATTAAAAGTACCTTGCGAGAACAAGATACTGAGGGATTTGTTTTACCCTCTCTAAGACGAGAACATTCTGAACGGGGAACGCTATTAAATTCTTTAGGAAAGCTCTACACTTGGGGACATTCGATTAATTGGGAAAAATTATATCCCGAAAATTGTCAGTTTGTTAAGTTACCGCTTTATCCTTGGCAACATGAATCTTATTGGGTAAGTGATGCTAAACCTCAATTTAAGTCTGTTTCGTCTGCTTCTAGTTTACTTAATTTATTAGTTGAAGGCAAAACTGAACAACTAACTGAACAGTTAAATCAAAGTGATCAATTATCACCTGAAGTCAAGCAGTTTTTACCACAATTATTACAGTTATTTGTTGGGGAAGATGCAACAATAACAGGCAAAATGCCTATCCTACAGGATGTGAGTAAAAACTGTTATCAAGTGGAATGGCAACTCAGTCCTTTAAACTTAAAAAATAAGCCTTCTCAAGGAGAACGGTGGTTAATTTTTAATGATAATCAAGTAGTCGGTAAAGCCTTAGCAACAACCCTAAATGATGCTTATGTTTTGGTGTCTTCTGGTCAAACTTATCAGAAGTTGGTGTCAGGTCATTATCAAATTAATCCTAATAATGTTAAGGATTTTCAACGGTTGTTACAAGATCTAACTGAACCGATCACCAAAGTGGTCTATTTATGGGGGTTAGACAGCGATATTAACTCCCAACCCTGTCAAACTCGTTCTTATGCCAGTTTATTGTATCTAACACAAGCTTTAGCTCAATGTAAAACTAAAGAACCCCCTAAACTTTGGGTCATAACACAACAAGCACAACCGGTGAATGATGCTGTTAAACCGCTTAAAATAGCACAAACGTCCTTATGGGGAATGGGTCAAGTCATTGCCCTTGAATATCCTAATTTATGGGGAGGATTGATTGATTTAGAAGAAAAACAACCATCGTCTCAAGCAATTATTGCTGAAATAACAGAAAATCTAGGAGAAGATCGCATCGCTTTTCGGGATCATCAACGATATGTTGCCCGTTTAGTACCTAATAAAGCAATAAAAAGCTCAAACATCAATTTTAAAAAGACAGAAGCCAGTTATCTCATTACTGGTGGCTTAGGCTCTTTAGGATTAAGTTTAGCAGATTGGTTAATTGAAAAAGGTGCAAATCATTTAATCTTAACCAGTCGGCGAGCCTTAGCTGACCATTCAACGGATAAACAGGTAAAAATCAAAGCTTTAGAGGATAAAGGGGCTACTATTCAAGTAATTGCCGCTGATGTCAGTGATTATCAACAAACCCGTCAACTTTTTCACCAAATTCAAGAAAATTGTCCTCCCTTACAGGGTATTATTCATGCGGCAGGGGTTTTAAGCGATCGCACCATTGACAAGATGGATTTCCATTGTTTTGAGAGCGTATTTAATCCTAAAGCAGCAGGAGCCTGGAATTTACACCAACTTTCTCAAGATTTATCCTTAGATTTCTTTGTTTGTTTCTCTTCCATATCTGCTTTAATCGGATCACGAGGTCAAATTCACTATGCCGCGGCCAACCATTTCTTAGATGGTTTAATGCACTACCGTCGAGAGTCTGGACTCACAGGGTTAAGCATTAACTGGGGACCTTGGGCTAAAGGGGGAATGGCCACGCAAGGCTATGAAGAAGGCTTAAAACGCCTGGGAATCAATCCATTACAACCTAATTTAGCCTTGGATACTTTAGATGCTCTAATCCATGGTAATGTTACTCAAACAATGGTAGCAGAGATTGATTGGTCTAAGTTTAAAACGATTGTTGCAGCAAAAGGACGGCTGGCTTTCTTAGAAGCGTTATTCAAGCAAGATCAGCATAATTTTGGGCAAACGGTCGAGAATTTCCCCCAAACCATCCAAAAAAACCCTCCTCACCGACGAGTCACCCTATTAACCACTCGTTTACAGCAAGAAGTAGCGCAAGTCTTAGGAATTCACGGAGATACTTTACCAGATACTGATAAAGGGTTCTTTGAGATGGGAATGGATTCTTTAATGTCCGTAGAACTGAAACATCGTCTAGAAGGCTTATTTTCTGTCTCTTTACCTTCTACCTTTGCTTTTGAGTATCCCACTATTGGTGATGTGGTGCAGTATTTTGTCCAAGAAGTATTTGCTTGGCAAGATAATTCAGAAAATTCTCAGATTTCTTCGGAAACCGAGTCAACGGATGTTGTAGTACTCCACCAAGCCCTTGCTGAATTGGAGTTGCTGTCAGAAGTAGAAACAGAAGCCCTAGTGGAGCGAGAATTGGCGGAATTAGAGGCATTACTTTAACAGTGAACAGCTATCAGTTAAGTAGGTGGGTGGAATTAAATATAAAATGAACGTAGGTTGGGTTGAAGCATGAAACCCAACGCCCGATTATGTTACGCTACCGCTAACCCATCCTACAAATAATTGTGCCTACCTACTTATCAGTTATCCGAATAACTAACACCTCACACCTAATATCTAAGGAGCATTTTAATATCATGGATTCTCATCATCAGAAAACAGAATTAACGCCGTTACAAAAAGCAGTTATTGCGCTTAAAGAAGCTCGTAACAAGATTGAAGCCTTAGAACGGCAAAAAAATGAACCGATCGCTATTATTGGCATGGGCTGTCGTTTTCCGGGGGGTGCAAATAGTCCAGAGGCGTTTTGGGAGCTATTATCAAGGGGAAAAGAAGTAATTGTCCCTGTTCCTAGCCAAAGATGGGATGCTGAGGCTTATTATGACGAAAATCCCGATCTTCCTAACAAAACTTATGCTCGTTATGGCGGGTTTATTGACGCAGTAGATCAATTTGATCCGCAATTTTTCGGGATGACTCCCCGGGAGGCGATCGCACTAGACCCTCAACAACGATTATTATTAGAGGTAAGTTGGGAAGCGTTAGAAAATGCCGGAATTGCACCTCAGAAGCTGACAGGGACGCAAACAGGCGTATTTGTGGGCATTGGCTTGGATGATTACGCAAAACGGCAAATTAAGCAACAAATTCCCATTGATGCTTATACGGGATCAGGAAATGCGTTTTGTTTCGCTTCAGGTCGCTTATCCTATTTTTTAGGGCTACAAGGACCCAGTTTAGCCATTGATACCGCCTGTTCTACCTCTTTAGTCACGGTACATCTGGCTTGTCAAAGCTTACGCAACAGAGAGTCAAATTTAGCTTTAGCAGGGGGAGTTAGTTTAATGCTATCCCCGGAGGTGACGTTATATCTTTCTAAAACCCGCGCTTTGTCCCCTGATGGTCGTTGTAAAACCTTTGATAAAGATGCAAATGGCTATGTGAGAGGGGAAGGCTGTGGAATGGTGGTCTTAAAACGCTTTTCTGATGCTATAAGCGATGGAGATAACATTTTAGGGGTAATTAGAGGCTCGGCGGTCAATCAAGATGGCCCCAGTAGTGGTTTAACGGTTCCCAATGGATCAGCGCAAATGGCAGTTATTCGTCAAGCATTGGAGAATGCAAAAGTAAAACCCGAACAAATTAGCTATTTAGAAGCACACGGGACAGGAACAGCCTTAGGCGACCCTATTGAAGTACGGGGGATTAACAATGTACTATGCAAAGATCGTTCCACTGATAACCCCTTAATGGTGGGTTCAGTAAAAACGAATATCGGCCACCTGGAAATTGCCGCCGGGATGGCCAGCCTATTAAAAGTCATTTTATCCCTAAAAAATCAAGAAATTCCCCCCCATCTTCATTTTAAAGAACTTAATCCTGATTTAGCGGCTGCTGCAACCGCTCTCAAAATTCCTACCGCTTCTCTGCCTTGGCAGCGAACAGAAGAACCTAGAAGAGCGGGAATTAGTGCATTTGGATTAAGTGGCACAAATGCCCACATGATCATCGAAGAACCGCCTCAATTAAGCTTTAATCCTTCTGAAGTGGATCGTCCTGCTCATTTACTCACTCTATCGGCGAAAAGCGACGATGCTTTAGATGATTTAGCGCAAAAATGGGTCAACTATTTAGAGAAAAATCCTCAATTAAACCTAGCAGACTTAGCTTTTAGTGCCAACACGGGACGAGGACAATTTAACCATCGTCTGGCAATTTTGGCAAAATCAACCCTTGAAGCCAAGGACTCTTTCACAGCATTTACGCAAAAACAACCTTGTTTGAATGTTTTCAGCCAAGCAGTTGCAAAAAGTCGTCAAAATAAGATTGCTTTCTTGTTTACAGGACAAGGTTCTCAGTATGCAGACATGGGACGACAACTGTATGAAACTCAACCCACCTTTCGTCATGCCTTAGAGGAATGCGATCGCTTATTGCAACCTTACCTAGAAAAGTCCTTATTAGAGGTTTTATACAGTGATTCTAGCTTATTAGACCAAACTGCTTATACTCAACCCGCCCTATTCGCCATTGAATACGCATTATATAAATTATGGCAGTCTTGGGGCATTAAACCTGATGGGGTTTTAGGTCATAGTGTGGGGGAATATGTGTCCGCTTGTGTTGCAGGGGTTTATTCTCTCGAAGAGGGAATCAAGTTAATTGCCGAAAGAGGACGCTTAATGCAGTCTTTACCCCAAAAAGGCGCAATGGCAGCCATATTTGCCCCTATTGAAACAGTAAAATCTGTTATTTCTCCTTATGGGGATCAAGTTGAGATTGCAACTATCAATAGTTCGGAAAATATTGTTATTTCGGGTGATCAGGAAGCAATTAATCAGATTAAAGCGGATTTAGAATCACAAAGCATTGAAGTGCGTCTGCTTAAGGTATCTCATGCTTTTCATTCTCGGATGATGCAACCGATATTAGCAGAATTTAAAGTGATCGCTGCTAAAATTAGCTATAAAACACCCCAATTAGATTGGATTTCCACCGTCACAGGTGAAGAAATCAGCCAAGCAGTAACAGAGGACTATTGGTGTCAACAAGTACGTCAATGCGTCCAATTTGCCCCAGCAATAGAAACCTTAGCCAGCCAAGGTTACAATCTATTTATTGAAATCGGCTCTCATCCGATTTTAACGAGATTGGGTCAAAAAACCTTAGCCAACCCTGATTATCTGTGGTTATCTTCCCTACAACGAGGACAGGATGATTGGCAAATTTTATTACAAAGTGTGGCGAAATTAGCCGTTTCTGGGATTAATATTGATTGGAATGGCTTTGATAAAGATTATGCTCGTCTTCGTCTTCCTTTACCTACTTATGCTTTCCAAAAACAACGCTACTGGTTAACCGTAGGGGAGCCTGGTTTGCGCCCAACCCAAGAGACAGAAACCTTAGAAAAACAAGACTTACACCAAAGTCAAGAAAGAGAAACTTTAGGGGTGCCAGACTTGCGGCCAACCCAAAAACAAAACGAAACCAAGGCTGAAAGCTTAGAAAGTCAATTAATTGCCTTAATAAGTCAAATTACGGGTTTAAATCCTCAGCAATTGAGTTTGAATGTTTCCTTGGAAGCAGATTTAGGGTTAGATTCTATTATGATGACCCAATTAATGAACGGGTTACTATCATTAATTCCTGAAGAACAACGTAGTCAATTTAGTGAAACCTTTTCCCTACGCCATTTAATGCAAGTCTCCAATCTTCAGGAATTATTAACCATTCTTCAATCTCATACTTCATCCCCCAAATCTCAAATCTCTAACCCCAAACCACAAACCAAAAACCTCCAACTACAATCCTCGAATCTGGTTCCTATTCTCCATAGTCAAATTCCCTTGTTAATGAGTTATTGGAGTCTCAATTCTAATAGTTTATTTACTAAGGTTAAAATTGCAGGAGAATTTGACTTAAATATTGCTCAACAAGCATGGAAACTGTTAATTAATCGACATCCCATGTTACGGGCGCAATTTCAGATTCCAGAGGATGCCACCTGCTTTGCAGACTATCAATTAGAAGTGCTAGAAAACCCCATTCCTCCTGAAATTATTGTTAAAGATTTCACCCCTTTAACTCCCGATGAACAAGGGGAGAAAATTGAAGGAGAAATCTATCATTGGTTAAACTATAACTGGTCTTTAACGCAATGGCCACTGCATAGATTTTCTGTGCTTAAATTATCTGATCAAATTCATCAATTATTTTTAGGGAATGAACACTTAATTTCAGATGGGTTAAGTAACCATGTCATGATGCGGGAATTCTTGGAAATTTACCGGGCTATAGTTGCTAAAGAAACGCCAAATCTTCCCCCTACATTGACTGTAGAAGATTATCGAAAACAGGTTCAATTAATGAACGATTGGCAAGATATTGAGGAAGATCGAGCCTTAGCAGAATACAATAATGCTGTGTCTGGAATGTCCTATCGTTGGCAACCTAAACAGCAGAAAAATGCTCAAAAATCTCCTCTCTTTTACAATCAAAAGTATCTACTTTCAGCAGAAACTACCTCTCAATTAATCGACAAAACCCGTCAATGGCGAGTCCCGATGAATGCACTATTATTAGGTGCATTTCTAAAAACTATGTCACAAATAGATTCAAAAGCTGAAAATATCGGAATTTCGATTCCCACCAGTGGACGAATTTACCCCGAAGTAGATGCAACAGGTGTGGTTAGTAGTTTTGCTCAAAATCTGGCATTAAGTTTTGCTAAACCTCAATCTGAGCAAGATTGGCCGACCTTTTTAAGCCAAATTCAGCAAACTGTACAACAACATATTGGCACCGGTTTAGATCGGGCGCAAACTCGTCAAATGGGAACAATTTTTCGAGACAATATTACCCTAGAAAAGGGTAAAATTCCCCCTCATAGTCTTTCTTTAATACAGGAGGCTTTAAAGTCTAATTTATACCTTCCTTATACGGGACAAACTCACCTGCAACCTCAGTATGATGCTTTATCAATTACTGACTATCAAGCCGGAGGAATGAACGCCACTGGAACAATTGATATTCTGCAAGAAATCTTTAATAATCGTCTTCATCTATTTGCAAGTTACGATTACCATCACTTTGACTTATTGCTAATAGATCAATTAATGACAGCCTATGTCAGCCAAATTGAAGAACTAGCCAATTTACCCGTGCAAGATCAAGTTATTATTTCTCATTCTTTCTCTATTTCTCTTAATACAGAGATTGAAGAAATGCTACGACAAATAACTTCCGAAATTTGTCATTGGACAATTGAAGAAGACGAAATAAGTGATGATTTGGAGGCAGATTTAGGACTAGATTCTTTAGAACGCATTCGCCTTGTTACCAAGCTAGAAGGGATTTATGGCAAACAATATCGCCAAGACCTTTTAAATTGTCGTACCTTGCAAGAAATGGCTGCTATTTTAGCCCCATCTCAACCTTCAATCCTCAACAGCTATCGGTAAAATACAGTCTGACAAATTAATATTAGGAAAAACAAAAATATGTCATTTCTACTTAGATAGGAATCCACAAATATTTATGATATTCTGAACTTTTTTTGTCCAGCTATACCTCAATCAGCGAAGGTTCGTAATTAGTCCTTAATGGCTACCTGCTAAAAAACCAATGGGCGCAGGCTTTGCGCCCCTACCACCTAACATCTAATAGAGGATTATTCTTATGGCTTTTTCCCCCGAAATTCCCTACTATAAAATTATTAAACAAGCACAATTAACCCCTGATGCGATCGCTGTTTTAGATGAGGCTTGTCCCCTAACTTATCAACAATTAGACCATCTTTCTAATCAAGTTGCTGCTTATTTACAGACTCAAGGTGTTAACCCCAATACCAGAGTTGGAATTATGACGGAACGAAATCCACGCATGATCGTTGGTATTTTGGGAATTCTGAAAGCCGGTGGCTGTTATGTACCCTTAGATCCCGATTATCCCGTCGAAAGATTGCGTTATATTCTTCATCATGCCACTATCGAGATCTTACTTACCGAACATCAAGTAAGTGAACAGTTAATTTCTTGTGTGACAGAACCTTTACCCTTGCAAACCGTCCTCTTTTTAGATGAAGGAGAAAGATTAAACAAAATTAATGATTTAACTCAGATTACCACTTCTATCTGGCAAAAACACAGTAAAGAATCCATAAATCTTTGTAATCGTCCTGAGGATTTAATGGTAATTCTTTATACGTCTGGATCAACAGGACGGCCAAAAGGGGTAATGTTAAACCATCGCGGTTATATGAATCGTCTAGAATGGATGCAAAAAACATTTTCCCTGAAACCAGGCGATCGCATCGCACAACGCACCTCTTTTTGTTTCGATATTTCCGTATGGGAAATTTTCTGGACGTTAATGGAAGGTGCAACAATATGTCCCGTCAAACGCGAAGTAGTCTTAAATCCTTGGGAATTTGCTGCCTGGATTAAAAAGACTAAAATTAATGTAATGCACTTTGTTCCCTCCCTCTTTGGGGAATTTATCAGTGCGATTGAAAACGAATCTTGGACATTTCCTGATTTACGCTGGTTAATCTTTAGTGGGGAAGCTTTACCCATGTCTTTTATCCAAAAATGGCTTGATTGTTATGGATTAAAGACAGGTTTAGCCAATCTTTATGGACCGACAGAAGCCTCCATTGATGTGACTTACCATATTATTACAGAACGTCCTGACGAACGCACCAGCAGCCAAATTCCCATCGGAAAAGCGATCGATAATGTCTATCTCAAAGTGTTGGATGATCAGATGCAACCTGTTAAACAAGGGGAAATGGGAGAACTTTGGCTTGGTGGCGTACAATTAGCGTTAGGATACCTCAAAGATCCTGAAAAAACCGCTAAAGCGTTCTGTTCTAATCCTTTTTCTGATGTCTCTGGTGACTATATTTATCGGACAGGTGATCTAGTCAAGGAATTACCCGATGGTACGCTGGAATATCATGGACGTATCGATAATATGGTCAAAATTCGGGGTTTTCGCATTGAATTAGGGGAAATTGAGAGCATCTTAACCACTCATCCCAATGTCCGCGAGGCCGCCGTTTTAGCTATTGATTACGGTGAAGGACAAAAACGATTAATTGCTTGTTTATCGGGGGATAAAATCAAAAACCGAGTTCTCAAAGCACATTTAGAACAAAAACTCCCCCATTACATGATTCCTCAACGATTCGCTTGGTTTCCACAACTTGCTAAGAATCATAACGGAAAGTTAGACCGTAAAGCATTAGCCGCCGAATTACTTGCTGTTCCCTCTGCTCCCCCTACTCCCTCTGCTCCCCCTACTCCTTCTCTTATACCCCTTGGGCCGGCACAAAGTTGGTTAGTCAACTATTTTGAACCTCCCTATCAATGGTTGGGTTATACTCGTTTTCTCTATCATCAGTCTTTGAATCTTGATATTTTCAATCAAGCCGCTAATCTTTTGGTGCAACGTCATGAAGCTTTTCGGACGGTTTGCCTACAAAATCAAGGTAAATGGCAGCAATACTTGATCAATGATCCTCAACCTATCCTGGCAGAGTATTGGGATGGAAGCCACTTAACAGAAGCAGAACGTAATGCTAAAATTCAAGCTCAAATGTCAGATTTAGCTAAAAAAATCCAGATTGACCGTTGGCCACTCACTGCCACTCTTGTCGTTAAAGTTAGTCCCTATTGCTACGATATTACGATGGTCGCTCACCACATCATTGCTGATATGTTAAGTGCAACCCTCTTGTTTAAGGAACTTTGGAGTGCCTATCATCAATTATTGGTAGGAAGTGAGCCGACTTTTCCTAACCCTAATCCTCAGTCTTACTTAGATTTTGTGCAAGTCTTGAGGGATGAGGAGAAAAAAGGAACAATGAACGAACACTTGAATTATTGGAAGGAACAATTTCCTGATGCAGAGAGTCGCTTTGAAGTCCCCGTCGATCATGTCAAAGGCCCAAATATTGAAGCTTCTGCCGAAAGTGCGCGATTTGTCCTAAGTAAAGCGCAAACTAAACAGTTATTAAGCCAAGGCAAGGTTTATTATCAGTCTAACTTTTATCCTATTCTCCTTGCTCCTTTATACCGTTTATTAGGTGATTGGAGTCAACGCAAACAGGTGGTTATCAGTCATCGTAGTCATGGGCGAGATTTAGGCGAAGGTCAGTCTTTTATGGAAAGTATGGGCAATTATGCTGTAAATTTTCCCATAGGCATTAATTTATCCACTTCTACGACTTGGCAAAAAACTATCAGTACCATCAATGAGCAGTTTGAAAGCTTACCAATGAATGGCGTAACTTATGATTGGATAGGTGAGTCTTTACCTGAATATCTCTATCCTGATAGTAATTTAACCCCAGTAAGGGCTAATTATCTGGGAAATCGTTCGGTTCCTCTCTCTGACTTGTTTGAGTTTGTTTATGGCGAGCGCGATTGTCGTTTATCGCCACTGGATCAAAAACGTACCACATTGATTGAATTCTTTTTCCTAATCATAGATGGTCAGTTAGAGATAAGAATTGAATATTCTCGTAATTTCCATCTTCCTACGACCATTGAAAAAATCGGACAAGATTACCTCATTCTTCTTGAGGAATTAGTGCCTATTGGTGTTGCTGATTCCTAACCTTTCAGGGGGGAGTGTCAAGCAGTCCGTGGCATTGACTCCTATTAAATCCGTTTGATTAAGTCAGGAGAATACTTTGGCAAAAGTGCTACCTCGAAAATGTCTTGACTATCGTACCCCGAATGAGGTATTCCCCAAAGGTAGATCAGATAGTGATGCAATTCAGACTTGAATTGGCGTCACCAAGAGCGTGATGGACTACTCTAGTTACCAGATTTTTTCCCCCCGAACGCTTACTAAAAATCATCCATTTGTGAGAGTAGATCATCCATTGTATAAACGGGGAACTCTGCCTAAACTGAAGCTAAAGGGAATCAAACAATTCTTTGTTCATTCTTTAAGAACTATTCGTTGTCTCTACAGACTGCTATATTATTGATTGGAGAACACACCTACAATGTCTGCTCAATCCTCAACCTCTAGCCTAACTGCTTTACAAAAAACACCGATCGCTATTATTGGAATGTCGGCCTTATTTGCTCAAGCCAAGAATTTACAAGAATATTGGCAAAATATTCTCGGTAAAGTGAATGGAATCACTGAAGTGCCAGAAAGCGCCTGGAATTTAGAAGATTACTATGATCCAGACCCGAAAGCACCTGATAAGACCTATGGTAAATGGGGGGGCTTTTTGCCTAAAATTGATTTTGACCCTTTAGAATTTGGTCTGCCACCTGATACGTTAGAAGCTTTAGATTCGGCTCATTTACTTGGTTTAGTGATGGCTAAACAAGCTTTAGAAGATGCGGGTTATGGCCAAGGAAAAGAGTTTAATCGGGAAACAACAGGGGTTATTTTAGGAGGAAGCGGCCTCTGGAAAAGCATTACTCCCTTAACCAGTCGTCTGCAATATCCTCTCTGGAAGAAAATTTGCCAAAAAAGTGGTTTATCTCAAGAACAAACCGACAAAATTATCGAAAATATGAAGGCGGCCTATGTGCCTTGGCAAGAAAATTCTTTCCCCGGTATGTTACCAAACGTCGTAGCAGGTCGTATTACTAATCGCTTTGATTTAGGAGGAACTAATTGTGTGGTGGATGCAGCCTGTGCGAGTTCCTTAAGTGCTTTAAAAATGGCGATCAGTGAATTAATTGAAGGCCGTTGTGACATGATGCTTACAGGGGGCTTTGACACGGATAATTCCATCCTTAATTATATGTGTTTTAGCAAAACTCCAGCTTTTTCTAAGAAAGATTGTCTCAATCCCTTTGATGCTACCTCCGATGGCATGATGGTAGGGGAAGGATTGGGAATGCTGGTGATTAAACGGCTTGAGGATGCAGAACGAGACGGAGATCGCATCTATGCAGTAATTAAAGGCATCGGGACTGCTAGTGATGGTCGTTTTAAAAGTATCTATGCACCGCGTCCTGAAGGTCAAGTTAGATCCTTACGGCGCGCCTATCAAGAGGCGGGATTTTCTCCCGCTACCTTGGGGTTAGTTGAAGCCCATGGTACTGGAACACCAGCAGGAGATTTTTGTGAATTTACAGCCCTGAATGAGGTTTTTAGCGAAAATAACGCAGAAAAGCAAACGATTGCTCTGGGTAGTGTCAAATCTCAAATTGGTCATACCAAGGCGGCGGCGGGTGCTGCAAGTTTAATTAAAACGACTTTGGCCTTACATCATAAAATTCTTCCTGCTACCATTAACATTACCGAACCCAACCCTAAATTTAAGATTGAAGACTCGCCTTTTTATCTCAACACCGAAACCCGTCCTTGGTTGCCCAAAGGAAAGACACCGAGACGGGCCGGGGTTAGTTCCTTTGGCTTTGGGGGAACAGATTATCATGTGGTGTTAGAAGAATATACGCCCAAATTACCCCAAGGGGAAAATCGAATTCATCATCGTCCCCAATCAATTTTACTTTGGGGTCAAAATCCTGAAGAATTAAGACAAACTTGTCAAAAAGCTCTAGAACAGTTGCAATCTCCCCAAGGGTCACAAGTTTATATTGAACTACAAAATCAAAGCAAATCGGCTCAACTTCCCTTAAAGGTTGCTAGAGTTGGCTTTGTCGCGACTTCCTTGGCGGAAGCTATTAAATTACTGCAAGCAGCCGTTAAACAGTTGCAAAAACAGCCTCAAGCAGACGCATGGGAACATCCCCAAGGTATTTATTACCGTAAGACGGGGTTATTACTTGAGGGAAAAGTCGTAGCACTGTTCCCCGGCCAAGGTTCTCAATACCTGAATATGGGTCGAGAAATTGCCCTAAATTTCCCAGAAATCCAAACCGCTTATCAAAAATTGGATACATTGAGAGCTAAAGCGGGTTTAACGCCCCTTTCAGCAGGAGTATTTCCGATTCCTACCTTTAACGAGGTGGACGAAAAACGGCAAACCTCTTTACTGCAACGGACGGAAAATGCTCAACCTGCGATCGGGGCTTTCAGTGTAGGACTGTATAAAACGTTGCAAAAGACGGGATTTAAGCCAAATTTTGTGGCCGGTCACAGTTTTGGGGAATTAACCGCACTCTGGGCCGCAGGCGTTTTCACCGACGACGATTATTATTACTTGATCCAAGCTAGAGGCCAGGCCATGGCCGCACCGAAAGGAGCCACCCCTCAAGGGGCGATGTTAGCGGTGACGGGGAAAGTATCTCAGATAGCGCAATGGGTTGAAGGAATGGCCAATGTGCAGATTGCTAACTATAATGCACCTGAACAGGTGGTATTATCGGGATTAGCCTCAGAAATTGCCACTATTGAGAAGATTTTAAGCTCTCAAGGCTATCAGGTTACGCCTTTACCCGTGTCTGCTGCTTTTCATACTTCTCTAGTACGTCATGCTAGTCAACCCTTTGGGAAAGCGTTGGATCAAGTGACGTTTCATGCGCCCCAACTTCCGGTTTATGCTAATGTGACGGCGGCCCCTTATCCCAAAGATTTATCAGGGATGCGTCAGCTTTTAGAAGCTCAGTTGTTGAATTCGGTTCAGTTTGTCCAACAAATTGAAAATATTTATGCTCAAGGCGGATATTGCTTTGTGGAAATTGGACCGCGCCAAATTCTCACTAACTTAGTTAAACAGATCTTAGGCGATCGCCCTCATCTTGCCATTGCGCTCAACCCCAGTCGGCAAAAGGACAGTGATGTTCAGCTGTCACAAGGAGTAATACAGCTTCGAGTTTTAGGTTTACCGTTAAACGATCTGGAAAATGCAGCTTTGACGGTGAAGACTTCCTCAAGCAAACGCAAAGGTATGACCCTTAAGCTGAATGCAACCAACTACATCAGCGATAAAACCAAAGCTTTGATCGGAGCTGCATTACAACCTGATTCACCTGCGGAAATAGAACCTTCAGTTGATTTCCAAACGGTTGAATCTAAGTGTGAGGAAGTGAAAGGGTCGGAAAACGAGGAAATTTTAGCCTCTATTCCTTCCGTCAACCTTTATCCTTCTGATTCTCAGCCTCTTTCAGAGGAAATTCCAACACTCAATTTATCTATTGTTTCTCAAGATCAAACTGTAACCATGACTATGAACAACGCTATTTCTAACAACACCAACCCTATTTTACAAGCATTCTACCAATATCAACAGAGTCTTGCCAAGGTTCACGAAGAGTACATTAAACATCAATCCCAGAGTTTTCAATCAGTGTTGCAGTTATTCAAACAAAAAGAGATGACAGTAGTTGCTCAAATTGACGAACTCTCTACTCCTGCTGCTTCTTCGGAGAATTCAAAATTTGATCGGCCAAATTCAGAGGTTTCCTCTGTTAGTTTTCCTGATCCTACCCCTTTTAAGTCTGAACCTCAGCCCTTACGAACTCTAGAACCTCAACCTTTAAACATTGCACCTCAACCCTTACGGACTCCCGAACCTGAACCCGTTCACATTTCCCCCATTGTCAACTATTTAGAACCTCGTCAACCCATTGCACCCATCTCTACACCTGAACCTGTGTCAGGAGTGAGCGAACCTTCTTTAGACTCCATTCAAGATGATGCACTGAGTCAAGCCTTATTAGAGGTTGTCAGTGAAAAAACAGGCTATCCTACGGAAATGTTGGCATTAGAAATGGATTTAGAGGCAGATTTAGGCATTGACTCGATCAAACGGGTAGAAATCATGGGAAGTCTGCAAGAAGCTTTCTCTGGGTTGCCCAAACTTAGCCCTGAAGCATTAGCAGAAAAACGTACCCTAGCCCACATTGTTCAGTATTTGAGGGAGAAAATGATGGTGACAGAAAAAAAAATAGCTTAGTTGTTACCTCTACCCAGTCTAACCATCGAAAACACGGTGATATTGGACGTTATCAAATGAAACTGAAGCCCCTTGCTGCACCTGATTATTGGGATTTTCCCTCAACCCCTGATCAAACCTGTTTGGTGACCGATGATGGTTCATCTACTACTGCCCAAGTTGCTCAAAGTTTGCTAAACCAAGGCTGGCAAGTTGTGGTTCTCAGTTTCCCTCAATTCCTTATTCCTGTGCGTTCTTCTCTTCCTGCGGGGGTTCGACATTTTGTTCTCAATCATTTAAGTGAAGAACATTTACAAGCACAATTGGGAGATATATTTAAAACTTGTGGACTGATCGGCACATTTATTCATTTACATCCTCTCTCTCAGGGGTTTAATCAAGATCAAGAGACTTCAATTAATTCTGATCAAGCGATTGTTAAACAAGTGTTTTTACTAGCCAAACATCTTAAATCTTCTCTGACGCAAGCGGCCAGTCAAGGACGCAGTTGTTTTCTCAGCTTAACCCGTTTAGATGGAGAATTTGGTCTCAGTGGAAAACGAGAATTTAGCCCTATTAGTGGCGGTTTATTTGGCTTAACGAAAACCTTAAATCTAGAGTGGGAATCGGTCTTCTGTCGCGCTCTAGATATTAGTCCCGACTTAGATGAAATGACAACGGCTCAAATTGTTTTAGCTGAATTACATGATCCTAATAGCTTAATTCAAGAGGTAGGTTATACTCCAAAAGGTCGAATGACTTTGACTTGTGAATTAGCTTCTTTTAGCAGTAAATAGGCAAAAGTTAATAGTTAGAATAAAATTAGCTGGGCGCAAGGCTTGCGCCCCTACATAATTATAGTTATTTAGATGAATTGCGGTCTAAATTCCGATTTTTAGCTAGTCTCTACTAACTATTAACTATTAACTATCAACTATCAACTAACACGGTATTTTCCCCATGATTAATGATACTCAACTTAATTCATCTTCTGTGGTTATTGTCAGTGGTGGCGGCCGAGGAATTACGGCTCAATGCGTTATCTATTTGGCGCAACAATATCATTGTAAATTTATTTTATTAGGTCGTTCGCAAATTTTATATCCTGAACCTGAATGGAGTCTTTCTTGTCAAGATGAGTCTCAGTTAAAAAAGCAAATTATGCAACATTTAACAACTCAAAATGAAAAACCAACTCCAAAAAAAGTTCAAGCACTGTATCAACAACTCTGTCAAAGTCGTGAAATTAAGCAAACCTTATCAGAGATTGAAAAAGTAGGAGGAAAAGCCGAGTATTGCAGTGTTAATGTTACCGATTCACAGCAACTAAAAGCAACTTTAAGACCGATTATTCAACGTTGGGGACAGATTACGGGCATTATTCATGGTGCGGGAACGTTAGCCGATAAATTAATTGAAAACAAAACTGAACAGGATTTTGATAAGGTTTATACTGTCAAAATTGATGGGTTAAATAGTTTATTAGGTTCGGTAGAAGTTAACCGATTAAAATTTATTGCTTTATTTTCTTCTTTTGTTTCATTTTATGGCAATGTCGGTCAATCTGACTATTCTTTAGCTAACGAAATTTTGAACAAATATGCTTATTTACTTCAACAAAAATATCCTAACTGTCATGTTGTTTCTATTGGGTGGGGTCCTTGGGATGGAGGAATGGTGACACCACAGCTTAAACAGTTATTTGAGCAGCAAAATATTAAGGTCATTCCTCAACAAACAGGGGCGCAAATGTTAGCAGAAGAATTAACCCAAACTCAAGCTAAAACCCCTCAAATTATTGTCATGAGTAACCCTATTTCTCCTTCTCCTAAACTGGTTACACCGCAAAAGCATAGTTACCGTTTATATCGTCGGTTGACGTTACGAGGAAACCCTTTCGTTTATGATCATGTCATTGGGGGAAATGCAGTTTTACCCGCGATGTGTGCGTTAGCATGGATCACTAATAGTTGCGAACAACTTTATAAAGGATATCATTTTTTAAGTTGTCATAACTATCAAGTGCTTAAAGGAGTTGTCTTTGATAAAAGTTTAGCTAATTTGTATTGTTTGGATCTGACTGAAGTTGAGAAAACAGAAGATGAAATTAAATTTGAAGCCTTAATTTGGAGTGAAACCGCTAAAGGAATTCCCCTTTATCATTATCGGGCGATTATTAATATTACTAAACAAGTAATAGCTGAGAGAAAACTTGAGGAAAGTATTCAGCCTGTTAAGGAACCTTCCCTTAATTTCCAACCCTATCAAGAAGGAGTTCTGTTTCATCAGCCCAGATTTCAAGGAATTAAGAAAATCTTAGAAATTAATAACAACGAACTTCTTTTTAACTGTTACTTACCTCCAATTTCTACACAAGATCAAGGACAGTTTAGCGTTCAATCCTTTAATTCTTATACGGCTGATCTCTTGTTTCAATGTCTTTTAGTTTGGGTCAGAAAACACTACAATTCGGGTAGTTTACCCCTAAAACTAAATGAGCTTGAGCAGTTTAGTTCCCTCCCTTTTAATCAAGAATTTTGGATAAAATTATCCATTAATGAACACAGTGATACTAAGGTAATTGCTAATGCACTTGCTTATCATTCTCAAGGGAAAATTTATTTAGAAGCAACTAATATGGAGGTTACTTTGAGTTCTTGTCTTAATGTTTTGTTTCTTAACAATACGGTGAATTCATCGAATACTGTTTGCTTGTAATTTTTTCTCAATTGATACCCTATTTACATTTTCACAGGAGATATTATGAAACCTTCCAAATTAGCGATCGCTGGAATAAGTGGCTTCTTTAATCAACTGTTAACCAGTCAACAACTATCAGCTTTAATTTATCAAGGAAACTCCCTTGATTATTCTCACAAACCGATCAGTGATCATTCTTGGTCTATCCTATCAAAGATGTCTGATCAAGGGTTAAAAGATTGTACTTGTAAGATAGGAAAAAAAGTCGCTTTAATTACTGCTAATAATATTAGCAACAATCAAGAAACTGAGCTTAAAAATATTAGTTATCAATTGGAAAGATTATGGAATTGTTCCATTGTTCCCTTTCAATTAACCCAAGGATCTGATTCTTTATTAAAGTCTCTCGAATTAGCCCAAATTCTCTTAACCGCCAAAGAAGTTGATACAGTTATTATTAGTGCGCTTAATAGGAATTGTGAGTCTATTATTGGCGGAGCTTTAATCCTCAAAGATTATGAAACAATCCCCAACAATAATAATACGCTTTTTTACGGGATTATTGATAGCTTTAGTAAAATAGTTAACCCCTTATCTTCTCGATCAGTTGCGATTAAACAAAGTTGTCAGCAAGCATTTAAAAATGCTAAGATTCACCCCTCAAATATTGGTTATTTAGCTGTTTCCTCAAGAGAGATAGATCAAGGGTTATTAGAAGCTTATTATGCTAATCATAATAACCTAACTTGTGCAGTCGGAATAGTCCAAGAGAATAATAATAACTTAGGGATAACTGAGGATTTAATTAGCTTAATTAAAACAGCACTTTGCTTAAAAAATCGTTATCTTCCTGCTGCCGATCAACTGTTAACTTCTAATCTTACTCAAGAATGGCAAAATAGTCCTTTTTATCTACCTGATGTATCACTTCCTTGGTTTCTTGAAAAAGGACAAGAAAAACGCTATGCTGCGCTTAATTTAGTCACTCAAAACAATACTTATAGTCATTTAATTTTATCAGAAGCAACTCCTCAAAGTACAGCCAATAATGGCTATTTACCCTATGGGTCATTTTATCTATTTCCCCTCGCTGGAAATGATAGTTTATCTCTACAAAGTCAGCTTGATAACTTAACCGAGAGTATTGAAAACAGTTTCTCCTTACCCCATCTGGCCAAAGAGAATTTTATTCAGTTTCAACAGAATTCTCAATCTCCTTATGTTGTAGCAATTGTTGGGAATAACAAAGAAGCTTTACAAAAGGAAATTAAACAGGCTAAAAAAGGAATTGATAAAGCCTTTCACACAGGAAAGCCGTGGAAAAGTCCCCAAGGAAGTTATTTCACCCCTAAACGGTTAGGAAAAGTGGGTAAAGTCGCTTTTGTTTATCCGGGTGCTTTTAACTCCTATTTAGGAATGGGAAGAAATCTTTTTCAATTATTCCCTAAATTATGGGAGAGAGCAGAGAGTTTAATTAGTGATCCTGCTACCTTTTTTCAAGCAAACTCTCTTTATCCTCGCCGTCAATCTCCCCTTTCTAAACAAGACTTAGAAACCCTAGAAACTCAATTCATTGCTAACCCTTTATCTCTCTTAGAAACGGGAACAGGTTTTGCGGTTTTATTCACCGAAATTATGCAGAAATATTTCAAGATTAAACCTGATGCTGCCTTCGGTTATAGCATGGGAGAAAGTACCATGATGTATTCATTAGGAGTCTGGCCAAATGCGGATCAAGGAAGTCGATTTGTTCATTCTTCTCCCCTATTTAAAACCCGTTTAATGGGAGCTAAACAAGCCGTTGCAGAATCTTGGGGTCAACCGATAGATGAAAATTCATGGAGTAGTTATGTTTTAATGGCTACAGCTGAAGCAGTTCAGGAATGTTTAAAAACAGAAAGTAAGGTTTATTTAACCCATATTAATACCCCTCAAGAAGTTGCGATCGCAGGAGATTCTCAAGGTTGTTTACGGGTGATTGAAAAATTACAATGTGATCGGTTTCGTTCGCCTTCTGATATGGTTTTACATTGTGAAGTTATGCAATCAGAATACAATGAGTTTCTTAAGCTAAATACGGTGACAATAGGAACACCACCTGATACTATTTTTTATTCCTCTTCTCATTATGATTCTCTGGCCTTAGAACAAGAGAAAATTGGTGAGCATTTAAGTCAAGGAATGTGTCAAATGTTAGATTTTCCTCGCTTAATTGAACGCACTTATCAAGACGGGGTAAAAATTTTTCTAGAATTAGGATCAGGAGGAAGTTGTTCTCGTTGGATATCGGAAACTCTTGGTCAAAAAGAGCATCTTGCATTGTGTATTAATCGTCGAGGTGCTGATGATTTAGCGACCATTATTAAGATGTTAGCACAATTAGTCAGTCATGGGGTAGAACTAGACTTATCCCCTCTTTATTTAACAGATGAAGCAGAAACCTTAGAGGCGATTTTTAAGACAGTGTTAACCACAGCACCCAAAGCTAATATTGAACCCCAAACTGAGCAACAAAATTCAATTATTCGAGAAAATACTGCTTCTCAAAAAGTCGCTGTTTTAGTCGCTTCTTCTACTCAACTTCTTTCCCAAGTTCCAACCATTTCTACGGTTGATCATTCAAGAACAAGCGTTATTTCTTCTCATCCTAAAACCGTTAAACCTTGTTTATTTGATCAACCTGAGATCCTCGAATTTATTGAAGGTAAAGTCTCTAAGGTTTTTGGTCAAGAATATGAACCCATTGATCATTATACCCAACGAGTCAGAATGCCGTCTCCTCCCTTTTTGTTCGTCAGTCGGGTGACTCAATTAGAAGGAAAATTAGGTGATTATAAATCAGGTTTCATCGAAACAGAATATGATGTACCAGAAGATGCTTGGTATGCAGTAGATGGTCAATTAACGGTAGGAATTTGTAAAGAAGCCGGCCACGGACTCCTGATGCTATTAAGTTATATCGGGACAGATTTTGAAAATCAAGGAAAACGCTCTTTCCGTTTATTAGATTTATCTGCAACCTTCTTATTTGAACAACCTGAAAATGTTAAGTTGTTACGGTGTCGAGTTAAGATCACCTCTTCGGTTAAAACTGATGATAGCTTATTAATTTTCTTCCAAGGAGAGGTGTTAATTGGGGATCAAGTTTGGATGAAACTTCATGACGGTTGTGCTGGACTCTTTTCTGATGAAGAATTAGAAAAAGGACAGGGAATTGTGCTAAAAGAGGCTGAAGAAAAAGAAAGAAACTTGATTAAAAGACAACAGTTTACTCCTCTTTTAACTTGTTCTAAGTCATTCTTTAAAAAAGAAGAACTTCTTAATCTAAGTCAAGGCAATATTGAGGCTTGTTTAGGGAAAAACTATCAACAAAATGGCTTAAATTCTTCCCTCAGATTACCCCCAGAAAAACTCTTAATGTTAGAGAAAGTGATGATGGTAAATCCTCAAGGAGGAATAGCTGGACTAGGGTTAGCAGTGGGAGCAAAACAGATCACTCCTGAGGACTGGTATTATTCTTGTCATTTTAAAAATGACCCCACTTTACCGGGGAATTTAATGATTGAAGGAAGTATCCAACTGGTGCAATTTTATTGTTTATGGTTAGGGTTACAAACTCACAGGAAAGATGCTCGTTTTCAGGTGATTCCTAATCAAACCCAAGCAGCCCGTTTTCGGGGACAAGTGACTCCCCAACATGGAACTTTAATGTATCAAATGGAGGTGTTAGAAATTGGACTTTCTCCTCAACCTTATCTTCTGGCTAATGTGGATGTTATTTTTGGCGGAAAAACCATTGCTACTATTAAAAATATTGGTGTTCAACTGGTAGAAAAAACAGACACCATTCCCAGTATTTTCCCACCCATTGAGTCAGTAACATTACCCCATATTTCCCAATTATCAAAACAGTCATCGGTTTTATTTAATGAAAACCAATTAAAAACCTTTGCTAAAGGATCAGTGGCTGCCTGTTTGGGATCAGAATTTGACATTTATGAAAATCGTCAATCGGTTCGTTTACCTAACGGGGAGTTTCAGTTAGTCAGTCGGGTATTAGACATCGAAGGTAAACGTCATGAATTGCAAAAACCATCGGAAATTATTACCGAATTTGATGTCAAAGAAAATGCTTGGTTTTATAACCATAATGCCTATCCCACTTTGCCCTACTGTACTTATATTGAAATTGCCGGTCAACCTTGTATTTTCTTAGGGGTTTATATGGGAGCAACTTTATTATTCCCAGAAGATGATCTTCATTTTCGTAATTTGGATGGACAGGGAACAATTCTCAAAGAAATTGACCTCCGTAATAAAACCATTACGGATAAAGTTCGTCTCCTTTCTACCACCGCTATTCAAGGGGCAATTATTCAAAAGTTTGAGTTTGAGTTATCTTGTGAAGGTGAGCCTTTTTATCGGGGAAATATGGTCTTTGGAGACTTTAGCACAGCCGTGTTAGCGAATCAAGTGGGACTTGATGGTGGAAAACGTCTTAAACCTTGGTATCAACTGAATAATTTATCCGATTTAACCCTACAGGAAATTAATTTACAAGATTCCTTAACTCACCAAACCTTCTATTCAGTAAATCCTGAAAAACCCCATTATCGTCTTTCTCAAAATTATCTTGATTTTATCGAAAAAGTTTTCCTAATTCAAGATGGGGGTAAGTATCAAAAAGGATATATTTATGCCAGCCAATCAATTACTCCCGAAGATTGGTATTTTCCCTTCCATTTCTATCAAGATTCCGTGATGCCTGGTGCATTAGGCGTTGAGTCTATTCTTCAAGCTATGCAAACTTATGCGCTGCAATTAGACTTAGGCAAATCTTTCAAAAATCCTCGCTTTGGTCAAGCCATTAATCATCAAATCACCTGGAAATATCGAGGACAAATTACACCCGAAAATCGTTTAATGTCTTTAGAAGTGCATATTTCCGATATTCGAGTCGAAGATGATGTAATCACAATTATCGGAGATGCCAGTCTTTGGAAAGAAGACTTAAGAATTTACGAAATTAAAGACATCGCCCTGTGTCTATTAGACAATGAACAGTGAACAGTTAACAGAGACCAGTGTATCTCGACTACTCGGTTAGTGCATTAACCATGGAATTGGGATAACCCCAGTTACCAGTGAATAGTAAACACCCATCTTTTCCCTCAGTTTAAAGTCAACAATAATTGAGAAATAAACCCCATGTTAACTAGCCATAACCCTCTTACTAGCTCCCCTAAACCATCTATCTCCTTTGATAGTGAAGGAATTCGAGAAAAATTAGCCAATTTAGAGCAGCCTTGTTATGTATATGTCAAAAATAACCAGATAGGACTTTCTCACGAACCTAATGCTGATATACTGCCCCGTAGCATGATTAATGCCCTATCACCCCAACAATTAGGCGATCGCGCTTTTTGTGACTTTCATGGTTTAGACTATGCTTATGGGGCGGGGGCAATGGCTGGGGGTATCGCTTCCGAAGATTTGGTGATTTCTTTGGGAAAAGCGGGATTTTTAGCCAGTTTTGGGGCAGCCGGGTTAGTTCCCCAACGGGTTGAAAAAGCCATTCACACCATTCAAGAAGCTTTACCCAATGGAGGATATGCCTTTAATTTAATCCATAGCCCCTCAGAGGAGGCCCTAGAACGGGGTTCAGTGGAACTTTACCTCAAATATGGGGTAAGAACTGTTGAAGCCTCTGCTTATATGGATTTAACCCCCCATATTGTCCGTTACCGAGCATCAGGATTACATCTCAATTCTCAAGGCGATATTGAAACCGAAAATAAGATCATTGCCAAAATTTCTCGGACCGAAGTTGCTCAGAAATTCTTAAAACCTGCTCCCCCTAAACTGCTGAAAGCTTTAGTCGAACAGGGACAAATTACAACCTTACAAGCAACTTTAGCTGAAAAAGTTCCTTTAGCCGATGATATAACCGTTGAAGCTGACTCTGGTGGTCACACAGATAATCGTTCTTTGGTTTGCCTTCTCCCTTCTATTATTGCCTTACGCAATGAGATTCAACAGCAATATCAGTATGAGCGTTCTATTAGAGTGGGGGCGGCTGGTGGGATTAGTACTCCAGAATCAGCCTTAGCGGCCTTTATGATGGGAGCGAGTTACATTATCACAGGTTCGGTGAATCATGCTTGTATTGAAGCGGGAACATCTGAACATACCAAACAATTATTAGCCCAAGCAGCAATGGCCGATGTGGTAATGGCCCCTTGTGCTGATATGTTTGAAATGGGGGTGAAAGTTCAACTCTTAAAACGGGGAAGTTTATTCCCCATGCGCGCGCAAAAATTATATGATTTGTATCAAACTTATGAGGGAATTGATGCCATTCCGACCGAGGTTCGTCAAACCATAGAAAAGCAAATTTTCCAAAAACCATTAGAGGCCGTTTGGCAAGAAACCCTTGCTTATTTTCAAGAGCGAGATCCCGAACAAATTGAACGAGCAAATAATAATCCTAAACGGAAAATGGCTTTAATTTTTCGCTGGTATTTAGGGCTTTCTTCTCGTTGGGCAACCAGTGGACAGCCACAACGAACAATGGATTATCAAATTTGGTGTGGTCCGGCGATGGGTTCATTTAACGATTGGGTTCGAGGAACTTATTTAGAATTTTCCGAAAATCGTCAAGTGGTGGATGTAGCAACTCACATCATGCGCGGTGCAGCTTATCTCTATCGTCTGCAAAGTCTGAAGTTACAGGGGGTTAATCTTCCGTCTCCCTATCATTTTTATCGACCCACGCCTCTTTAAAAACCCCCTTATGAACCTTGTGCTGGAATTTTCCCATGATGACTAAAAATGCCAATTCTCCCTTTTCTGTTGGACTTCCCGCCCTTTATTTAGTGGCCTTTTTATCGGGAATTTCCCTAGGGTTATTTAACCCCTTTATTTCTACCCTGATGAAAGAAAAGGGTTACGACAATATTGTTATTGGGGCAAATTCTACTCTTTACTTTTTTGTCATTGCCGCAGGAACACCGATTGTGGCTAGTATTCTTCGCCAAATTGGATTAAGAAAAACCATGATGTTAGGATTCCTTTTAATGGGAATAACTGCACCTCTATTTGCCTTTACTACTCAATTATCTCTTTGGTTTATCATTCGTGGCGTTATGGGTTTGGCCTGTTGTTTATATCTGATTTCTGGACAAACCGCTATTAACTATTTTTGTAATGATCAAAATCGAGCCATGGTTAATGGTTTAGATGCTTTAGCTTTTAGCTTAGGTTTTGGTATCGGTCCGATTATGGGAGCAGTCGCCTATAATCTTTCTCCTAAGATCACTTTTTTATTAGGAAGTGGCTTGATTTTAAGTGGAATTGTTGTTGTCTTTTTTGGATTACCAGAGAAAACGGTTAAGTTTCAAAAGCCCAACTTTAGCATTATTCAAAAGCTCAAACTTCCCCTACAAGGAGCTTTTGCTTATGGCTTCAGTGTTGCCACCTTAGTTTCTCTTTATCCACTTTTTTTACTCGAACAAAACTATGGTATTGAGCGCATGGGTTTAATCTTTGGCTTGTTTATTTTAGGCGGATTAATTTCAACCGTTCCTATTACTCATTTAGCCGATAAGATGGGTAAAGTTAAGGTTTTAGTCGGTAGTGTAATTATTGTAATTGTTTCAGTTTTTGGCTTATCTTTAATCGAAAATCCCATGATTACCCCCTTTTTAGCTTTTGTCTCTGGGGTAGGAATGAGTCCCATTTTTCCCTTATCGTTAGCCCTCATTGGTTCTACCGTTACCCTTAATGAATTATCCTCCGGGAGTGCTGTCTTTACCTCAATTTATAGTGCAGGTTGTACCGCCGGCCCCATTCTATCAGCTATTGTCATGACCATGATGGGAACTCGGTATATCTTCTCATTAATGTTAGTCATTTTTGTCTTATTTTTGCTGAGTTTAAGTCAGTCCCAAAAGTCCCATCCTGACTATCAACATTCTTCGGAGAATAGTTAGGAAAGTTTCTTCAATTTTCCCCCCACTAATTAAGCCACTTCACAATTTATTCAAGGACAAAATCATGGAAAAATTAGCAATCATTGGTTCGGGTATTTCTGGCTCTCCCATCGCCTATTATCTTCAAGATCAATATGAGGTTGATGTCTATGAAAAAAGTAGTCGTGTCGGCGGTCATGCTCACACCTTAGATTTGGATGAAGATGGTCAACGCATTTCTTTTGATACGGCTTTTGTGGTTTGTAATAAACCTAATTATCCCAACTTGATGAAATTTTTTGCTGATTTAGGAGCAGAGACTCAAGATCATTTAGGCGGATTTAATTTTTATAATTTGGATACTGGAATGCAGTTTAATTCCCTAGATTTAGAACTGCCGATGGAAGAATTTGCTCGTCAGCAATCCTCTGAATTAGTCGCTTGTTATCAAGAAGCTAAACGTTTTTTTTCAGAAGCACGGGCTGATTTTTGGGAAGGAAAAACGAGAATTTCTATGCAAGAATATCTAGATAAAAATAACTATAGCCAAGCCTTTCGAGATAACTTTGTCATGCTAATGGGGTCAGCCGTTTGGTCAATTCCTACTGATTTATTAATGGAGTTTCCCGCTTCAACTTTTATCAGCTTTTTTATGACTCATGACCAAGGAGGGTTGGGGGGAAAAACGGTCGAATGGCAAACCGTTAAAGGGGGAAGCAGTCGTTATGTTGAAAGGGTCAAAGATGCTTTAAAGAAACCCATTCGCACTGAACAAGAAGTGATTTCCGTTAAAAAAAGAGAAGACGGAAAAGTAACGATAAAAACGACCACAGATGAAGAAGTTTATGATAAGGTGGTTATGGCTACTCACGCTGATCAAGCATTAGGAATACTTGCTGAACCAACTGAATTAGAACAAAACATCCTAGGCTGTTTTAAGTATAATGAAACCGCCGTAACTGTTCACACTGATCCAGTTATTATGAACCCCGATCGCAGTAAATGGCAATCCTGGAATTATGGGCAAGTAACTAAAGAAGGAAAGCTTTATACTTATGTGACTTATTATGCTAACAAAGTCCATAATTTTACCGCCAAGAAAGATTATTTTGTTTCCTTAGATACCCCACCTATCGCCATTGATGAAGACAAAATTATCCGCATTCTTAAGTATCGACATCCAGCTTATGACATGAATACTCTAGAAGCCCAAAAACAAATTTATCAACTCAATGAAACTGGCCCTATTTACTTCTCAGGGACATATTTCCACATCAAAAAACGAGGCATTGATTCCTACGGATTTCATGAAAGTGGCATCGGTTGTGCGGTTGAATTAGTGGAACGTTTGAGAAAAGGATAATGTTTGGCAAAATACAGAATCAATAATCAGCAACTATACTCAAGTATTTTGGTTGACTCTTTTGAGTAAATTCAACTACAGTTAACCATAAGTTTCTTAAAAGAAGTTGAAAAATTCTAATCTTTTTTGAAACCTCCTTTAGGTTAGAGAAAAGATTCTTGACTACAAACTCTAAAAAATTGACACAGGAGACTTAAACAATGCTCTCAAAACATCTAGTAACTCTATTAGGATTAACCTCTGTAATCGCTCTTAATCCTGTTCTTTCTGTTCATGCCGAACCTCAAGTTTATTTAGAAGTTGAGGGAAAAGAAAGCCTAGAACTAAATACTAATACTTTAGCTATTTTAGAAAATATTGGATTAACACTGAGCGATGTTGAAAGTACCGCAACGCCTGCCCCCGGCTTTTCCATTGGTTCCGTTTTATTGCCTCCCAATTCTGACCCCAATGTTCGAGGAACGACTTATACTTTCCTCTATGATGATGACCCTGTTCTTTATGTTCCCTTGGGCGGAACAGAAGAGTTTTTAGGAACGTTTACCTTTGAGGTAGATACCACCAAGTTGAATGGACTAGGAACACAATTCACGATTGGCAATTTTTCCAATTCTTTTGACGAAGATTTTAATTTTTTTGTGACTGATACAGCCAATACAGGTTTGCAAGTCTTTGATGTTGCATCATCAGGTATTCCTAATATTGATCTTAATACTCTGACTTTCGTGCTTGAAGGAATTGAATTATTCTTTTCTCAAGAATTCAGTGACTTGTTAGTAAATGCAGGGGCTACTCAGTCAGTAGCGGGATTAAAATTCATTGATGGTAGAGCCGATCGTTCTTTGATGTTAGTCTCTGCTTCAACTCCTGAACCCTCATCAATTTTAGCTCTAATTCTGTTAGCAGGAGGCGGTATTATTGGCGGAATTAGACAAAATCAAAAAAAATAAGTAGTTAATTTTATTGACTTAAAATCAGTTGAGGTAATTTTTGCTTAATCTAATCCTCAGTAACAAACAAAGAATCTACAAATTGTGCCAAAGATTCTCCATTTTGCTGAGGAATTTACCATTTTAAACTAGATATAGATGATGTCTAGATAGGAAGTTGAAAAATTCTGATCTTTTCTGAAACATCCTTTAGGTTAGAGAAAACATTCTTGACTACAAACTCTAAAAAATTGACACAGGAGACTTAAACAATGAACACAAAACATCTAGCAACCCTATTAGGATTAACCTCTGTAATAGTATTTAATCCTCTTCTCTCCGTTAAAGCTGAACCTGTTATTTATAGCAATTCTCTGACTTATGAGGTACAGTAGCAACAGTGAGTAAACCAATTGCGAATATCTTTTTGAGTAACTTCTAACATAGCCAATTCAATCCCTTCTATTAAGTCT
>NZ_JACJQV010000104.1 GCF_014696875.1 Microcystis wesenbergii FACHB-1317 | reverse complement strand
TTAGTTCGTGAAAACCAAACGATTGTGGTTGAGAATTTAGCCGTCAAGAATATGGTCAAAAACCCGAAATTATCTCAGGCAATATCTGATGTAAGCTGCCCCCCCCTTGCCCCTAGGGTCGTTTCATTCTCGCAAATGTCATTCAATCAAATCCTTATCTGGCAAGGTTTTCAGTCAATTTCTCAGAACAAATATCTGAAAAATTTTTAAAATGCCTTGCTTTGCTTGCCCCGTAAGCGATTGAAGACAGACAAACAAGGAATCAAACTAGAGAATGAATCAGCCCTACCCTTGCCCCCCCGACGTCGGGGGGGTTGGGGGGGTGACAATTAGCCTATAAATGCCGTTGGTATGGGAGAAACTACATCGAAATAGATAGATGGTTTCCTAGCTCTAAAAGATGTAGTAATTGCGGGTATATTGCCCTTGAAAATGCCGTTAAATATTCGAGAGTGGGATTGTCCAGACTGTGGGACTCACCATGACCGAGATATTAACGCTAGTAAAAACATTTTGGCCGCAGGGCTTGCGGTGTCAGTCTGTAGAGCGACCATAAGACCAGAACAGAGTAAAACTGGGACGGCAGGTGCGAAAAATCCTTCGGGAAAGAAGCAGAAACCCAAATCGTGAGGTTTGGGAATCACCGTCCGTTTACGGCGGTGAGGATGTCAATTCTTGCTAATATTAAAGGGCAATGCAGCGAATTTCAACGAGAGGAACGGAAACAAGCGTTTAGAAAAGCTGAACGCTTTGTTACAAATGCTAGTGAGCAAGGTGGTGTCACTCCAGAGGCACAACCGCACTCATTTCAGGATTCTAAACGTAAAACTAAAAACGCCCGTGTAGATATTGAAATTCGCAGTGGTCTTACCTTTATCCCTTCGCCCCAAACAGAATGACAACGATGCTTAGAAGAGTACAACAATTTTTAGACTCTGGCGATAGTGATAACGCTAGAGAAGAAATTGATAGAGCTTTCGGCAATCTGAGAAGGGTGGATAGTCATGTTAGAGAGTTTGCAGATCTGTTGGCACTGGGATCGATCAAAGCTTCAGAAATCGGCTTAGGGGTATTGGGACGTAAGCTTCTACAGAATGACAGCGAGATTAACAATGAGGTTGTTTGGTTATTTATTGCGTCAATTTTATCTCGCAATAGTATTCCCCCTGATAGTCCATCTAGAATCAGCCTACTTGTTCTTACCGCTTCTGTCAATAGTTGGGAATTACCAATTTTTGCGCTTCTTGCCCCTGTCCTCGACGCTTTTTTTAAAGTTAGTCTTGCAGACGGAACCCCTTTAATTGCCGAACAAACTCTTGATTTTTTGTCCACTTGGGGAAGAATTTATGCGAAAGCACCTCATGTCAAAACGCAGCTTCAAGAACTTCAATCTCTTAGTAATAATCTATTAGAGCAAGTAGATGACTTAGAGTTAAAAGCTGAATGGTCAGAGGGAATTAATATATTTTTTGAAGAAGCCAGGACAACCAAATATTCCGATAGTAATGTTTTTTATGCTGGTGAAGAATTAATTAAAAAAATTTATAATACTCAAAGTTTACAGCGCAATACAGAAGATAAGAATTTGGCAGAGACAAAAGACAAGTTACTCCGATTAGTCACTTCGTCTCTTGCTACTATTTCAACAGTTCTTGATAGTCATGGAGTAATACTAAATCCGGTTATTAAAAACTGATTATTTATTTCCCCAACCCCCCCAACCCCTAGGGTCGTTTCATTCTCTCTTATGTCATTCTCTAAAATCCTTATCTGGCAACGTTTTTAGTCGATTTCTCGGAAATACATAGCTGAAAATTTGTCAAAACGTCGTGCTTTGTAGGTTGATTCATGAATCAACCTACTATGAGAGCAAAAACCTGTACTTCCCTGCTCCCTAGCTTACCTCATAAGCGATTAAGGGTAGCAAAAAAAGAATTAGATTCGGAGAATGAATCAGTCCTAGGGTTGGGGGGTTGCCCCTTGCAAGAGTACCTCATCTCAACAAGCAATTTCAACGCCCGGGCAGCTTATACCATTCGATAAACTCACTGACCACGGTGCGCCCCTACCATTGGCGCCATCATATTATTGTAGGGGCGAATTGCATTCTCCCTCTTTGAACAACTTCTGCTGCTCACCAATATGTGAGAGAAAATCACAAATATGATACCATTTTTCTTTATTCGCGTCACAACGAATGCAGGCTTGGCAAGAAGCATTCGAGCGTGGATGTCTGTCATGGATTTAGAAATTTGGTATTAGTTGAGCCAGAAGGAGAACCGGGAGTCGTTACAATTTTTTAACAATTGTCGGCAAAATTTTGCTGGCTTTTTTCACGGCTTTTTGAGATGATATTTTTATAAGACTTTATATACGCTCGATCAGGGGCATTTGGATAAAGATAGACATATTCCCATTATAAAAAAAGTATAACCGAAGCCGCCGCCCAAGTCAAGGGATCACTCCTTTTTTTTGAGCAGTTTTCCAAGAAAAAAATCAAACAGGCAGCCGGAGATATTCGGTTTTTCTTCACTTTTTGGGCGAAAAAAACCCTTTTAGGATGCCTATAATAGTAGATAGAAAGGGTTAAAAACTAAAAAAAAATGGCGGAGAGAGTCCAGAAAATCCTTGCTCAGTGGGGAATTGCCTCCCGAAGAAGGGCGGAGGAGATGATTGTGGCCGGCCGGGTGAGACGGAATGGCAAAATCGTGCAGTTAGGAGAAAAAGCCGACCCCGAAAAAGATCACCTAGAGATAGACGGAAAAAAAATTGAACCGGCCAATCGTCCCCAAAGATTGTATATACTAATCAACAAACCCCTTGGTGTGGTTTCTACCTGTAAGGATCCACAAAACCGGCCGACGGTGATTGACCTTTTGCCCGACTCCCTTGCTGGCGAGACGGGGTTACATCCCGTAGGACGGTTGGACATTAACACCACTGGGGCTTTACTCCTCACCAACGACGGTCAACTCACCCTCACCCTCACCCATCCCCGTTATCATTTGCCCAAAACCTATCGGGTTTGGCTAGATGGTGCGATTGATCGACTTGCTCTCCAGCGTTGGCGAGAAGGTATCCTCTTAGGGGGAAAAAAAACCTTACCCGCACAGGTTGAGATTCTCAAGCAAACCGACCAAAAAACCCTACTAGAAGTTATTTTAGTGGAGGGAAGAAATCGGCAGATTCGCTGTGTAGCTGAAGAATTAGGTTATCACGTCCTGAAACTTCATCGCAGTGCTATCGGTCGTATTCAACTAAACTCTGGTAATAATTCCCCCTTACCCTTGGGTCATTACCGTTTTTTAACCCTTGATGAACTGAAATATTTAACAAGCCAGATTAACTAAGCTGAAAGTCAGCCCCTAATAGCGATATGTTTCGCCTTCTCCAATCACAACTTGATCCCCAGCATAAACAGCGCACCAAATTACTGGAAATCGGCGTTTATTTGCAAAAAAATCGCCTAGAACAGTCCCTTTCTCTCGAGGAAATTGCCCAGAAAACCTTGATCCCGCGCCATCGTCTAGAAGCGCTGGAAGCAGGGGATTTGGAGTCATTGCCCGAACCGATTTATATTCGTTGGTTAATCAAACAATTTGCCGATAGTCTGTCCCTGGATGGTGAGACGATTAGCCGGCGTTTTCCCACCAAGGTAAATAACTTTTTTAGGGGAATAAAACCGTCTTTATCGCTGCCGAGTCTTCAAATTCGCCCGATTCATCTCTATTTTCTCTATTTAATCTTAGTTATTGGTTCCGTACAAACCCTATCCCACGTCCTGCAAAAATCGGTACTGCAATCGAATCGCTTACCGCCGCCTTCCTTGCCACAACAGCAAATTGTCCAACCGAAAAGCAACCCCCTTCAACCAGTAGCCAACAAAACCAGCAATAATCAGCAGCTGGTGGTGGAGGTAAAACTGGAAGATGACTGCTGGCTGCGGGTGGTGGTGGATGGCAAGACAGAATTTGAGGGTGTACTGCCCCAGGGAAGCCATCGCACTTGGCAAGCAAACCGAGAATTAACCGTGAGAGCGGGTAATGCCGGCGGGGTTTACGTTGCCGTTAATAATGCCCATGCTAAACAACTGGGGCAACCGGGCAAAGTCGAGGAAGTCACCTACCGGGCAAATTGAGCTAATTTATGCAAAAGGTCTTTTCACCCCTCGATCGCCTTCAGGGAGGGTTAATCGGGGCATATATTGGGGAATCCTTGCATAATCAACCCCTAATACCAGCCTTTAACTATGAGGCTACACCAAGGACGACCCTGCTTTTGCAAGCTCTGCAATCTCAGGAAGATTTGCCCATTGCGATCGCAGCTAGGCAGCAGTCGGAATCGGCGTTATTATTTGTGCTGTTGCCGGAGATTTTAACCTGGCCTGACCATGGGGAACGTTGGCAAGCTAGATTAAATTTTTGGCTGAAAAAGGGCTTAATTTCCGAGTTAACCCGACAAGAAGCGATAATTTGGGGAGAGGCAGTAGGTCTGTTATTAGAGGGAAAAAGGCCTTTAAATCAGTTAATGGGGCAATTACTAACTATTAACCCCAAGAATAAGCTATTAGAGCAGATTCAGTCAGCTTTAGGGCAAAATCGTCCCCTAGATTCCACTTTATCGGCTTGGGCGAAAGATATCTCACCTTTAGGAATTGCGATCGCAGCTTCTCTCTATACTTTTCTGCAAACGACCGAGGATTTCGCCGTGAGCGTGCGTCGCGCTAATTCTAGTCCCTATCAACGGCAATTAACCACCACTTTAGCGGGGATTTGGGCGGGATTGTACAACGGTATCGAGGGGATTCCCCTAGCTTGGCGGCAAAATTTGCCGAAAGAGCCAGTTAAACAGCAATTAATGGATAAAGCTGAGGAAATCTATCGAATTTCCCTAGGTGTATCTCCTCATCTTGTCCTATCTCCTCATACTGCCGTCGCTTACGGGGGAACAATCCAACCCCGTCCTAGCTTAAAATTGGTCTCTCAAGACAATACTTAGGGTTTGCTGAAAAAGTTTTTCCTGGTGGCAGGGTGTGGGGTGTGGGGTGTGGGGTTTTACCCATTTTCAGGGAAAAAGTACCTGAATTTTCCCCCCAATCACTCCAATCGCTGGCACTTTCAAGGTTTTTAGATTTATTCAGCATACCCTATTTAGTTTGAAAGATATTTTGCACCATTTTTTTATCCAAACCCGCGGCAATTTTATCTAATTCTGTTATTTCCCCACTGTCTAAACTCCATCCTAAAGCCCCTAAATTATCCTCAGCTTGCCGAACATTTTTAGCTCCGGGGATAGGAATTGTTCCCTTACAGATACACCAATTTAAAGCAACTTGGCTAATAGTTTTATTTTTAGCTTGGGCGATAACTTCTAGACAACTAATCAGAGGAGAAATAGCGGGAATTAATTGACCAAAAAGGAAGCGACGTAATCCGGGGGGTAAGTTTTTATTATCTCGATATTTCCCCGTTAATAACCCCAAAGCTAAGGGACTATAGGCAATAATTTTAATGCCCAATTGATCACATAGTTCCTTTAATCCTAAGTCAGTGAGAGGATAGGTAGAAAGGAGAGAATACTGTACCTGTAAACTGGTAATAGGAATGCTGCGACTGGCAAACTTTTGATAGACAGACTTCAATCTTTTCGGTCCAAAATTGGATAAACCGACTCCTTTAACTAACCCCTTTTCCAGACAATCCCCCAATCCGTCTAATAATCCCCCCTCCTGCCATGGCGCATAATTGCCCGTTGACCAGTGCATTTGCACTAAATCCACCGGGCGGCCTAATCTGGTTGCCGAAGCTTGACAAGCTTTCACCATGGCATGACGGGTTAAACGCCAAGGATAAGGGGCGAGTTTGGTGGCAATACGGATATGATCAGCGTTATAACCGCTATATTCCCCTGTAAAGCGTCCTAATAGCTTCTCACTCTGTCCGTTGAGTTTGCCTGTCCCGTAGGAGTCTCCCGTATCAAATAGGGTGACACCCCGCTCGACGCAGAGATTAAAAACCGCTTGTAACTGGCTATCCATACTCTCATCATAACCCCAGAGAAGACGATTTCCCCAGGCCCAAGTACCGCAGCCCATGGGGGGAAGGGATAGAGTTTGATGTGTGACTGTCAAGGGATTCATGGGTTAGTTTCTCTGGGTTTTTTCTCAAGCTTTCAGCAAGATATTTTATACTAAATCTGGTTATTAAAGACTGATTATTTATTCCCCTTTTTGACTTTTGCATGAGTAGAAAACGGGTTTCTCCGAGAAACCCGTTTTCTGTGCGGTATTACTACTAAATCGACGTGGGTTTTTGTTTAACAAATAATCCCCGCAACCAATAGTAAAAACTATCGATATAAGTAAAGATTACTGGCACAACCACCAAAGTTAATAGGGTGGAAGTGGTAAAACCACCAATAACAGCAATTGCCATCGGTGCGCGAATTTCCCCATCTGCACCTAAAGCTAAAGCAATCGGTAACATCCCGGCAATTGTGGAAACGGAGGTCATAATAATTGGTCGTAAACGAGAGACTCCCGAATCAATCACCGCCTTAAATTGCGGTTTCCCTTCCTGAAGACCACTCAAGGCAAAATCTACTAACAGAATCGCATTTTTAGTGACTAATCCCATCAGTAAAACTATGCCAATTAAAGCGTATAAACCTAACTCTTTTTGGGTAATTAAAAGAGCGATTAAAGTACCACCAATCGATAAGGGAAGGGAAGTTAAAATCGCTAAGGGATAGAGGAAATTGTTATACAATAAGACCAGAATCCCATAGATAGAAATAATTGCTAAACTTAACGCCCCCAAAAAACGAGCGAAGATATCGCGCATAATACGAGCATCACCAAAGGGTTCTTCTGTCACCTCTGGGGGTAGGTTTTTCATGATTGGTAAAGCGCGAATTTGTGTCACCGCACTTCCCAACGAAACTCCCTCTAAATTAGCTCCAATATTAACCTGACGTTGACGATCGAATCTTTGAATTTCCGCAGGTCCACTACCTAAGCTAATTGTCGCCACCGAGTTAAGCGGTACTAATGTACCATTACTGCTAGGAACGCGCAAATTTTGCAGAGTTTCTATCTCACTGCGTCCATCGTTGGCAATCTTCACCCGGATGGGAATTTGTCGGTCAGCAAGGTTAAATTTAGCTAAATTAAACTCATTATCGCCGATTAAAGCTAAAGATGCAGTACGGGCGATCGCTCTGACTGAGACTCCCTGATCGGCAGCCCGCACGGTATCCGGTTGAATAATGATCTCCGGTTTAACTAAACTTACCCCGGAACTGACCTCGACAAAACCGGGTAAAGCTCGCATTTCTCGCTCTAATTTTTGGGCAGTTTGGGTTAAAATATCGCCATTTTCACTTTTTAAAATAATAGCGACATCCTTAGTGCTTCCTGCTCCACCCTGCGCCCGAAAACTAACTCTAGCACCAGGTATCTTCTGGAAATCCAGGCGGGTTTGTTCCTCAAATTGCCGTTGAGTGAGCGATCGCTGTTCCTTAGGAACTAAATTAACATATATTAACCCCGTATTTACCCGTCCCGAATCTCCCGGAATAGCCAAAACATTAGCGACGGCGGGATTTTTTTGCAGTAAACTATTCACCTGATTAGCCACGGCAACAGTATCATTCAAAGTCGCACCGGGAGGCAATTCTAGGCTTATTGTACTTAATCCGGTATCCCCGGAACTAAATAATCCTTTCGGAATCAAGGGAACTAACTGTAAACTACCGATAAAAAAGGCCAAAGCCGCCAATAAAGTCAGGATTCGATGACGTAGGGACCAAGTTAACAAACTTTTGTAGGGACGAAAACGCGGGCGCGAGGAGGGATTACCATCACCGGTTTTCAGCTTTTTCGGCTGTAGAATATAGGCACTTAACATCGGGGTGACGGTGACAGCGATCAAACTGGAAAATAGGGTAGAAACCGCCACCGTAACGCCGAAAGGTTGAAAGAATTGCCCCGGCACACCGCCCATAAAAGCAACCGGCAGGAATACCGCTATAATTGCCGCCGCACTGGCTAAAACGGCTAATCCAATCTCTTTTGAGGCATCAAAAGCCGCTTGCAAGGGTTTTTTACCCATAGCTAAATGTTGATCGATGTCCTCCACCATACACACCGCATCATCCACCAGATTACCCAAAGCTAAAGCTAAGGCCAGTAGGGTCATGCCGTTAAGGGTATAATTTAGGGACTGCATCACCCAAAAAGTCGGGAAAATCGACAAAGGCAGGGCTAAACCCGTGATAATCGTGGCGCGCCAATTGCCTAAAAATAGACCCACCGTGATCACCGTCATCAGACAACCAATCAGGAGATCGCTAAGAAGGCTTTCGTAACTAGCACGAATTGAGTCAGCACGGGTAAAAATTAATTGAAATTTAAGATCTTCGGGCAGTTTTTTCTTTAAATTCTCGATTTCTTGACGCACGGCTGTTTCTACCGTCACCAAGGTGCTGCCAGTCCCCCGTAAAATCGAAAAACCCACCACTGGCTGCCCATCTAAGAGGGCCATTTGTCGAGGATCACTGGAACTATCGCTAACTGTCCCTAAATTGCTTAAGGGGACCGTATCACCGTTAGGTAAAGAGATTTGATAATTTCTTAAATCTTCAATGGTTTCAGCGCTGCCGAGGGTGCGGACAGTTTGTTCACTACCACCGATTTCCGATCGCCCTCCGGGTAAATTAATATTAAAACTACGAATTTGGTCATTAACCGCCGTGGCCGTGATACCGTAGGCGATCAGACGGCCGGGATCTAAATCTACACGCACTTCTCGATCGACTCCCCCAACGCGATCAACTCGCGCTACCCCCGGCACTCCCGTTAAAGCGCGGCCAATTTGACGATCAACTAGATCACTTAATTCGGTGATCGATCTTTTCGGGGAGGAGATGGTATAGTTCATCACCGCACCCCCGGCAAATTCTAAACGTTGGACAATTGGATCATTAGTATCTTGGGGTAAATCCTGCCGAATTTGCGCTATGGCATTGCGTACATCATTGGTAGCGCGATCGCTGTTAGTGCCAAGGATAAAGTTAACGGTGGTGGTGCTGCTGCCTTCGTTAATGGTAGAAGTAATTTGATCGATATTACCCAAAGCAGCCACCGCATCCTCGACTTTTTTGGTGACTTGGGTTTCCAATTCCTCTGGACCGGCGCCGGGTTGATTAACGGTGATAATCACGGCCGGAATATCAATATTAGGAGAGCGATCGATCCCTAATCCTAGAAAGGCAATGTATCCCATTAAGGCCATAACCAGGGAGATCAGGATCGTCGGAATGGGATTTTTGATAGACCAATTAGAAATATTAAAAGCCATAATTTCAGTTATCAGTTATCAGTTATCAGTTATCAGTGGGTAAGTTATCAGTTATCAGATGTGAGTTTTCAGTTACCGGTTATCAGTTATCAGTTTTTGGTTTTTGGTTTTTGGTATTTTCTTGGCAGGTTTTTAGAATAGCCCAAAGCATTTTACCAATTTCCTCCGCATCATCATTGATACTTTGAAAGGCTCTTTCCTCTATGTAATTCGTGTCTTTCAATAGAGACAGCCAATACTTTGTTTCTAGACATTCCTTATAAGCTATTGACATTTTAGCTCGAAAATCAGCTTGAGAAATAGCTCCATTAGCTTCGGCAATGTTAGCCCCGATTGAAGTGCCACTCCTTAATAGCTGTTTTGACAAAACATATTCTTGTTTAGTCTCACACAAATATTTATAGCCTTTAACAATCCTAATGGCAAATTTATAAGCTTTATCATAAACTTTACTCTCCATCCGTTTGCCCCGCTACCGATCACTGATTACTGATTACTGATTACTGTTTACTGATCACTGATCACTGATTACTGATCACTGATTGCTGTAATTTTGTCGCCATCACCGAGATAGGCTGCCCCTTTGACCACAATGCGATCGCCAGCTTGTAAACCCGTAAGAATTTCCACGCGATTATTCGGCATAATTTGACCTAATTGCACAGTTTTGGCGGTAACGGTGTTATCAGGTCCCACTAAATAAACTAGAGCTTGATTATCTTTTTGGGGTAAAACTGCGGTCATGGGGACGGTTAAACTATTGCTAGTCTTCGTCACGATCGCACCTCGTAAAAACATCCCCGGTTTTAATCCTGTATTGTCGGTTAAATCGACTTTAACCGTTGCTTGACGAGATGCCTCATCGACGATGGGATTAATTTCGCGCACCTGTCCCGATAATTTTAAACTGCTATTAGCATCGGAAGTGATAGTAACGGGCGCTCCGACGCGGATTAAGGGCAATTGATTCTCAGGAACCCGTAATCTTAGCTCTAAACGCCCATTTTCGATGATTTTAAAGAGAGCATTTTGACCGTTGGTGGTGTCCCCGATGCGGCCATTTCTTTCGGCAATTTTGCCACTGACCGGGGAAATCAGGCGCGTCTCGTTTAATTGGGCTTTAACAATGGCTAAACGGCTTTGAGCTTCCGTTAATTGGGCTGTAGCTTGGGCAATCACTTCGGGACGGTTGCCCGCTTGCAATTGCGCTAGTTGCTGCTCTGCTTCTCCTAAACGGGATTGGGTCTGTTGTACGATCGCCGCTTTGTTTCTTTCTTCGTTGAGGACTTCATCGAGACGATCCCGGGCGATCGCTCCTTCCGCTTCTAAACTTTGGTTCCTCTGAACCCGTTTTTTAGCCAAATCCCAATCCGATTGAGCTTGACTAATTTCGGCTTTTATGCGTTGAATAGTTTGTTTAGCTCTAGCGATCTCCTCTTTCCGGCTACCCGCTTGCAATTCTGCCAAACGCGATCGCGATTGGGCGACATTTGCCTGTGCTTGGGTTAATTGCGCTTGTAGGACGGTATCATCGAGACGAGCGAGAATTTGACCTTGACTAACGATATCACCCTCATCGACAAAGATTTCTTTGATTTGTCGTCCTGTCGCTTGGGAAAGAATCGGAATTAATTCATAGGCTGCCACGCTTCCAGTCGCTTTCAGGGTGCGGGCCACGGGAGTAAATTCTACCCTAGTGGTGGTTACTGTTTGTGCTGGTGCCTCATTTTTTGCCGCTACGGCCTGAGTATTGGGGTTTTGGGCTGTTTGGGGTCGATTAGCGAAACGAGTCGCCCCCAGGGTCAATAAAACCCCCAATCCCACACCGATAAATAAACCCTTTCCTCCCGATAGCCAAGAGTTGGTTTTTGTCGGTTTTGGCGAGTATTCGGTTTCCTCTGGCTCAATTTCGGGATTAAATGCGATGATTTCGGGAACTAGCGAATTATCGCCTGAATGCTGGTTATTTTCTAGGGTATCTGGCCGCACGATCTGCCCTCTCGGTAGATTCTGGATAAAATGTTAAGTTTTGTATCCATTTATAATCTAACGGAAAAAGGTCGCGGGTGGGGAAAGTGAGAAAGTGGACTTACTGTAAAAATTCAAAATTGTCGTGGTTGGTGAGGATTCAGTAGGCAGGAGAATTAAGAATGAGTAATAATCAATTAAATGGTTTATTTAGAGATTTTATGCCAGTTAATCTGGCTCTCCCGTACTTGTGGTCATAAGAAAAAGTTATCTAAGGGAGGGCGTACGCCATACGCCCCTACCGATCACACCGGGTGCAATGTAGGGGCGCAAAGCTTGCGCCCATAATCTGACAATGTGAACATTTTTTACCCAATATCCAAGAAAGCCAAACTGTAACTCTTGTCATGTATTGCTTCTAGCAGGATATCGAAAGTAGTTTGCTTTCCGACCGTTCGTTAAGAAAATTGACATCCTCGCCGCCGTAAAACGGACGGCGATTCCCAAACCTCACGATTTAGGTTTCTGCTTCTTTCCCGAAGGATTTTTCGCACCTGCCTTAACAGATTTACTCTGTTCTGGTCATCAGGTCGCTCTACAGACTGACACCGCAAGCCCTGCGGCCAAAATATTTTTACTGGCGTTAATATCTCGGTCATGGTGAGTCCCACAGTCTGGACAGTCCCATTCTCGAACATTTAACGGCATTTTCAAGGGCAATATACCCGCAATTACTACACCTTTTAGAGCTAGGAAACCATCTATCTATTTCGATGAAATTTCTTCCGTACCAACGGCACTTGTAGGCTAATTGTCACCCCCCCAACCCCTAGGGCTGTTTCATTCTCCCATCAGAATATCAAAAGTAAAAGCGATCACTGTCAGGTAAAATGAGAAGTGAACGCGAACTTTTGAAACATATGTTGAGCTTAATAGAAAAACT
>NZ_JACJQV010000103.1 GCF_014696875.1 Microcystis wesenbergii FACHB-1317 | reverse complement strand
ACACTTTTGTGGAAGCTTTAGAAGCTTTTCGGACAGCGATGTCTTTCCGTTTCTTTGAGTGGCTGACCGAGAATCGGGATGTGTTTGCCGCTTACAAAGCCAGTTTAGGCTTTATTTGGGCTTGAAATTTGTTTAAGTCCCACTATCCCGCTACGCCCTCGGGTCGGGACTCCCGCAGGTTCATTGACACCCTACTCTCCCAATCCCAATTCCCCCAATAACTGAAGGACAGTTTTTCCAGTTACAGGATCTCGCCAATCGGGGGCAATTTCTGCCAGGGGAAGCAGCACGAAGGTGCGTTCTCGGCAGCGGGGATGGGGTATCTGTAATTCGGGCGTTTCTAAGATCAGGTTATCATAAAATATTAAGTCTAAATCGAGGGTACGCGGTCCCCATCTTTCCAGGCGGACTCTCCCGAATAACTGCTCGATTTCTAATAATTTATCCAGTAAATCTAGGGGGGATAAATCCACTTGCACAATGGCGCAACCGTTGAGATAATCGGGCTGAGGCGGCCCAACGGCGGCGGTTTGATACCATTGGGAATGAGCTTCTAGTTTAATTCCTTTGACTCGCTCTAATTCCCCTAAAGCCTGCCCTAAAATTGTCGCTGAATCCCCTAAATTACTGCCCAGAGCGATCGCTGCCCGCTTCATCCACATCCTTCCTCAACAATAATCTCGGCTAATTCCCCCGTCGCCCCCAAAGATTTACCTAAAAATATATTGACATTGGGATGCTTTTGTGATAGTTCAAAAACTTGGGCTTCGATCGCGGCCGTAATTCCACCGGCAAAGAGGAAATAGGGCAGTATAGGGATTGTTTGGCTACCTTGAGCGATTAAAATCTCGATTTGTTGGGATAAACTCGGTTCTATCGACCAATAAGCTGTAATTGCCCCAAAACACGCCGCTAGATTTTCCACCTCCCGATTACCCCCAGGGCGACGACTACCGTGGGACAGTAAAATAGGTTTTTGCGGGCTTAAATCAGCCAATTGTCGGGATAACAGCGATTTTATGCCCTGATAACTGCCTAAATGGGGCTTTAACTCTAGCTCAATCGGCGAGCGCACTTTGGCCACGGCTGCGGGAATATCTTCTTTAACGTGAACCCCCGACAGGAGAAACAGGGGGATAATCTGCAACTGGTTACATCCTTGGCTTTGTGCTTGTTGGGCAAAAGCTTCTATTTGTTGATGGAGAGGTGTTATCGCTAATTCTAGGGCAGCCGTCCCCACTAATACCCGATTATCTGCTTCTAGAACCGCTATAGATGGGCTAAACTCCGATTTACTCGCCAATCTTTCGGCGGGTTGACTAATTTTTTCCCGAACTAAGGCTGCTAATCGTGTCACCGCCAGGGCTGGACGCGGATCGCGACTACCGTGGCAAACCAATAAGTAGGCTGAGGAGGTCTTCAAAGAAATCTTGCCAAAATAGTTTAGCTTTTAGCCTAATATATTTTGTCTCCCTTTAGGCATCAATGCCCCTGATATTCTCAATTTAGCCTATCTGGATTGGCAAGCAGAAAGGCCACCACTAGCTCCAAACACTACCATTTTACGGGATGTGAAGTGTGAGCAAATCAACCCACATCTTATCCCACAAGGTTTTTAGATTTATTCAGCCAGTCCTATCTAATTAATACTTTTGTTCTTATTGTCATCAAAAGTCAATAAAGTTGAAGTTAATCAAGTTTAACTAACGTAATTCATCTGCTAATATTTATCTTTAATTTACCGATCAAGAAATTGTCATTAGAACCTGAAAATAAAGTCAGGTTAGCGGCAGCTGTCCGCCGACTATTTTCCCCTTCTTTTTTAAAAAGACAGCGACAACCTTTGATCCTAACCCATCGATCGAAAAACTACGATTGGGTCCATCGGTAGCAACAAGGTGAACGGTTACAGAACTTAACGGCCTATGATTAAAGAGACGAGGAATCAGAACCCTAAATAAATCCTCGCCCCGCCATTGCCTTGATTCTCCCTGATAATTATGGGACTTTTTGCCCGTTACCAAAACCTCCGTCAGTGGTTTAAATCCCAACACTTCGGACGTAGCGCGACCGATAGTCGCTATGCTTTACTGGTCGCCTGTTTAATCGGAATTCTCTCCGCCCTTGCCGCCATTATCCTGAAATTGGGCATCGGTTGGTTAGGTGGTTGGCGGGTGCATCTAGTAGCCAATTCCTCTCCTTTCCTAGTTTTGCCCCTCGGCGGTTTTCTGCTTGGTTACAGCGCCGGCTGGATTGTCGAACACTTCTCCCCCGCAGCCGCCGGGGGGGGTATTCCCCAAGTAAAAGCGGCCTTAGCTAAATATCCTTTGCCCCTGTCTTGGCGCGTCGCCCTCGTAAAAATGATCGGGGCGATCCTGATTCTTGGCGGTGGTTTAACCCTTGGTCGTCGGGCGCCGACGGTACACATCGGGGCAGCCCTGGCAGCCCAATTAAGCGTCTGGCTGCCCACCAGTCCCGATCACCGTCGTCAGATGATCGCAGCCGGGGCAGCCGCGGGGTTAGCGGCCGGTTTTACTACTCCCATAGCCGGAGTCCTCTTTGTGATCGAGGAATTAATGCGCGATGTTTCCAGTATGACCCTAGAAACGGCGATTGTCGCTTCCTTTACCGGGGCCGTGGTTTCGATGATGTTGCAGAATACCCCCTCGATCATCACTGAATATGCCAATATTAGCTTCTCTGCCCAAGAAATACCCATTTATTGCCTTTTGGGGGTTTTAGCGGGCTTATTGGGGTCTTTATTCAATCAAGGCATCCTTTTTTGTAGTCAGCTGCAGCGGCGTTGGCGGTTATCTCTGGCTTGGCGCATCGGTCTGGTCAGTTGCTTATCGGGAACGGTAGTGGCTTTTTTACCCGACTTTTTTCGAGATAATACGGGTTTACGCGAATTTTTGCTGGCAGGGGAATTAAGTTGGCAGAATACCGCTCTCGCTTTTGTGGTCTATTTTTTCCTGACGATGATCTCCTATAGTTCTGGCGCCCCTGGGGGACTCCTCGCCCCCGCTTTGGTGTTGGGCTCCTGTTTGGGGTTTCTGGTGGGGGGAATCGAGACGAAAATGATGGGTTTCGGCAGCGAACCTAGTTATACTTTAGCCGGTATGGGGGCTTTTTTTACGGGAGTAGTCAGGGTTCCAGTAACGGCGATCGTGATTGTCTTTGAACTGCATCGCAATTTTAATGTTGTGCTGCCCCTGATGTTGACCTGTGCCGTTTCTTATATCACTGCTGAAAGCATTCTACCCGGTTCCCTCTATGAGCATTTACTTTCCGCTAGTGGTATTATTCTCAACGAGGAAACCCCTGCTAATGATGTGCTGGCCCATCTGTCGGCTATAGATGTGATGCAATCGCAGGTGGAAATTCTGCCGGCGGATTTATCCCTGGGGGAAGTGGTGAAAATTATGTCCCGTTCCCATCATCGCGGTTTTCCCGTGGTGGAACAGGGGCGACTATTGGGGATTTTTACCCAAAGTGATCTGGATAAATGGCGATCAAAAAACAATCAAACCGTCCTGCGGGAGATCATGACTCCCAATCCGATTACTGTAGCTCCCCAGGCAGCTTTAAGCGATGTTTTATTTCTCTTAAATCGCTATCAGCTTTCCCGTTTACCCGTTACCGATGGTCAAAAACTGGTGGGGATCATCACCCGCACCGATATTATCCGGGTGGAAGCTGATCAATTGGGGGGGGTTTGTCAACTGCCCCAACGCAGTATCCCTTCCTATGTGGTTTATCAAACTCGTTCCCCGGCCGTGGGAACGGGCCGGATATTATTACCTATTGCCAATCCTGACACCGCTACTGCTTTGTTTAAAATTGCCGCTGCTGTCGCCCGTGAACGCAATTATGAGATAGATTGTCTCTATGTGATTACTGTGCCTCGTCTTAGTTCTCCGGCGGAAGTCAGGGTAGATACGCGGGAAGGACGCAAATTACTTCATCGTCTGGAAAGATTAGCCCGACAGCAGAATATCTCTGTTCATACACAAATTTCCGTTGTTCAGGATATCGCCGACGGGATTTTGGCCACGATTGGCGAACGACACAGCAATTTATTAATTATGGGTTGGACGGGGGAAAAATCCACCACTGGGGCGATTTTTGGGTTTTTAGTCGATACTCTGATTGCTCAAGCCCCCTGTGAAACCATCTTGGTAAAATTGGGTACAAAGGATTGTTTTCCCAACGATCTTAATCGGGAAAGGATTTGGCTGATTCCCACCGCCGGCGGTCCCAATGCCCAACGCGCTTTAGCATTATTGCCTAGTTTGCTGTCTTTGTCCGAGTCTTCGGATCATCCCGAACTTTGGTTATGTAAAATCTATTCCCCGACGGAGTTACTCCCAGATCTGTCTATTTTGGAAGTTTTACAAGCATCTTTACAGAAAGCGATCGCACAGCCGATTGTACCTTTACCGATTCGTTCGGCTTCTGCTGCCGAGGCGGTCACTCATCTGGTAGAATCGGAGGATTGTTCTTTGGTGCTTTTGGGTGCATCTAGGGAAAGTTTGCTCAATCAGTTCTTAAATGGCAATATCCCCTCGACGATTGCCCGTGCGGTTAATTGCACTGTCATTCTCGTGCGAGGGGAATTATCGGATTAGTTTATTAGCTAGGCGGAAGCTAAAGTTAAACCGAAGGGTACGGTATTGTCAATTTTCGCCCCTTGACTTTCCTCTAGGGAATGGGGGTAGAATATTTCCCCGTCTAGTTGACCATCGGAGTCATCGTCATCCCCATCGCCGATATAAAGGCGCTCACAGGGGATGTTATCGGAAAGGATCGCGCTGGCCATCATCCCCGTATGAATCTCTAAGAAAGCTTCCCCTAGGGTCTCAAATACTAAACGCTGCCCGGGGAAAACCACCCTTTCAAAATACCAGTTAGCAATATTGGTGATGCGAACAATTTGAATATGACTGGTCGCATTCACATAGCAACAAAGAATACTATTTTTCTTGCCGTTGGGGAGGGGATCGAGAATCTGTGCCATAGCAATTGGGGTGATCTTAAAGTGGGTTTGTCATCGCTCCTTCACCCTAACATCCTTTGATCCCCAATAGTTGTAAAGATGATTACATTACTCTGATAAAAATCTACCGATCGCTTTTTCTGGTGATAGAAAGCGGTTTTTATTAAAAAATCATTAAATTTAACTAATGCCTAGTTTTATCTATTTGTCAAGGGGGTAACTGCGTTTTTTTGCTGTTTTTCTTGATTTTCTGCCCAGCTATTTATCGCTGAATTTTATTGACGGTTTCAGGATTATAGAAACCGAGGTAATTTTTGTCAAGTTAGCCATCAGCTTTTTAGCCATCAGCCGTCAGACTTCGGACGTTCGGTGATCTCAGTCGAGCGGACGGTGAGCCTGTCGAACCGCCGCGTGAGCTTTTGTCGAACGCTTTTTTCTCCCCAACTCCGGCGCTCCCTTCTCCCCACTCTGCAATAACTACTCGCAGCCAGAAATCCATTGGGCTTGTATCATACTTTGTGTTTTTTGTCAAAAAAACTTTTTTTTTGCAATAAAACTACACAAAAAAAAGATCATCGTTGTGCGTGAAATTGACTGATTTACCCGTCTTAATTAGGATCACCTTCTAGGTGTGGCAAGGGTTTCAACCGTTGCTGCCTAAAAAAGCACATAATAACCGACTATGAAATTCTATCAAATCGCTGTAACCATGATCACATCGTTGTTAAATAAAAATCTTTCTCAATTAATTTTTAAGAATTTGTAAATATTGCGGAATGTTAATTTAAATATTCTCAAGTTTTTGGAGTCAATAAATAATTTTTGCTTATCTTTGTCGGAAAATAGGACTCCTGCAAAAATCCAACATCTACCATGGAGTCAGTTATCAGTTATCAGTTATCAGTTATCAGTTATCAGTTATCAGTTCACTGAGAAAACTACCCACACCCCACACCCCACACCCCCCCTGCCCCCCCGATGTCGGGGGGGCAGGGGGGGTCACACCCCACACCCCACACCCCAGTTCCCCACTTCCCATAGACCAATTTAGATGTGCGGACAGCTTAAACGTGATAGTTTAGATCCGATCGGTAATGTGATGTTGGGACAATAATGACCAGAGTAAATCCGAAGTTAATTATTCATGGGGGAGCGAGTTCCCTAGAGGACAAAGGTGGTTTAGAATCAGTACGCGATTCTCTCCGGGGGATTGTTAAGAATATTTACAACCTCCTTGACAATGGTGCGAGTGCTGTGGAGGCGGTGACAAAAGGATGTATGTTACTGGAGGATGAACCGCGATTTAATGCCGGGACCGGTTCGGTGGTGCAATCGGACGGTCAGGTGCGAATGAGTGCAGCCTTGATGGATGGTCGTCGCCAGCGTTTAAGCGGTGTCATTAACGTCTCGCGGGTACAGAATCCCATTAGCCTCGCTCAATTTCTCCAAAGTCAAGAGGATCGCATTCTCTCGGAAATTGGAGCTGCAGATCTGGCCAGAGAATTACAAATTCCCCTCTATGATCCCCTCACCGATTATCGGATTCAAGAATGGATGGAGGAAAGAAAGACGAACTTTAATCGCAAAATGGCCCGTTTATTCGCCGACTCCTCAGCGCAACGGGGAACTATCGGGGTGGTGGCTCTCGATCAGCAAGGAGACATCGCCGCCGGAACTTCTACCGGGGGGAAGGGATTAGAAAGAATCGGTCGCGTTAGTGACAGTGCCATGCCGGCCGGCAATTATGCGAATCCATGGGCCGGCGTAAGTTGTACGGGAGTCGGGGAAGATATTATCGATGAGTGTTTAGCCGCTAAGGTGGTCATTCGCGTCACCGATGGTTTTTCCCTCGCCGCTGCCGTGGAGAAATCGATGCGCGAATCCCAAACTAATGGTCGGGATCTGGGCATGATTTCCCTTGATCGTCAGGGGAATATTGTTTGGGGGAAAACGGCGGAAATTCTCTTGGCTGCCTATCACGACGGTCAGGTGATCGGTGATACCCTAGAATGGCACGGTGAAAATGTCGGTTTAATCGGTCATGTCGCCGTCGGATAGTGGAACAAACTGCGATCGAGCCTAGTCTTTTCGGTTAATCTGTACAAGATACTTCTTCTCGAAAAATCTCCGTGTGGCAATATATTATTCCTATTTTTGACCCCGATGTGAAAAACTGGTCAGCCGAAGCGCGATTATTGCGCTGGATGACTTTTTTGTGGCTGGTAGTCGGGTTAGTCGTGCTTTTTTCCGCTTCCTACGCTCTGGCTGATAGTCGCTTTGATAACGGACTATACTATTTTATCCGCCAATTAATCTGGCTTTGGATTGGCTTAATTGGCTTTAATTTCCTGGTGCGATTGCCGATCGAGAATCTGCTCAAAATTGCACCCTGGATGATTTTATTAGTTTTAGGATTAATTTTGATCACTCTTATCCCCGGTTTGGGAGCTAATATCAACGGTGCCACCCGTTGGATTAAAATCGGGCCGATTCTCTTGCAACCGTCGGAATTGATGAAACCGTTTCTCGTCCTGCAAGGAGCGGCGGTTTTCGGTGGTTGGCCGCGTTTAAATGTTAATCAAAGGTTAACTTGGATCGCTATTTTTGGACTAATTCTAGCGGGCATCCTCTTACAACCTAACTTGAGTACCACTGCTCTGTGTGGTATAACTCTCTGGCTGATCGCTCTTGCCTCCGGTCTGCCTTTATCCTACATGACCAGCACCGCTTTACTGGGTGTAACTATGGCCGTGGTTAGTGTTACTTTCCGCGAATACCAGAGAAAACGGATTTTATCTTTCTTAAACCCCTGGCAGGATCCCCGGAATGATGGTTATCAATTAGTGCAGAGTTTACTGGCGATCGGTTCTGGCGGAACCACCGGCAGCGGTTACGGTTTATCCCAACAAAAATTATTTTATCTACCCTTCCCGGATACGGATTTTATTTTCGCTGTCTTTGGTGAGGAATTTGGTTTTATTGGCGGTATTTTACTGTTAATCATGCTATTTCTCTACGCTACTCTCGCCCTGATTGTGGCGGTTAAATGTCGTCATCGCATCAAAAAATTAGTGGCGATCGGGGCGATGGTTATTTTAATCGGTCAATCTCTGTTAAATATCGGTGTGGCCACTGGTTCTTTACCCACTACGGGCCTACCTTTCCCTCTCTTTAGTTATGGCGGCAGTTCCAGTTTAGCTAGTCTCTTTTTAGCGGCCCTCTTAATCCGGGTGGCTAGGGAAGAAAATGACCCCGATCTAGTTCCCACTAGCAGAAAAAGTCCTCAGAAAACTGTCTCTTTGAAGTCTCCATCTTTTTCAAAAGATGGATTCTAATCGTTGAATCTCTGCACAATGAATTGACGCTTTTGCTTAGGTACTTAAAGAAAAATGGGATAAGTCCCGTTAATCGGGGGGCGTGGCAGCATCGGAGCTTACTGCTATAATTACTTACGGACAAAGATAATAAATAAAATTTATGGGCGACTTTTTTGATAACGTGAGCCGTTACCCCCGCTATCTGATTAGCTTTAGTTTAGGGATTTTCTTCGCCTTTTTCGGCTGGTTGGCCCCTTTATTAAAAAATCCCCTCACAGCGATCGCACTTGTGGGCTTTCTGGGGGGAACTTTCGCCTTTCTTTATTTCACCCTCAAAGCCATGCTCGGATTAGCTTGATACAATGGTAAGGGTTTCGCTGTTTTTAGGGGACAAAAATTATGGCTAACGATCGTCGAGTATCTCGCGTCTCCTCGCTAATTAAGCGCGAGGTCAGCCAAATGTTATTAATGGAAATTAAAGATGATCGGGTCGGTGCCGGTATGGTTAGCGTTACCGATGTGGATCTCTCCCACGACCTGCAACACGCTAAAATTTTTGTGTCTATCTACGGCAACGAAGATGCAAAGGCCGAAACTATGGCCGGTTTAAAAGCTTCCGCAGGATTCGTCCGGCGCGAACTTGGTCAACGCATCCGTCTCAGACGTACCCCCGAAGTGGTCTTCCTAGAAGATTCTTCCCTCGAACGCGGCGATCGAATGTTACACCTTCTTGATCATATTAAAAGCGATCGACCCCCAGAAGATGACGATTCCGCTATTAGTGACCAGTGACCAGTGAACAGTAGAGGATAACTAAATTTAGACAAAACTGGCAACTTAAAACTTAAACCTGATAAATTTCCAGAAACTAAAACCTAATTGGTTAGGCTAAAATCTCTGATGTGCTTAGTTTCTAACCTTCTTTTTAGGTGGGAGAATTGCCAGATTCTGCCTTTTGCCTCTTGCCTTTTGCCTCTTGCCTTCAGAAACTGATAACTGATAACTGATAACTGATAACTGAATAGTGAGCGATCGCATTTTATCCCTAAAAGAACGTATTGGTCAGATGATAGTAGTCCGCGCTTCCGGCTATCTCTTTGACCAACAAATCCGCTATCCTGTCTGGGAACCTGTCAACGCCACCCTGAAACATTGGTTAGAAACCCTCCACCTCGGTGGGGTGATTCTATTAGGAGGCAGCGCCGCCGAAATCGCTTTCCGTAGCCAACAATTACAAAGTTGGTCCAGCGATAATCCTCTCCTCATCGCCGCCGATATCGAGGAGGGAGTCGGCCAAAGGTTTTCCGGTGCTACTTGGTTTCCCCCCCCAATGGCTTTAGGAAAAATAGCCGAAAAAAGCTTGACAAAAGCCACAGAATATGCTAGGGAAATGGGAGCAATTACCGCTAAGGAGGCACTGGCGATCGGGATTAACTGGATTTTAGCCCCAATTGTCGATGTGAACAATAATCCCGACAATCCGGTTATCAATATTCGTTCCTTCGCTGAAACTCCCGAAATCGTCGCTAATCTAGCTCAAGCTTTTATTTTAGGGGCGAATTCCTATCCAGTTTTGACCACGGCCAAACATTTTCCCGGCCACGGTGACACCAGCAATGACTCCCATCTCGATCTTCCCATCATCAACCACGATCATGATCGCCTAGAAGCGATCGAATTGCCGCCCTTTCAAGCTGCAATCGAGTCGGGGGTTGATAGTATTATGTCAGGCCATCTGTTAATTCCCGCTTGGGATGACGAATTTCCCGCCACTCTTTCCTCGAAAATTCTCGGAGAAAAACTGCGCCAAAATCTCAGTTTTCAGGGTTTAATCGTCACTGATGCCCTGATTATGGGAGGAGTGACTAAAATTGCCAGTGCTGCCGCCATAGCAGTGAGGGCGGTACAGGCGGGGGCTGATATACTATTAATGCCTCCCGATCCGATCGAAGCGATCGAAGCGGTGTATAGTGCCGTGCAGGCGGGTACAATTAGCGAAGCCAGAATTAATGATTCTTGGCAACGTATTCAACGAGCAAAAGAGAAATTGGGGCAAAGACAGCCATCCTTAGAATCCTTAAGCAGTTTAGCGGCACCGCAAGCTCTAGAGATTGTCAGCGATCTTTTAAAAGATTCCCAAACAGTTAGCGGTAATTTACCCATTAAAGCCACTCAAGGCCGCAATTTAATCATTATCGATGATTTACTCAACTGTGACTTTCTCGATCGCTCTTGTCCGGCGGTGACAATGCCCCGACAATGGGGTTATCAAACCCAAATAATCGATCGTAGCACCTTTCATCAGTCCCTCGTCTCCCCAGAAACGACTCTCCTACAAGTATTTATCCGTGGTAATCCTTTTCGGGGTAGTGCCGGATTAGGAGAGGAAACGAAAGCTATCTATCAAGCTTTGCTGAAAACTGGACAGATTCAAGCATTGATTATTTATGGTAGTCCCTACGTTTTCCAGTGGTTTCGTCAACAAAGCGCAGAAATTCCCTATCTTTTCAGCTACGGACAACAACCAAGCGCCCAAAAAATTGCCCTAGAAACTATTTTTGAGTGGCCAACTAGCGGCGAAAATCGGACTGATACTTTTCTTTAAGGGCAAAAATTGCCTAGTAACCATTGGGCAATGCGATCGGAAGCCCCAGCTGACCCCATTCTCTGACGACCATTAAAGGCGATTTCTTGCCACTGTGGGGGATTTTGTAATAAATATTCTAACTTGTCTGCTACTGACTCGGCACTATCGCCTAAGAGAATTGAACAGCCTAATAAACGCTGTTGCAGTTTGGCAAAATGGCCAGTAAACTGTGGTCCAGATCCCGCAATCGTGATCGCCGGTTTACCCAAACCGACGAACTGTTCCGTGGCAGTTCCCGCCATGGCGATCGCTAGATGGCAGCGGCCTAAATATTCGGCGTAATCCCTTTGAGAAATAGTTATAAATACCTCTTGACAAATAAACTTATTTGTGCTATGTTCTCGCCAACCCCGGTCAATTAAAGCAGCCGTAAAAGATTCTAGGGGGAGAGAAGGAGCGATCGCCGACAAAAACTCCAGCTTGTAATCGGGAAAACGGCCGATAATGGCGGCCACAGCTGCGAGAATTTGCTGCCAATTGTGGAGAGATTCGGGAAAGCGCGAACCGGGTAGCAGCAGAATATTTAGGCAATATTGGGGAAAATCGCCCGTTATCGAGGGTAAAAGGTCATCCATCATCGGATTACCCCCATCGACAACGGGAATTGACCACTGTTGTAAAATTTTGCTAGTTAAACTATCCCGGGGAAAAACCCCCCGACAGCGAGGATGAGCCATTAACCAGCGTTCCCAAGGATAATAATAGGAACCCCAGAGGCGATCGATCATCGAGCTACTATCTAACCATCCCTGCTCATCCCGGAGATAGTATTCCGATTTAGCCGTTCCCACAAAAGCATAATCCCTCTCGCTCAACCAAGCAAGGGCCAGGGGTAAGATATCTCCCACCGCGACAATTTTTCCCCCTTCTTGGCCCCAATTTTTGACCAGACGGTATTGACGGGAGGTTAATCCTAATAATCCCTCCCGTAGATCTCGCCATAATTGTTTCGCATCCCTGGTGATAAAACCCCCAGAGGGCATTTTTTGACCTCGATCGAGAAGGGGAATCCCCAGACGAGTATAAGCATAACCGTTACCCACTAGGGGTAAAGCAGTAATATCCGGACAGTGGGGAGATGATTGCAGTCTTTTAATAATCCGGATCGCGATCTCGTCTTCACCGTGGCCATTACTCAAAAATAATAATTTCACTTTTTTTCTTAACTTCTGGCTTAAAGTCCTAAACTTCGGTTGTTTTATTGCCTTCGACCCTAGACAATGCTGATGGTTAGGGAACAATCAATTTTATAAAAGCAGTTAACCAACTCCCATTTAGTCTAATCTACCAGAAGGTTTCGCCGATCGCTTATCTCTGTCTTGATGGCGACCATTTGACCAAAGGCAAGACTAAGAGATAAGAGATGAGTTTAACTGCTTCTATTTTTCTCGCTCAAAAGACCAGATTAGATCTCCTGCAAAAATCAAAAATCTGACCTTAGCTGAGAAGACTACGAGACTTCGAGACGGTCGATAGGAGCAGAAAAAAGACAAGAAATAACTATAATATCCATAAAAGCTAAGATTATGTCAAATTTATCTGGTTTTTTAGATATTTTGACCCGATAGTGCCTCGGTAACTTACTTTTACAGGAGGTCTTCTGATCGCTATATTAAAATCAGTGGTTAATTGGCATCCTAACGGAAACAAATGATTATCGACTTACCCGATCGAGAAGCTACTGTCAATTTAGGGGAAAAACTGGGGCAAACCCTGGCCCCCGGCAGTGTAATTTTATTAAAAGGCGATTTGGGAGCGGGAAAAACCACCTTAGTACAGGGAATTGGCCTAGGATTGGGCATTAAAGAGCCTATAGCTAGTCCTACCTTCACCCTCGTTAACGAGTATAGCGAAGGCCGCCTTCCCTTGTATCATTTGGATTTGTATCGTTTGCAGGGTCAAGATATCGAGGCCCTGTACCTAGAAAATTATTGGCAGGGAATCGAGGTGGATTTAGGGATAGTGGCGATCGAATGGTCGGAACGTTTAACTTTTTTGCCAGAAAATTATCTAGAGATTACTTTACTCGATCGAGGTGAGCAGGGACGACGAGCGCTGCTCAATTTTGTCGGTGGGGACGAAAAAAATAGCGACCCCACAGGAATCGCTATCAGCACTTGACTCTTTAAGCAATCAAACTTTAGCGGTAACTTTCCACTTATTCTCTAACTTGTCTTTCTTCTAAAGTTTCTTCAAAGAAACTATTGTAGAGGAAACCCGCCGCCACGGCCCCCACAATGGGAGCAATCCAGAATAACCATAATTGACCAACGAGAGCCATATTACCGCATAAAAGAGCGACACCAGTACTACGAGCGGGGTTAACGGAGGTATTGGTCACGGGAATGCTAATTAAGTGAATTAAGGTCAATCCTAAACCAATGGCGATGGGAGCAAAACCGGCCGGAGCGCGTCGATCGGTAGAACCTAAAATGATAATTAAGAACATGAAGGTCAAGACCACTTCCGTGACCAAAGCGGCGAATAAACTGTAACCACCGGGAGAATGTTCTCCGTAACCATTGGTGGCCAGAGGATTGCTGCCTCCCAAAGCGAAACTCGGTTGACCACTGGCAATAATGTAGATAATTACCGCCGCTAAAATCGCCCCTAAAACCTGAGCGATGATGTAGGGAAGTAGTTCCGAACCGGGGAAGCGTTTACCTGCCCAGAGACCGAAGGAAACGGCGGGATTAAAATGTCCCCCCGAAATATGCCCGAAAGCGTAGGCAAGGGTAAGGACGGTTAAACCGAAGGCGAGGGCGACACCCACAAAAGAAATCCCCAGATCGATATTAAAATCAGCACCATCTACGACACTCTTGGCTTTACCCACAAATACTGCCGCTAAAACGGCACTACCGCAACCACCGAGAACGAGCCAAAACGTCCCGATGAACTCTGCTAGATACTTTTTCATCTCTATATCAAGGTTGAATGATTTTACTTTTAGGTTATCTCCCATCAGACCGGATTAAACTGCTATAAGATATTAAAAAATAGTTATTTTTTTACCTTCAATTTGCCGTTCTTATGGGGAAACTATCAGCTTTTTAGGGATATAATAGTAAAAAAATCGGGAATTTCTGATAATTTCACACTTTCTTTAGATTTACTTCTATCTTGATGTCTGATTGGTTTTGGCAGTGGTTGACCCTTTTCGATCCTAGTTAATCATGGAAAGACAAAAGAAGAGATCGAGTGCTAAGTAGGTGGGTGGAATTAAATATAAAATGAACGTAGGTTGGGTTGAAGCATGAAACCCAACGCCCGCTCATGTTACGCTACCGCTAACCCATCCTACAAATAATTGTGCCTACCTACTTAATTATGAGATGAGCGATGCAGGAAGAAAAAGCGATATTTAATATCAACAATACTTTTTATCGACTGGAGAGTAAAATCGTCCGAGATTTAGGAGTTTTAGGGGCGGCAATTGCCCAAAAAGAGCGGGGCAGTTTGCGGGTTTTAGAAGTAATGAGCGGCTCTGGTGTGCGAGCGCTCAGGTATTGGTTAGAAAGTGGTGCGGATTGGCTGTGGGTTAATGATGGTAATCCAGAAATTAAGCCAACTTTAGACGCTAACTTAGAGAGTTTATTACAACAGAAAAAAATCAAAATAACCTATAAATCTGCCCAAGAAGTTCTCCTAGAATGTTATCTTAAAAAAGACCATTACGATCTAGTTGATATTGATGCTTTTGGTTCTCCTGCATCTCTGTTTAGTGCTATTCCTTTAGCCACTAAAATCGGGGGTTTAATTTATCTGACTAATACTGATGGACGGACGCTAACGGGTCATAATCTAGAAAATAGTTTAGCTGATTATGGAGCATCTGCTCGCAATCATCCAGCTGCCCACGAACAGGGATTAAGATTAATTATTGCCGGTTTGCAATTAGAATCGGCCCGGTTAGGTTTAGGAATTACGCCGATTTTTTCCTTCTTTTTTGGTCAAAGTTATCGGGTGATGGTGCGGTTAACAGCTAATAGACAATTAAATAGTCATAACTACGGTTTTCTTGGTTATTGTCATAGCTGCGGGGAATATCAATCAGTACCTTGGCCGAAGTTAGGCAAGATAGTTTGTTCTGGGGACGGGCAACCTTTAACCTTAACCGGACCCTTGTGGTTAGGCAGTTTACATGATCGCCTTTATCTAGAAAAGATGGCAGATTTGGCCGATCAATGGCAGTGGAAAAAGGTAGTTAAATTGTTAGAAATAATGAGGGAAGAAAACGATTTTCCTCCCTATTTTTATAGTTTTCGGGAAATTGGGAGAAGGGGTAAATTAGATCTACCCAAAAGGGAAGATTTAATTGCAGCTCTCTTAGAACAAGGTTATCGAGCCGCTGCCACCCATATTAACCCACAAGCGCTGAAAACTAACGCTTCTTTAGCCCAATGTATCGCACTACTCAAGGACTAATTAGGGTTTGCGGCAAAAAGGGCGTTGGGTTTCATGCTTCAACCCAACCTACGTTCTAATTAGTTAATACCAATAACTAGAACTTTGTTGGGGTTCAGGGGCGAAAGCTAACCAGTAGGGGAATTGTAAAAGAGCGAAATTCAGTCGTTCTTCGGTATCATCGATGATAATGAGCGGTGAATACTTATCGTCGATTAAACGTTCCGCTTTTTGAATTAAAGCTTCGGGAGACTCAAAGAGAACGATGCCGCGGTCCGGTCCAAAATCGGCGCGGGAAATGCCGAGACAATCTTGGAGGCCGCGCCGCCATTCGCCTAAACGTTCGGGACTATTAGCCAGAACGAGAGAACGGAAGCGATCGCCCTGTAATTCCGCCATAATCGAGATAATTGCCGAAGCCACCAGAATATTCTGGAGACGGCTGCCCATACCGCGAACCGTACCCCGGCCCCCCTGTTTAAAGAACCACTGTTGCACCCGTTCGGCGTGAATTGGTTCAAAAGTGCGCCGTAATTGCCAAGGCGGACCGTAATAGTCAGGACGACTGCGATAACGGTCTAAAAGAGTTTGGATGCGCTGATTTTGCTCAGAAAAGCCCTGTCTGGGGGTAGATTGTCCCACCGGTTCCGATTCATAACCGGAACGGTTAGAACGACGGGGTTCTTGCCAATTATCCCGGCCCTGGTTACTGGTACGGGGGGGACGGGGACTTTCTTCGCGATCATCCCGGCCTTGACTGCCACGGGATGGACGGGGGTTTTCCTCCCGTTCGGTCCGCAGGGGAGGTTCCACGGGTCGGGGGGATTTTTCGGGGGTTTCAAAACGGGGTAATTCCAACTGTTCGGCAGCCGCGGCCAAATCCTGTAAACTGCCCACCAGATAGTCTTTAAATCCCTGAACCCGCACGGCTAGGTCTTGGGAGACTCCGGCGAAATTACTCCGCATTTCCTGCCGAATCCGCTCACGACGGCGTTCTAACTGTTCGATCGCCACTTCTAAAGCCTGTTTGCGTTGTTCTAGGTCTTTTACGCCTTCCTTGAGCATTCTTTCAATTTGAGCTTTGATATCCCCTAGTTCCTCGGCGATCAAGCGTTCTCTTTCCGCTTTTAATGCCGAGATTTCTGCCGCTAGGCTCTGTTTTTGCCGTTCTAGAGCCTCGATTTCTGCTCGTAGGGGTTGCGCTTGGGCTGCGGGAACTAATTCGCCTTCGGGGGCGATTGCCGATGGCAGCGGATTCTCTACCGGGCGATCATTCCAGAGATCGTCAAAACTAAATTCTTCGACAGATTCATTGGGTAAGTCTGTCATTTTGTCAAGGGGTAAAACATTAAAATCTTCTGAATTCATCGGCTTTAGAAATGCAGAGCGAACAAAGGGCCAAGGCAGGCAATTAAGACGCTATTAGCCAGATTTTATTTTATCTCAATCTTAGTTCGCTTCTGAGTCGATCGCTGGCGATGCTGCTAAAGGATAGTATTTTTCGAGGCACAGTCTCAGGGTTGCGCTGTCAAAGATAATGGGCAAAAAATGAATGCTGTTAATTTCTTTGAAATAAAACAGGATCGGGACTTTGTTCCAGAAAATACGCCAATTTTGCCATTCTTGGTAGGGAAAGGAGCGAATTTGTTGCCCAGATAGATAGACATCTAAAGAGGTGGGGGTAAACTGGAGACGAATGCGGGTAGTCTGGAACATCAAAAATAGTCCTAACAGGGAGAAAATTATGCCGAGCCAGACCTGTAAAAAGAGTAAAGGCAGCGATAAAATTACCAAAAACAGGGGAATTCGATAGTTAGGAGCTAGTTCGATCGTTCCTGTTACTTCTTGCGGGGAAATAGTTTTCATCGGTGTCCCTATCGGCAGTCAGCCAAAATATCTTCACTTCTAGTTTATCCCATTGTTTTTCGAGAAGCGATCGAAATAATCGAGACTCGATCGGCGATGATCTGGTGGTGTCATGGCATCGTAGAAGGAGACTTTACCCCCGTATGCGCGCCGGAGATTAAAATCAGTTAATACCTTAGATCGTTGATCGGCGAGGATCAATTCTTTATTTAAGAGAATTAAATCAGCAAAATGGGTGATAGATTCGCCTAAATCATGATTAACCACCATGACAATTTTATTTTCTTGGGCTAACTCACCAAAGATATTAAAAAGAACCCCCTCGGTTTTTTGATCTACCCCAACGAAAGGTTCATCAAAACAGAAAATCTCCGCTTCTTGGGCCAAAGATCTGGCTAAAAAGACTCTTTGCTGTTGTCCCCCCGACAGCTGACCGAGGGGACGATGGCGTAAATCAGCCATTTCCACCCGTTCTAGGGCATTTAAAGCCTGTTGACGACTAATATGGGAAAAAGGACGAAACCAACCCGTTTTTCTGACTCTCCCCATCATCACCACATCCCAAGCGCTGACGGGATAGGTCCAGTCGATTTGAGATCTTTGGGGAACATAAGCGACTTTATCCAGTTGTTGCTGTAGAGATTGCCCTTGATAGTTAACGCTTCCCTGTTGTACGGGAATTAATCCTAGCATGGCTTTGATCAGGGTACTTTTGCCCGCACCGTTGGGACCGATAATACCGGTTAATCGTCCCGGATGAATTTTCAGGGTGATATCCCGTAGGGCTTCCACGCCGCGATAATATACTCCTAGATGACTAACCGTAATTGTCCTTTGCATAGTTGTTACCCCGAGTCTCCAGTTCTAGCATAGCTAAAAATGAGACAATTATGAAGCAACCATGAAAAGATTATGAAAGATAGGCGGGGTGAGATTAATCGCCACTTAGTAAAGCTTCCACGAATTCGTAACTGGAAAAGGGCCGCAGATCCTCGATTCCTTCCCCAGCGCCGACAAAGCGAATCGGGAGATTAAGCTGACGCGCTACGGCAAGGGCAACACCCCCTTTAGCTGTACCATCGATTTTAGTCAGGATCACGCCGCTTAATTGGGCAGCTTCCGAGAAAACCTCTGCCTGTCGCAGCCCGTTTTGTCCTAAAGTGGCATCGAGAACTAGAAGGGATTCCACCACGGCACTCTCGGCTTTTTTGTCGATAATGCGGCGAATTTTGCTTAATTCTGCCATTAAGTTCTTTTTATTCTGCAATCTTCCCGCCGTATCCACTAAGAGTAATTCTACCTCCCTGGATTTAGCGGCTTCGATACCATCGTACACCACGGCGGCCGGGTCGGTATTTTTGCCTGGGTTGGCAATTACTTCGACTTGCGATCGCTCTCCCCAAACTTTCACCTGTTCCACGGCAGCAGCGCGAAAGGTGTCGGCAGCGGCTATTATACAACTATAGCCAGATTGTTTAGATAAATGGGCTAATTTGCCGATAGTCGTTGTTTTACCGACTCCGTTAACTCCTGTAAGCATCCAGATATTTAATTTGCCTTTTTCTGGCTCAAAACCGGGGTTGCTATAATTGGCTAAAGGTGCATCTAAAATCTCGCGGATAATTTCTTTGAGATATTCGATCGCTTTTTCGGGGGGCAAAGCTTCCTGTTTTAGCTTATTTTGGAGGGTAGTGATAATATAATCGGTGGCATCTACCCCCACATCGGCCTGAAGCAATAAAGCTTCGATTTCCTCCACCGCATCTTGATTGAGGGGACCCTGACCGACCACGGCCTTAAGCTGATTGACCAAGCTGCGGCGCGTTTTGCCTAAACCCTGACGCAATTTTTTTAACCAAGTGATTTCTTCTTCCGAAACGTCCTCTGCTTGTCGTCCCTGATTGGCTAAAACTTTGGCGGACCAGATAAAGTCCTCATCTGGTTCTGTGGGGGTTTCGATGGCGGTTTCTTTGAGAATTTCGAGGCGATCGGATTTTTTCAGCCATGCGGGGGTATTATCCTCGGTTTCTTCTTCTTTAACTGGTTCTTCCTCTTGCGGAGGTTCTGTTTCAGCAATAGATGTTTCAGGGGTTTCGCTAACGACGGCCTCGGCCGTGGCTTTTTTCTCTTGAATATTTTTAAAGGCTTTTTTGGCCCAATCTAAATACTCTTCCTGACTGGTTGCCTCGCTGGGGGTTTCCTCTACGGGTGCGGGGGGTGCTTGTTCTTGTTCGGGTTGGACTTTCTGACGACGGAACCAGTTAAACATAGGAGAAACTAAACATAAAACTATTTATCTAGTTTATCTTAACCCTTGAAGTGAGCAATTTTGATAGTTAGATTTTTAATTGTGGATTTCTCCGCATTTTTTGCTAGAGATTAAGGAAAAAATGATAACCTTGCTCAAGGATAACTTTGTCTCTTTTTAGAGAAATGCTGTATCGTAGAAAATAGAATAGGAAGGAGAGTCAAAAATGTTAAGCGCTACCGAAACTAAATATTATACTCCCGAAGAATATCTCGCCCTAGAGGAAACGTCCGAAGATAAAAATGAATATCGTCAAGGAGAAATTATCCCAATGGTAGGAGCCACCACTAATCATAATCAGATTTGTCTAAATTTTTGCCGTAATTTTCCCTTAAATATCAATAATCAAGATTATTATAATTATATGGAAACGGTGCGTTTATGGCTATCAGATTATAGCATTTACACCTATCCCGATGTGATGGTGACTAAAGGTCAACCTCTCTATCAAGGGAATAGTCAATCTAACGTGATCAATCCTTTAATTATTGTTGAAGTTCTCTCTAATTCTACCCAAGCTTATGACCGAGGGGATAAGTTTAAATTCTATCGTTCCTTGCCAACTTTTCAGGAATATATTCTGATCGAACAATCTAGTTATAGTGTGGAACGTTACTATAAACAAAAGGATGATCAATGGTTAATTGATTTCGTCACGGGGGAAAATGCGGTTTTACAATTGCTGTCGGTAGATTGGCAGATTTCTTTTCAAGATTTATATCAAAGAGTAAATTTCGACCTAGCAGAAACCTAAAATTAAAAGAAAGGTGAAAAAGAGTCGCTGTCAAGAAAATTGTCATCTCAAAATAGCTAATCTTTTTGGGTATCATATAGCAATTACCATATTTGTGAGGTACAGAGTCTTAGGTTTTGAGGAGTCAGGAGTCAGGATTCGGGATTCAGGAGTTAAGATTTTGGTGTACCTCATGAGATTGGGAAACGCTATAGACGGACTACTATATGTTAAATCTATGGACGATCTAGATTTTTCCGATCAACTACAATAGACCGCAGAAGCAAAAGCAAAACTAAAAAATATTCCCTATTTTGTTCTTTTCCAAGCGCGTCAGCGGATTACTGAGATATTGAAAATACACTTTTCCGAGCCACTCAATTGATAACCTTGCTCAAGGATAACTTTGTCTCTTTTTAGAGAAATGCTGTATCCTAGAAAATAGAATAGGAAGGAGAGTCAAAAATGTTAAGCACTACCGAAACTAAATATTATACTCCCGAAGAATATCTAGCTCTGGAGGAAACGTCCGAGGATAAAAATGAATATCGTCAAGGAGAAATTATCCCAATGGTAGGAGCTACCACTAATCACAATCAGATTGCTGGAAACTTCTATCGAAGATTTCCTCTGACTATCAATAATCAAGATTATTATACCTACATGGAAACGGTGCGTTTATGGCTGTCAGATTATAGCATTTACACCTATCCCGATGTGATGGTGATTAAAGGTCAACCTCTCTATCAAGGGAATAGTCAATCTAACGTGATCAATCCTTTAATTATTGTCGAAGTTCTCTCTAATTCTACCCAAGCTTATGATCGAGGGGATAAGTTTAAATTCTATCGTTCCTTGCCAACTTTTCAGGAATATATTCTGATTGAACAATCTAGTTATAGTGTGGAACGTTACTATAAACAAAAGGATGATCAATGGTTAATTGATTTCGTCATGGGGGAAAATGCGGTTTTACAATTGGTGTCGGTGGATTGGCAGATTTCTTTGCAAGATTTATATCAAAGAGTAAATTTTGACCTAGCAGAAACCTAAAATTAAAAGAAAGGTGAAAAAGACTCGCTGTTAAGAAAATCGTTATCTCAAAATAGCTCATCTTTTTTGGTATAATAGACGGACTACTATATGTTAAATCTATGGACGCTCTAGATTTTTCCGATCAACTACAATGGACTGCAGAAGCAAAAGCAAAACTGAAAAATATTCCCTATTTTGTTCGTTCCCAAGCGCGTCAAAGGATAGAAGAATTAGCTCGTCATGCCGGTTCCGATCGAGTTACCGTGGAAATGGTGGAACAGGCTAGAGTAGAATTCGGACAGTAGATTTTTAGCCGCCAATTTGGGACATAGTACGGGTATAAATGCCGCTTGATGTGCCGGAATCACGCAGTTTAAAGTTTATTTCTGCTTTCAGTTCCATTAATTTCTGGACTTTTTCCCTGATTTCTGCCGGCGAAATTCCCTGACGGAGGGCGGTTTTTAGGTCAATTTGTCCGGTTTCGTTGAGGAGACAGGGACGCAACCAACCATCGGCCGAGAGACGTAGGCGGTTGCAGCGATCGCAAAAACATTCCGACATCTGACTGATAAAGCCAATTGTACCCTTAGCCCCCGGAATTTGAAAAACATCGGCTGGACCATTTCCCCGCACTTGACCCTCATTTAAGCCCCATTTTGCCCGAATTCGCCCCCTTAATTCCTCGCTCGCAATCCAAGCTTTTTCTTGAAATAAATCACCGTTACCGATGGGCATAAACTCGATAAAACGGACGTGCCAACGCTTCTCGATGGTCAAAGCCGCTAAATCCTCCACTTCTGCCTCATTTATCCCCGGAATTACCACCACATTCAATTTTAAGGGGTCAAAACCCACTCTCTGGGCCGCTTGAATACCTGCCCAAGTTTTTTGCCAACGACTCCGGCCGCGATTACCGATAATTTTATCGAAAGTGTCGGGGTCGAGGGAGTCTAAACTGATATTAATCCGTCTTAGTCCGGCTTCATACAACATTTCGGCTAAATTGTCAAGTAAATAGCCATTAGTGGTCAGAGCTAAATCGCTAGTGGCAGATAAAGAGGCGATATCGCGCACAATCTCCACTACTTCGGGATGTAAGAGAGGTTCCCCACCAGTAAGGCGAAATTTGCGGAAACCAAGGGGAATAAAGACATTTTTGACTAAAGTAAGAATTTCCTCCCGGGTGAGTAATTCTTGCGGTCGAACATAGGCCAATTCTGCATCTTCAGGCAGACAATACTGACAGCGAAAGTTACAGCGATCGATTAAACTAATCCTGAGATAGTCAATTTGGTTCCTGTTCACGGGCAAATACTGTTATAAAACTTCATGAATTTATCATAACAATTCTGGCTCGATCGATATCTAGACATCGGCTACATCTAGATTTTAGTCTATGATGACAATAGATTTGCTCAATGGCAAGAGCAAATAAAGATTGGTAAGTTTGATAATTTTTCTTGATTGTACTTAAGTAGGTAGGCGTTAAAAATTATCAGACACCCACCTTATCAAGGGTAGGGTTGATTCATGAATCAACCCTACCTTATCAAGGGGGGATTAAAGGCAAAATCGATTTTTAATTTAATTATAGCAATTCTCTGACTTATGAGGTACAGTAGCAACAGTGAGTAAACCAATTGCGAATATCTTTTTGAGTAACTTCTAACATAGCCAATTCAATCCCTTCTATTAAGTCTT
>NZ_JACJQV010000102.1 GCF_014696875.1 Microcystis wesenbergii FACHB-1317 | reverse complement strand
TATCTTCCTCAAAAATTACATCTTTTACCCAATGTAACTGATTTTCTATTTTCCAATGTCCTCGAATAATTTTAGCAAATACTTGGGCGGATTCAGTTAGGCTACTGATATAGTAAGCTGTTTCTTCATAGGTTTTATCCCCGCGACTACCCCTTCTTTCTACTTTAATAACTCTTCGCAGATTTTCAAATCCTTGTCTTTCATTTTTCCTCACTTTAAAAACTTCTATTTTTCTGGATATTTTTCGACCATGACTATTATCTTGTTCAAGAAAACAACTTTCTGGCTTTGAGGAATTACTCAGGTCTTGTATTCGCTGATAAAGATTTTTCTGATTTCCTTTAACTGTGATAACATAATCATTTTTAGTCTTGGCTATTAAGCTGATTGTTTTCTTCTGACAGTGTAAAGCATCGCCAGTAAAAACTTTATTTTGGAGAGTGCAATCCTCAATTATAGCTTGCCCTTCGTCGATTTCAGACCCTTTTTTGTTTTCAATTCTTTTTAAGTGTAATACCAAGCCACTTTCTTGACTAAACAATGAGACAAACATAATAAAATTTTGTTGTTCATTGTTAGGATTCTTTAGAGTGTTTTTGAGACTTTTTCCATCTATGTCTAGCCAATTTATATCACTTCTTTGTCCATATTCTTCTAATGCCCATTCATTAAACATTTTTAACAAACTCTGCCAGTCAACTCCCATCATTACCCTTCTAATTGTTGAATAGGATGGGACTCTTTCTGGAATTATGTTAAATTCTTGACTGAGCCTGTGCCGATTATTTTTAGCAAACTCTCCTAGCTCTCTATAACCTGAGTATCCTAGCATTGTTCCCAGTATTATTACTACTAATACTATCCATAAAGGGTGTCTTTTTCCTTGATCTTTCCGAAAGTCCTTGACTTGTTTCAGTTTTTCTATTAAGCTCAACATATCTTTCAAAAGTTCGCGTTCACTTCTCATTTTACCTGACAGTGATCGCTTTTACTTTTGATATTCTGATGGGAGAATGAAACAGCCCTACCCTAACGGGGGGGGTCATCCTTGCACCTACCCATCGGTCCCGTTGGGATGCGCTGATTTTACCCTACGCGGTGGGACGCTTAGTTAGTAGACGCGATTTGCGCTTTATGGTTTCCGCTAACGAGATCAAAGGGGTGCAAGGTTGGTTTATCCGACGTTTGGGGGGTTTTCCCGTCAACACCGATCACCCCGGTATGGGTAGTCTGGTTCATAGCGTCGAACTTTTGGCCGCGGGGGAAATGGTGGCGATTTTTCCGGAAGGGGGTATCTGTCGCGATCGAGTGGTTCATCCTCTTAAACCGGGGGTAGCGCGGATCGCGTTGGAAGTTAAGACCATGAAACCCGATGCAGATATCAAGATTTTGCCGGTAAGCATTAGTTATAATCAGCCTTACCCCGGATGGGGAAGCGAAGCGATAGTAAATATCGGTCAAGGGATTAATGTGCTTGATTATCAACAAAATTCGCTAAAACGGGAAACTGTCCGCTTAACCAAAACCTTGAGCGATCGCTTAAAACTTCTCCACGAGGATCAATCCCCTTAATCAGCTATTGACTATCTACCCCATGAGTGGGATTTCGGGGACGGATTAAAATGATTGTTTTAACTATTTTTAAACAAAAAAGTGGCTTTTCTAGTTTAAATAAATAATATCTTGGTGTTTGCTGCTTCTGGCTCCTGAATACTGCCTCGAAGACCCCTCAGATCGGGGAAGATATCCGATTGTTGCCGGAGGTCTAATGATAGAATGGGCATCAGCGAAAGTAGTTTGTGAGCGAAGTGATCCGATGCAGTTCCAAATCCAGCCCGACAGTGAAATACCCGCCTCTAAGCAATTATTTGACCAAATTCGCTTCGCTATCGCCTCTCGTCAGTATCCACCGGGACATCGTTTACCTAGTACCCGTCAACTAGCTATGATCACGGGATTACACCGTAATACGATAAGTAAAATTTATCAGCAACTGGAAGACGATGGGTTAGTGGAATCCCTAGCAGGTTCGGGGATTTATGTCAAGGCTCGCGGGCATGAAAACGATAATTTATCGGGTTCACCCCTATTGGAACAAAATCCAGAAATAGGCCGACTAATTCGCCAGAGTTTGGCTGGTTTTCTCGCTCAAGGTTTAACTTTAGAGCAAATTCGCGAGTTATTACTGGCGGAAATCGATTGGCGATCGCAGTGTAGTTCTCAAGTTCTTGTCACCATTCCCCGTCACGATTTGGGTGCAGGAGAACTAATGTTGAGAGAATTAGAGCAATCCCTCAAAATTCCCGTCCAATTAGTGGCAATGGAGGATTTAGCCCAAGTTTTAGCCAATACTAAATCTGCCACTGTTGTCACCAGTCGCTATTTTATCAGTGTGGCGGAGGAAATTGCCGCTCCTTTTCAATTACGAGTCATTCCCATCGATATCTACGATTACAGCAAGGAATTGGCATTAATCAAAAAATTACCCACGGATAGCCGCTTGGGGATTGTCAGTATTAGCACCGGTATTATTAAGGTGGCCGAAATTTTAATTCATAGTTTACGGGGCGATGATTTATTAGTTATGTCTGCCCAAATTCATGAAACGGATAAGTTAAAAGTTTTAGCTCGAACTTCCCAGACAATTATCAGTGATCAAGCGAGTTATACTTTAATTAAAAATCTAATTAATGAAGTGCGATCGGATTTAATTCGTTTACCAGAAATTATCTGTAGTGATAATTATATTGGGGATAAATCAATTCAATTGCTCAGACGAGAATTAGGATTAGGTGGTTAGAGGATAAGCTAGTACCCATTTTAACCTCTGAATCTCCCCTGCCCCCCCAACCCCCCCGATGTCGGGGGGCAGGGGGGGTACCTCTTGCCTTATCTCAACAGGCAATTTAAGTAGGGAGGCACAATTATTTGTAGGATGGGTTAGCGGTAGCGTAACCCATGCTGGCGTTGGGTTTCATGCTTCAACCCAACCTACGTTCATCTTATATTTAATTCCACTCACCCACTTAAATGCGCGGGCAGCTGAACTTTAAAATTTAGTTTAATCTATGGTTACTATTGACAATAACTTAGAGCAAATCGAGAATAAAAGCGAAAAAAACTTTTAAGAAGTATTAACTTTTTTAGTACAATGGCGGAAGAATAGGGATAAGCTCAATTTTTCACTCTCGAACGAGGCTAAATGAAAAGTGCTGACTGTTTAACGGTATCCCCCGGGGAACCGCTTACCGATTGGCAAAAACTCGGATTAGATTTGGTGGCTCGTTGGCAGGGACGAGATGTTATCCTAGCGATCGATCTTACCGGCAGTGTTAACTTTAATGATGAAGGACGCACGCGCCTCGGTCAAATTATTCGCGATAGTTTAAAAAATAACGATTCCGTTTATTTAGTCCCCTTTGCTGATAATGTTCAACCGATTACAGAACCGATTTTAATTCGCGGAAGGGAAGATATAGACGCGGTTTTAAAGTCAATTCCTTGGCAATCTAGCCAAAGTGCTAAAAATACCGATATTCAGCGCGCAGAATGGCACGTTTATCCCCGACTGGCACGCTTAAATCAGTGTCGTTTAACTGCCAATCAAGCTATCAAACCCCAGTCGGTAGTTTGGATTACCGATGCACCCCTTTCTACCGCTGCGGGGATTACTTCACAACAGTGGATAGAAACCCCAAAAAATAGCCCTTTTCGTCTTGCTAATTCTCCCGAAAGTTTGGAAAGACAAAACTGGCTTAATTCCCTACCAATTAATCTAAGAACTCAAGAAATTACTGCCACTAACGGCAATAAATATAAACTATCAGTGGTCGATATTGCTCCCACAGCACAAGAGTTTTGCACTCCCGCACCGGGAGGACAAGAAACCTGTTTGATTAATCCTTATCTCTTGAGTCAGTTATGGTTGCCAGCATTGGTAATTACATTAATGGGAATGGGGGGAATAGTAGCGAGTATTTTGGGAATTCGTCACTGGTTGCGGTTAAATACTGCTTGGACTATTGAAGTCTCATCTTATCAGGATGAAGATGAAACCCAAAAATATATTTTAAAAACATCTGGAAGAATTAACATCGGTGGTGAAGAATATAATAAGAATACTTTCTCTCGTGCTGGGGAAGAAATTCGCTGCTATTTAGAAAGACGCGGCAATCAGTTATATCTGAAACCCACTAAACAAGCAGAGATTTTTTATCGAGGTAATCAACTAACTCAGGAGGTAAAAATAGATAAAAATTCCCTAACTTTAACTTATCACCATAACAATCAAGATTTCGACCTACAAATTCAGATTAGCAAAAAATAACTCAGGAGATTTAAACCATGGCTAACACCAGTCAAACCCGCGCTATCAAACGGACAATTATCATCGGATTAGGTGGTACTGGTCGAGATGTGTTAATGAGAATTCGTCGCTTTATTATTGATAAGTATGGGAAGTTATCTAACCTACCCGTTGTCAGTTTTGTTCATATTGACACAGACAAAAACGCTTTCAATGGTTCGGGTTTACCCACAGGAAATAGCTATCACGGAGAAGAAATTCTTTTATCAGCTGCTGAAAGAGTATTCATTAATATGAATGCTCAGGATGTTAACAATCTCACCTATGAACTTGAACACAAAACCCTTTTTGAAAGTCCCTTTTCCCATATTGCAAGCTGGTTAGACCCAAGACTAAAAAAACAAATAACTGCCATTGAAAATGGTGCGGGAGGTATTCGTCCCGTCGGTCGTTTAGCTTTCTTCCATAACTATCAAAAAATTCAAGAGGCAATTGAAGCAGCGGAAAGACGAACTTCTGGTCATGAACCCTTTATGTTTAGCGGTAAAGTTAACGGTCAAAGTTTTAATGTCCAAGAGGGTTTAAATGTCTTTGTTGTCGGTTCTTTGTGTGGGGGAACTGGTAGCGGCATTTTCCTCGATGTGGCCTACACTTTGCGTCATATTTTACAACAAACCACCGAATATACATCCTTTGGTTATTTGGTAATTAGTCCTAAACTTTATGGTGATGGGGCAATTATGAGAGCTAATACCTATGCAGCTTTGAAAGAGTTAGATCATTATACCAATGAAAGTAATTCCTTTCAAGCCTGTTATGATAAACAAAATTTCGTCAACATCGATGAAAAACGTTCTCCTTTTGATTTTGCCTACTTAGTTTCTAATCGCACTGCGGGAGATTACCAGATTAATAACAAAGGTAAATTATGTAATGTCATTGCTTACAAGATTTTCTTGGATTTTGCCGATGAGTTATCTCTCCCCATTAAAAGAAATCGGGATAACCATAAAGACCCGATGATTCGTAAAGATAATCATCCTTTTCAGATGTGTCAAGGTTATATGTCCTTTGGACTAGCGAGGATTTATTTTACTCGCGACCGAATTGTGCAGATTGGTCTTAATCGTTTTAGTCTCAAATTAATTAAATTTTGGTTAGAGGGATACGGTCAAAGTCCCAGTGGACAAGAGTTATTAAGTAAGTTCCTAGCTAATTGGAGTACCCAAAGTAATAAGGATTATTTTACTGCCAGATTGGAAGAAGCAACCCTAGAGAATAATAAAACTTTTTCTAAGACTTTAACCTCTTGGAAAAATTCCCTAGAGGAAGAAATATCCAATAGTCAAGATTTGGAGAATTTACCCCAAACCGTCAAGCAATCCCTAGAAAAAGAGTTTCGCAAAGTACAAGGGGGAGAAACAGATAGCAGTCGCGGAATCTGGTTAACTCTGACCCAACAAACTCAACCTAAATTAATCGAAAAATTTAAGTCAGATATTGACCAATTTTTGGAGATTCTTCTTAATCCTGATAGCTTAGAATTTTCTTTGGAAAATAGCCTATCTTTTTTGGTCGCTTTACAAGTACAGATTAATACCTACAAGGGGAATCTAGAGGAATTATCTCAGGATAATAAAGGGTTTCATTCCTCGGAAAAAATTGAGAATATTTGGAAAAATGTTAAACAAACTCTCGAAGATATAAACGGCAAAAAGTCTGTCTTCAAGATGTTCAATAAAAATGCCAATAGTGAGAGAATCAAGGCCGAGTTAAGAGACTACGTTCAAAGCGGACAAAAATTAATTCAGCATAACTTTAATTTCAGTATCAATCGCGAATCTAGAAAGATTGTTGAAGCGATTCTCAAGCATATTTCCAGTCGAATGCTGCAGATACAACAACTGAAAGAATCCCTATATCAGCTAATCACAGAATACGATAAATACGAACAGGAGTTAATGCAGTTAAATCTCGACGAGATGACTGGGGAAGGTATTTTCCCAGAGGAGAATATTGATAACTGTATCCCTGACAGTAACTCCCGAACTCAATACATTTCCGTTAGCCAAAAAGTCACCAATAATTTAGGCTATAATGCTTCACTATTCAGTTTATTTAGCCAATCTTTTGTTATTGATAATGAAACTCTCAAAGAGACTCTAACAGCAACAATCGAGAAACAGTTTCAATCAGTAAGCACTAATAAAATTGATGCAGTAATTAAGCGATTTATGGGTCAATATAAACCCCATGATTTTCCTGAACGCTTGGCGCAAATTCTGCGAGAAGCTGATTTAATGTTACCGATAAATGTTAATGATGCTTACTATCGCTTGGAACCAGATAAAAAATTACTAATTGGGACTAAGGATGATAATTCACCCACCATGCAAAGATTCCTGAAGACTCTCGAATCTGATTTAAATATTAATCTGGGGACTTCTTTTGAATCAATTCAAACGGACGAAGAAATCCTAATTACCTACGAGTTTGGTGGGTTTCCCCTAAGAATCATTACTGATTTATCTGGGTTGCAAAAAATCTATCAAGACCAAAAGAGAATCAGCATTTTACACAATGATTACAGAATAGATTTTGCTGATATTATTCCACCACCTGCTAAATTAATTGAGGAATTAGAGTTTATTTTCTATCCCGCAATTGCTCTCGGTTTACTAGAATACGATGGGGAAGATGATACTTATCAATTAGTCATCGAAGGCGATTTATTTAACAATAAGTCCATCATTGACATTAGCGGTAATTGGCGACTTGCCTTAGAACAATTTGCTTCTCGTAAGGACATGATTAATGCTTTGCAGATACTGCTTAATCAGGCAAAAAATGAGATTTTGGCTAATCCTCCCCTATTATTTACTAACGAGGGTGATTATTTCCAGAACGTCAGCTATTTTGTCAACAATGTCAAAAATTTACCTGACCATCACCCCAATTATCGCTACAAAAATAAGGTAGCTGGACAAGATGGAAATCATATACAGGAGGCAAAAGAAGGAATTATCACCCGTTTTGTTAATCAACTAAAAATGGAACTAGAAAAACGTACTGCTGAACAGAAAAAACTAGAAAGACAACAGCAAAAGCAACAAACTTTACTGGGAACAAACAATAACAGTAGTCAACCCAGTTTACCCGCAGAGGTTAGCACTACTGATGAATGGTCAAATTAATCAATCTTAATGATGTTTCCCCAGCTATCTGAGGAAACATTCACCCCCAACTCTCTCTATCAACCACAATTCGAGGTATCCAATAACTATCATGGCATTACTTAACCTTTTTCCCCCCTATCTGATTCTTTTAACTCTAGTCTTGGTTATTTTTCCCACCGTCTTAGCTGTGAGAATCCGGATGACTCTCTATAAACATCTCCAAGAGTCAACTGTAAAAGTCAAGCGCTTAATTCGGGGAGAAAGTCGCGGGGTTCAACCTAAAATTATCTCTAATCTAGAGAATAGATTTAAGATAGCCAGTAGTCAACTAGATGATGTTAATACCGCAGCTTTGGTAGATGGTTTATACCATGAAGAACAATTTACTTTCATGTCTAAATCTCTTAGCTGCGAGAAATGGGATTATTTTGTAAGAGTCTTACCCAATCTCCTCCTCGCTTTTGGTTTGTTGGGAACTTTCCTCGGAATTACTCTCAATCTGACGGGAATCAGCACACTTATCGATATCAATAATGTCGATGTGCAAAGTTTAGGAGAAAAGCTCAAAACTCCCCTAGAAAGTATGGGGATTGCTTTTATCACTAGCTTAATTGGTTTAGCTTGTAGTTCTTTACTGACTGTGATTAACTTAATCTTTAATACCAACCTTGCTAAAGTAAATCTAATTAGTTCCCTAGAAGACTATTTAGATAACATCTTGCAGCCGACTGTAGAAGGGAATAGTCGCTTGGATAAAGCGGTTAATCGCATGGTGGATAAACAGCAAGCATTTCTGACTAACTTTCATCAGGAGGTGAAGATAGTATTAGAATCTTCTTTAGGAAAAGTTGCTAAAGAAATTGCTGATGGTAATCAGGAAACCGCTAAGTTAGTCACGCAGGTTTGTGAAAGATTAACTGAAACTGCGGGAACTTTATCTACCGGTGCGACGACTTTTCAGCGTTCAGCTTTTGAACTTAACGAGCAAGTACCAATTATCACGCAAGCGAACCGAGAGTTTACACAATCCTCTCAGGAACTAAAAAATAGTGTACTGCTTTTTAAACAAGCGTCAGAGTTAATTGAAAAAAGTAACTTCTCTGGTAATATCGAAAGGTTTACCGCTAGTTTAGCAGAAACTCAAGGGAGATTCTCTCAATCCACTGCAATACTAGAGCAGAATATCGGGGAGATTATCAGCAGTAATAAAAGAGCTAACGATTTAGCAGAACAAGTGTATTTAAATATCCAAGAATCTTCTCAAAAATTACAAAATAGTGCGCTAGGTTTTCTGGAAGCTTCCGAAAAAATCGAAAGTAGTCAATTTGCTGATAAGTTAGTGCAAGCAACCGCAGATTTAATGACTGCTCATCAACAGTTTGCCAATTCTACTACAGATTTAAACCAATCAACTCAATCTCTAGCTTCTTTAACTCAAGACTTCCAGCGTTCCATGACAACTATGGTTGAGTTAGGAATAAAAATTACTGACTTGAATCAAAAATCTGAGACAATCCTAGAACAAAATCAGCAACGCTCAGTCACCGAACAAGAAAAGTTATCTAACATTCAGGGAGAATTAGTAAAATTAATCGAAACTGTGAAAACCTATCAAGACAGTTTTAACTCCGAGTCGAAACAATTAGGAAATCAACTTATCAATCGTCTCGATGAAAGACTCTCCCAAACCTCCGATAAAATCCTCACAGCTTCCCATGGGATTGAGCGCTCTAGTAATAATCTCGATGTGACTAATGCTAACCTGTCTCAGTTAATTGATACAGTGACAGAGCAACTTACTCAAGTCTCTGAGACAATCCTAGAACAAAATCAGCAACGCTCAGTCACCGAACAAGAAAAGTTATCTAACATCCAGGGAGAATTAGTAAAATTAATCGAAACTGTGAAAACCTATCAAGACAGTTTTAACTCCGAGTCGAAACAATTAGGAAACCAACTTATCAATCGTCTCGATGAAAGACTCTCCCAAACCTCCGATAAAATCCTCACTGCTTCCAATGCGATTGAACGCTCTAGTAATAATCTCGATGTGACTAATGCTAACTTGTCTCAGTTAATTGATACAGTGACAGAGCAACTTACTCAAGTCTCTGAGACAATCCTAGAACAAAATCAGCAACGCTCAGTCACCGAACAAGAAAAGTTATCTAACATTCAGGGAGAATTAGTAAAATTAATCGAAACCGTGAAAACCTATCAAGACAGTTTTAACTCCGAGTCGAAACAATTAGGAAACCAACTTATCAATAGTCTTGAGCAAAGACTCTCCCAAACCTCCGATAAAATCCTCACTGCTTCCAATGCGATTGAACGCTCTAGTAATAATCTCGATGTGACTAATGCTAACTTGTCTCAGTTAATTGATACAGTGACAGAGCAACTTACTCAAGTCTCTGAGACAATCCTAGAACAAAATCAGCAACGCTCAGTCACCGAACAAGAAAAGTTATCTAACATTCAGGGAGAATTAGTAAAATTAATCGAAACCGTGAAAACCTATCAAGACAGTTTTAACTCCGAGTCGAAACAATTAGGAAACCAACTTATCAATAGTCTTGAGCAAAGACTCTCCCAAACCTCCGATAAAATTCTCACTGCTTCCCATGGGATTGAGCGCTCTAGTAATAATCCAGAGGTGACTAATGCTAACTTGTCTCAGTTAATTGATACAGTGACAGAGCAAGTTACTCAAGTCAAGGAAAGCTTACAGTCTGAGTTAAACCTTTTAAGCAATAACTTAGGGATGGTAGTTGATGATAAATTAACTAAGAACTCAGAACAATTAAAAGCAGTTTCCCAATCTATTGAGAAAACAGCCAATCAATTTGGCAGCCTTAAATCAGATTTTTCTCAAGTAATTAACGCAGTGAACACCAACACCAGTCAATTAACTGCTAACTTAGAATCTTTGCGAGATAAGTTAGAGAAAGTTATCGCTAAGGAAAATAAATCAAATCAGAAAATGATTGAACATATTTATGGAGAAATTCAAAAATGTTTAGCAGAACTGGAGAAAATTGGCGAAATGAGTTCTGACTTTTCTAACTTAAAGGATGAGATGAAAGAACTTTTTGAGACAATCCCTAATCCTCCTCAAAAAGATGTTCAGGATGACATTGATAAGTTAAATAAGAAGTTGGAAGAACTTAAAAAACTTTTTGAGACAATCCCTAATCCTACTCAAAAAGATGTTCAGTCTGAATTTTCTAGCTTAAAGGATAAGATAGAAAAACTTTTTGAGACAATCCCTAATCCTACTCAAAAAAATGTTCAGGATGACATTAACACTATATTTGATAACTTCACTAACAAATTCTAAGCAATTATGTCTAGACGTACCTACTACCGGGATGAAGATAAATCGGTGGATGTTTATCCCGCATTTACCGATTTAATGTCCAATGCTTTCATGATTCTGAGTTTATTTCTCCTCTTGGCACTTTTTCAGTCTTATAATCTCATCAGCAAACTGGAGGAAGCTAACCGAAAACTGCAAACAGCAACCCCGATAGTTATCGATGAAAAATCAGGAAAATTTAAATTTCAGTCGGGAAGTGCTGAATTAAATCCCGCTTTAAAAACCTATATTCGTCAGCGCATTATTCCCGCTATCGAAACCATTACCAAAGACAGAGAAATCGACTTTATTCAAGTAATTGGACACACCGACGGACAAGGAATACAGCAGACAAGTAATCTCGATAAAAATATCGAATCGGTTGCCAGCAGAAAACAATCTGTTAAAATGCTAGTACCCGGTTCTAACACTGATTTAGGATTAATGCGAGCTTTAGCAGTAGTGCAAGAAATCGAAAACACAGGTAAACTGAAAAACGTCAAATTTCGAGCTTTTTCCGCAGGACAGTTATACCTCCCATCGGGTAAATTAGCTGCGGTTAATCGTGACGCAGATGCAAGCAGACGCAGAATTGAAATCCGTTTTATTCCCCCCGGTAAAAAACAATAAGACAAAAAAATTCTAGAAATTTGTTTTTTTATCTTTTGCTTGTTACACTGAGGAAAGAAGGAAATTCAAATCAATATCTATGGAACCAAACACTTTAGAGGGGACTTGGGAAGAAATTTTACAGCATAGTGCTAAATTAGCAGGTCAGCGAGTGAGATTGACCATTCTACCTAATCAATCTTCCAATTCTTCCACTCCAGAAACTCTAGACCAAAAATTAAAAGGACGAGTTGGACGAGTTTATTTTCAGCCATCAGATTTATCTGAGCGAGTAGAAGAAGTTTTTACAAATATTTTAGATGATAAAGACTAATCAACATTACACCAATGACTCTTTGCGACGCTTCTCCACTTATTGCCTTAATTAATGAAGCTGATAAAAATCATCAGCGTTGTGTTGACATTCTACCATCGCTGTCAGCACCCTTGGTCACTACTTGTGCTTGTTTTACCGAAGCAATGTATTTATTGCGTCGATATGGTGGTTGGTTCGCACAACAAGAATTATGGGGTTATGTGGTAGATGAAATACTGGTAATACACCATCATAATTCAGATGAACTAAAAAGAATGGAAACCTTAATGATACAATATCAAGATGTTCCTATGGATTTAGCAGATGCTTCTTTAGTAGCCATGGCTGAAGTTCTTAATCAAAAACAAATATTCACTCTCGATAGCGATTTCTATATTTACCGACGGTATGGAAATCAACCTTTTGAGGTTGTACCTTAATTATTTTTCATTCCCTAGAGGGTGACATCCTCGTATAAATCCCGAAAAGATGCCGTCAGATTAATACTCTGCAAACTAAAACTTTCTTCCTGATAGGTTTGCAGAATCCATAAACCCTGTTCACCCCGTCGAAAAGTTTCCACTCGTTGGTGTTTACTATTGACTAGGACATATTCCTCTAAACTTTCTAGAGTTTGATAATCATTAAATTTATCACCCCTATCAAAAGCTTCTGTGGAATCGGAGAGAACTTCAATAATCAATTTAGGAAAACGTTTGTAGGTAGCAGTTTCTCTATCTCTGTCATCGCAGGTGACAATAATATCAGGATAATAAAAGTGATTGCGTTTCTCTAATCTGACTTTCACATCGGCAAAATAAACCCGACAATTGGAACCCCGCAAATGATTACGAATGATAAAAGTGAAATTAAGTCCGATAATATTATGAGTATCCGTCGTCCCTGCCATGGCGTAAACTTGTCCATCGATATACTCGTGTTTAATGGAACTTTTTTCTTCAAACTGAAGATATTCTTCTGGGGTGAGATTATTATAGTTAGATAAAGCAATCATGGTTTTTAAGGAATTTGGGGAGTATCATTAACCGTTTCTAGGGTGACATCCTCGTATAAATCCCGAAAAGATGCCGTCAGATTAATACTCTGCAAACTAAAACTTTCTTCCTGATAGGTTTGCAGAATCCATAAACCCTGTTCACCCCGTCGAAAAGTTTCCACTCGTTGGTGTTTACTATTGACTAGGACATATTCCTCTAAACTTTCTAGAGTTTGATAATCATTAAATTTATCCCCCCTGTCAAAAGCTTCTGTGGAATCGGAGAGAACTTCGATAATCAATTTAGGAAAACTTTTATAGGTAGCAGTTTCTCTATCTCTGTCATCGCAGGTGACAATAATATCAGGATAATAAAAGTGATTGCGTTTCTCTAATCTGACTTTCACATCGGCAAAATAAACCCGACAATTGGAACCCCGCAAATGATTACGAATAATTGTGTATATATTCCCAGAAATAATATTATGAGTATCCGTCGTCCCTGCCATGGCGTAAATTTGCCCATCGATATACTCGTGTTTAATGGGACTTTTTTCTTCAAACTGAAGATATTCTTCTGGAGTGAGATTATTATAGTTAGATAGAGCAATCATCGTTTTTTCTCCTAATCACAACTATATTAAGTATCTAGGCAAAATTAATTATACATCTAAGCCGTTAGCCTTTTCCGTAATCAGTAAGCAGTATTAAGTAACAGTAACATTCCCTGATTACCGTTCACTGTTCACCGATAACCGAAAAGTCTCCTCTTTCCGAGTCTCGACTAGGAAATTAACTTTGCAGGACAGATACCTGTTGAAATACTGTCTAGGAGAACCGGCAAAAAGAGCCTCGAATGGTTAATCTATATGCTATGACCCTTGTAACTCTCTATAACTACTGCTATGACAACCCTAATTGACTATTCAAATATTCAATCTTTACCCGAAGTTTGGTCAATAGTGGCCCAGCGTTTCCCTAATATTATGGCCCTGCACGATCCCCACAGTAAACCGGAAGTAATTCTCACCTATCGGGAACTTTATCAACAAATTCAGCAATTTGCGGCCGCTTTGCAAGCATTAGGAGTCACAGAAACCGAAAATGTCGCTTTATTTGCCGATAATAGTCCCCGGTGGTTTATTGCCGACCAAGGTTCCATGGCAGCCGGGGCCGCCAACGCGGTACGATCTGCTCAAGCAGATGCCGAGGAATTAGCCTATATTCTCGCTGATAGTGACAGTCAGACGCTGATTGTCGAAAATAACCAAACTTTAGGCAAATTGCTGGCGAAAATCCCTGAATTGCCCCTAAAATTAATCGTGCTGCTCACCGACGAAGACCCCGCTACTGGGGCGATTTCCGTGCAGACCTTAAATTTTAAGCAACTAATGGCGATCGGGGCTGAGAACACCCTTAAACCCATCACCAAGAGCGAAAATGATCTGGCTACCCTCATCTACACATCGGGAACGACGGGACAACCCAAAGGGGTGATGTTAAGTCACGGTAATCTGCTGCATCAGGTACGCAACTTAAACGCTATCTTTCAACCGGATCCCGGTGATCGAGTTTTAAGCATACTACCTTCATGGCATTCCTACGAGCGCAGTTGTGAGTATTTCAGTCTAGCTCAAGGTTGCACCCAGATTTATACCAGTATTCGCACTTTTAAGCAGGATTTAAAGCAATTTAGTCCCCAATTAATGGTGGGAGTTCCCCGTCTTTGGGAATCTCTTTACGAGGGTATCCAAAAACAATTTAGCGAACAATCGGCCACAAAACAGAAATTAGTGCGATTTTTGCTAGAAAAGTCGGAAAAGTACGTTATTGCTAAACGTATCGCTGATAATCTCAGTCTAGATCATCTTCATGCTTCCCCCGGAGAAAGACTAAAAGCAAGAATTCAATCCCTCTTACTCTATCCCCTCCATGCCATCGGTGACAAGCTAGTTTATAGCAAAATTCGCCAAGCAGTGGGAAATAAAGTTAAAATCTTGGTTAGTGGCGGTGGTTCCTTAGCTAGACATCTAGATACTTTCTATGAGATTGCGGGAATCCCGATTTTAGTTGGTTATGGACTGACAGAAACTTCTCCCGTCGCTACCGTCCGTCGTATCGATCATAACCTGCGCGGGTCTGCCGGTCGTCCCGTCTTTCAGACAGAAATCTCTATTGTCGATTTACACAGCAAAGAAGTCTTACCGACAGAAAAACACGGTTTAGTCTTGATTCGCGGTCCGCAGGTGATGCAGGGATACTATAAAAAACCCGAAGCAACCGAAAAAGCGATTTCTCCCGATGGTTGGTTTGATAGCGGTGATATTGGTTGGTTAACCGCTGCCGGGGATTTAGTCTTAACTGGACGGGCCAAAGATACAATTGTTTTGAGCAATGGTGAAAATATCGAACCGCAACCGATTGAAGATGCTTGTTTACGCAGTCCCTTTATCTCCCAAATCATGCTAGTGGGACAGGATCAAAAAGCTTTGGGGGCTTTGATCGTGCCTAATCTTGATATACTGGCCAATTGGTCCCAAGAACAGAAACTATCCTTAAATTTACCCGATCTTCACAGCGATCGCTCAACGATTCTTTCTAGCGATCTCTACAGCAAAAAAGTCTTGGATCTCTACCAACAAGAATTAAAGCGCGAGGTCAGAAATCGACCCAGTTATCGTACCGATGACCAGATTAAAACCTTTGAGTTAATTTTAGAGCCTTTTTCCCTAGAAAACGGCATGATGACCCAAACTTTAAAGATTAAACGACCGGTAGTAACGCAACGCTATCGCGATATGATTAACGAGATGTTTGCCAAGTAAATATTTCTGGCAAATATTCCCTAAACCCTTGACAAAAAAACCTTTTTAGGATAAGCAAATCATGGATGACGCACAAACCAGTTTATTACTGAAGCGCCCGGTGACAATTAAAGTCATCGTGACCCCCCGCTGGAAAGAAGAAGCACAACAGCAATTACAAGCACAAATGGTGCAAATTGACGCACAAATTCAACAATTAGAAAGCCAAGGACAAAGAGCGATCGCCGAAATTCAGCGTCAGAGTCTGATCCCCTTACCCCCCGCGGCTGCCCAACAGATTGACAATATTCAAATCCAAGTCAATCAACAGAAAAGTGAGTTTCTCGAACAAAAAAACCAGTATCTGCAACAACTGCAACAGGTACAACTCTTGGAACTCAATCAAGAAGTCGCCCAAGCACAACTAGAAAGCTTTTTCCGGGTCGAAAAAGGCGATAACTTAGTGGCAAAAATGAATGTGGAACTCGTCCTTAGAGATGGCATAGTCGAAGAAATTCGCGGCGAAATTTAAAGCTAGGGTGAGCAGTTCCCGTCACTGTCAACGTAACGGTTAAAATCGGCAATAGCAAGGGTTATTCTCCCTTGCTAACCCAGAAAACCGTCCCTAGTTCACATCACCCCTGACAGGACTTGATCAGGCCTGAAAAATATATTAAGATTCTTTATCGATCGCCCGGACACCCTCGCCTATATTGTTGTATAACTTCATATCTCCATCGACTCACCCTTAATTAGATCCTATAAATATGAAATCTCCATGCTTTCTTTCTTACCCACCATTCTTTTAGCTCAGTCCGCCTCGGTTCTGCCCCAGATAGAGAGGAAATTAATCACCCAATATCAGGAAGTGCGTCAGTTGCCCGGTCAACTGAATGATGTGCTGGTTTTTAATAGCAATAGTCCCGAAATCGTAGAAAAAGAGGGAATTCTCCTCTCTACTTTCCCCGGCAAAGGAAAACGTTATCCCATAGCCCATCTCAATCATCCGCTACAAGGACGTTTTGACGTTTTCACCCACCACATCGCCCGTCAAACCGATCCCAATCGCGACTTACACCAGGGCCTGATCGTTACTAATCCCACCTCCAGAAACCTCGTTATCCGCGTCCTGCAAGGAGTCAGTTACGTCACCTCCGCCGATGCCCCTTTTGTCGATTTACCCTCTCTGGTGGAAGATCCCAACGGCCGGGTTTTTTCTGGTCCCGGTTCCCGTTTAGCCAGTGATATCATGCGTCGTCGCCATGATACCCAATTTCCCACCCAGATCGTCATTCCCCCAGGTCAAAGTCGGATGCTCTTCGATCTGGTTATCCCCAGAAGTAGCGCCCGCTCGACCCTCCTACGTCTCTACAGCGATGGACCTGTTTATATGGCCAATTTAGCCCTCTACGAAGTTCCCCAAAAAGTCAACATCGAAGATCGGGAAATAGAAACCTTTCGTCCCCCCACCCTAGAGGAATGGCGTACCCTATTAGTTAGAGGTGATTTAGCCGCTCCTCGCGATTTTCCCCCCACTCCCCCCGATCAATGGTTCCCCGGAAGAAGAAATTTTTATGGTCGCGTGGCCGGAATTTCTGTCGGTTCGGAATGGGCAACCCGCATTGTCGATCCCAAAGGGGGAATTAATCTCACCATTCCTCAACCTGGTCAAGCTTTTGCCTATCCTTTAAGTACGGTGACAGCAGCTACTTTCGGAACCAGACAAATTCAAAGCGCCCCCATGTTAGTGCGTTATCCCGATACGGCTTTCAAAGCCCACGGTAATTACGGTGTTCACTACTATCTGACTTTACCTCTATATAACAATACCAGCAAAACCCAGGTGGTGGCTTTGAGTATTCAAACCCCAATTAAAGAAGACAATTATCTCGATCGCTTGCTATTTGTTGAACCCGTCCAGGGACCGGTATTTTTCCGGGGTGCAGTGCGCGTTACCTATCGTAACGAACTGGGACGCACCGAGGAACGTTTTTTCCATCTCGTTCAACGGGAAGGACAACAGGGAGAAGCTTTAGTACAGGTGGAACTTCCCCCCGGAGCCAGACGCGACATTAATCTCGATTTTCTCTATCCCCCCGATGCCACACCCCCCCAAGTTTTGAGCGTTAAAACTTTGGAATAAATAGTTTTTCTCGAAAAGTTAACGGCTGATTGTCGGTAAAAATAAGTAAGATAAGTAGGTGGGTATTAAAAACTTTCAGATGCCCCCCTTATTAAGGGGGGACTAAGGGGGGATCGAACCTAAAATCCATTTTAAATTTAATTATAACCAGCTACTTACACTGATATTAATCTCTCTCTGGGAATTAGCCGATGAATATTAGCAAAACTTGCTTTATTTGCTGCTTATTATCTCAATTTTTGGGCAATGCAGCTGCGAGTTTAGCCGTGACTAAACTCGATTTTGATACCGGTCAACCCCTAACAAATCAAGTGGTTAGATCGGGGAAAATTAAGGTACAAGTTAGCTATCAACCCATCGACCTAAACGAGAGAGTTGATGATAATTATGATATTAATAATGTTTCTTATCAAATCTTTTATAACGAGCAAATTTATCAGGAAAATAGCGGGTATAGTGCCTTTGGATCTGGCTATGTGGAATTAAGAGATTTAGATAATAATGGCATCGATGAGATTATCGTCTCCACCTATAGCGGCGGCGCTCATTGCTGCACATCTTTGGTAATTTATACTTGGCAAAAAGATAGATTTATTAGAGAAGAAACGGGGTTTTTAGATGGTAGTGGTGGTTCTTTTGAAGATTTAGATGGAGATAATAATTATGAATTTGTCACCGTTGATAATGCTTTTTTGTATGCTTTTAGTTCCTACGCCGCCTCTTTTCCTCCCTCCAAAATTTATACTTTTCAACAGGGTAAATTAGCAGATGTCACCAGAAAATATCCCCAAGAATTAAGAAAAACTTTAGCAGCAATGTTGAAAGCTTTTCAGTTAGCTAAAAAAGAAAAAGCCGAAGTTAATGGCATTTTGGCCGGTTATGTGGCACAAAAAACTCTCCTAGGAGAATACGAAGAAGCTTGGCAATTTCTTCTCGCTAATTACGATAAAAACTCCGATTGGGGACTAGATATCTATGGCCAAAGTACAGTGATCGGCAAATATCCAGACTTTCCCACTGCTCTGAGCGCTTTTCTCCTGAAAAATGGCTATTTATCTGAAAATAAAAACAATAAAAAATAGCAAACGCTGTGAACAACTATGTTAAAGAAAGTTAATTATCTGCGATCGCTATTTTGTTTCCTCGCTACAATCCTCTGGAGTAGCCCTCTCGGGATTAACTCTAGCCTCGCTGTCAATGATAATTGTCAACTGTCCGAATCAGAAATCCAACAACAAGAAAATCTGCGTCAAACCTCGCCCCAAGAATATAACATTTTAGTACAGAAATATGCTGAACAATTGCGCTTTTGTCGTTCCCGACACTGGTTACAGGAACAAGCGATCTGGTTACGTCTCTACTCCTGTGATACCCGTCCAGGATCGATCGAAAGTATCCTCGATCGCATCGTGGCTAAAGGTTATAATACGGTTTATGTGGAAGTTTTTGCCGATGGTCAAGTCTTATTACCTCCTAACAATAATCCCACCCTTTGGGATAGCGTCATTAAAAATCCCAGTGCCGGAAATGTGGATTTATTAGCACAGGCGATCGAACAGGGACATAAACGCGGTTTAAAGGTTTATGCTTGGTTATTTAGCCTCAATTTTGGCTATGCTTATAGCTTAAAACCCGAGCGACAGGAGGTGTTAGCACGCAATGGTAAAGGACAGGATAGCACCTCTTTTGTCGATGATCGATCCCAAACTTTTGTCGATCCCTACAGCAATCAAGCGCGACAGGATTATTTAATTCTCCTAGAAGCCATTTTACAACGTCGTCCCGATGGAGTTTTATTTGATTATATTCGCTATCCCAGAGGAACAGGAGTCGATTCCGTTGCCGATGATGTCAAAGATTTATGGATTTTTAGTCCAGCATCCCGACAAGCTTTAATTAATCGAGGATTGAATAATAAGGGCAAATTTCTAATCGATCGCTATCTGACTCGCGGCAAAATTTCCCCCGATGATATCGTCGAAGCCGATCGCCTTTATCCCCCAGAAACTGCCCCTCTTTGGCAAGGAAGAATACCTTTAGAAGAGGAGATGAAACAATCAGTTAAAAGTCGTTTTGATCGCCTCAAATTAGAACTTTGGTTCCTAGCGGTTGCCCATGCTGCCCAGGGTGTAATTGATTATATAGCAAAGAGCGGGATAGTTAGGACATAATAGAGAAAAAGAAATGAGGAGAAGCTTTCATGGCAGCACCCTATAGTGATGATTTAAGACAGAAAGCAGTGAGTGCCGTAG
>NZ_JACJQV010000101.1 GCF_014696875.1 Microcystis wesenbergii FACHB-1317 | reverse complement strand
ATACAGAGGTAGCAGCGGCTAAGTCTGGGTACTGGCAGTGCGGGACGGTGCTATGGCGATTTGATTACCCTATTCAGAAATCTTTGTCAAGTACAATTTATACCAAATTAGATGAGCTTACCCTGCGGGTACTCCCTAGATTTCCTAATCCGAATTTTTCCCAATTGTGGAAAATTTAAGTATTCGTCACCTAGAAAGTTTTTTGACAGCGCGGGGAAAACAAAACTTCGCATCTTTTTCTTGAATCTAGGAAAGCCAAAGCCTTTCGATTTCATGTCAGAAAAAGCTTTCTCTAAAGTTTTTAAGACTTGCTGTAAGACTTGAGCGTTAACCGTCTTTAATATCGGATAAACTTTTTTAGCTTCCGTTAGATTTTTAGCTTGAACGAAGTAATTAGGATAGGGTTCATCCGCAGGCATTATGTACTCAGAAACTAACGAACAACGATCCGCAAGACACTTTCGAGAGTTTAACCAATCTTTCCGTTCTGAAAGAGCGTAATTATAAACGCTTTTGCAAACATCAAGAATGTGGACGATCTCTCGCTCTTGTTTTTTATTTACCTTTAGTTTATACTGATAGGTAAGCGTTATCACTGTCGTTGGTTTTGTGATGTATAATTGGATTATAACACTTACCGCCCAATATGTCAACTGATTACCATCATGGATTTCGCTCTGTTTACAAACTTACCGCTCACATCGTATTCGTTATCAAATATCGACGAAAAGCTATTAACAATGAAATCTTAGTTCGACTTAAAGAAATCTTTGCTTCAACGCTCTCAAAATGGGAAAGCGTGTTACTTGATTTCAATGGTGAATCTGATCATGTTCACCTGATTATTGATTACAAGCCTGACATCGCTTTATCTAAATTAATCGCTAACCTTAAAACAGTTAGTAGTCGTTTAATTAGAAAAGAATTTCCGGATTTGGAAGCAAAGTATTTCGACAATAAACCTTATTTTTGGGCAGGAGCTTATTTCGTGGCCAGTTGTGGGGGTGTTACTGTTGAACAACTAAAAAAATACGTCGAGAACCAAAACTCCCCGAAAGTGGAAATGCTACTGCGTTAGTTTCATTCTGGTGGCGATTCATCTCCCGTTAACCGCTACGCAGTTTAACGGGAGTCCTCTCGCTCCATTGAGATAGATCGCCCGACCAGCGTAGGGAAGAGCAATCGCTCATCCGAAGATAAAGGGTGCGTAACTAAATCCTAGGGTACTGGCCACCTCAAATAGGCGGGTATCACCCCGAAATAAGAGGATAGTGACTAGCCAAAGTCCAGCGGCCCAAATGCCAAAATTAAAAGCGTAGAGAATAGAAGTAATTAATGGGACTTAGACAAAAAACAAATCGATAAAAGCCTCAACTCCAATCCCCGCTTGGGATTTACTTCGAGAAGCCCAAAATCGCTGAAACCCAGATAGATCAAGGAAAATCATAAATTGAGGTTAACCCTTTGTCCCGTAATGGTTTGAGCCTTTTTTGCTGCCCGAAAATGCCTAAGTCCCATTAATAAACTAAAAATAAAGCGGCTGGGGGGAATCCGGTTAATATAGCAATTCTCTGACTTATGAGGTACAGTAGCAACAGTGAGTAAACCAATTGCGAATATCTTTTTGAGTAACTTCTAACATAGCCAATTCAATCCCTTCTATTAAGTCTTT
>NZ_JACJQV010000100.1 GCF_014696875.1 Microcystis wesenbergii FACHB-1317 | reverse complement strand
CTAGTTTAGTCAGATTCTTGTTTCCCAATTTGAGAATTCTTTCTGATTTACAAATAACCGCAATTTTCTGCATCCAAATCAGCTTCCCAACTCAATTTGTGAGAAATGCGGGTTTTAGGGTATTTTACCTCTTTTTCTTGCACTTATTTGGCACTTTTTTCTCTCAACACCTTGATAGATAAGAGTTTTAGAGTTATTCAGCAAGCCCTAGCCTATACTCAACGGATTTAGTATTAAGTGCGTCTAAGCTTATTATCCAACAAGGTTTTTAGATTTATTCAGCAAGCCCTAATTATCGAGGGAAAAACTACTAAAAGTGGTCTTCTTCGGCGATCGCCAGCCGCCAGCCTGGAAAACTGAGGGAAGATCAGATAGATTGGATATAATTAACTAATAAAGCCCTGTATAGTCCCAAAAACTAGAATTGTTTTAATATGAACCAGCCTAGACTATTATCTTTTACCCTCGATGGTTGGGGTGTGCTAGGTGGTCCAGTTTCCCTATCCCTAGTTAACCAAGTTGGGGTATTAGTGGGGAGAAACGGTGCGGGGAAATCCGCTATCCTAGAAGGATTTGAAGCCATCTCATCCTGTGCTATCGGTAGATCGATCGGCTCTCGGATGATTGATAGTGATAGCATTCCCTCAATTTTGCAGGTTGAAATTCTAACACCGACTAACCGGCGCTTAGGATACAGGTATGAGCTAATCATCCCCTTTTCTATGGACGATCTAGATACAGACATAGATGATACCACTAACGATAATTCCTTGGAAAATTCCTTTTCTTGGAATGATTATTGTCAGTATATTGATGGAGATCAAGAACTTCTCTGGAAAACCGAATTTGGACTAACAAGCTTTAATAATAATGGTGAGCCAATATTTGCTATTCTTGGCAATACTACCTCGCTGCGACAGTCAAATATACCTAGAAATTCATCGCTAAATTTACCTCCAGAAATGAAGTGGGTTTATGCTATTTTAAAAGGGATTCGTCTTCTTGGCAAAGCTCCTATCCGTCGCACATCAAGGCGACAGCCTTCCTTATTAAAGGTGGCAAGTAAGAAGATTTCTGCCAGTCGATTTGATCTAGCAGATACTCTAGCTCGGAGAATATTTTATTGGGTAGGTACGGATTATTTTGATGAACTAGAAAATGTTTGTCAACGAATAGGACTTGCCAAGAAAATCACTGTGCAGAAGTTTGTTTTGAGTGAGCATTCTGGACAGACAGACCAAGGTAAAGACGAAGAGTACATCGCTTCAGTATTATTAGATGGAGTCAATATTGGATTACTCTCCGATGGCACCTTGCGAGTTTTATCAATTCTTATCGAAATAATTGCTCACTCTCCTAATGCAACAACCATAATTGAGGAGCCAGAAACACAAATACATCCCGCAATGTTAGCAAAATTATTAAATGAAATTAAATCCTATACTTGGGATGAAAATTTAATTATATCAACTCATTCACCACAAGTAGTAGCTTGGACAAAGCCAGAAAATATTAGCTTAGTCTATCGTAATCAAGGACGGACAAGTGTTAGGAAACTAGAAGAAGGAGAGATTGAAAAAGTTGTCGAGTATCTCTGTGAAGAAGGAGATTTAGGAGACTGGATTTACAGTGGTATTCTCGATGAGTAGTAACTTGATCGCCATAATTGCCGAAGATGAGACGGACTGCGATGTGTTTCGTCAAATTATCCATCGCGTGCTGGGGACAAATACTAGGACAAAATATTGGGCATCTAAATCCTGTAGTACATTAAAGAGAAAACTGTCAGCAAAACTTAAAGTGATGACAAGGGAAGGATGTGATGCTTTTATCATTGTTCATGATTTAGATCGCAATCCCAACAATAACTCTCTTAATGATGAAAAACAATTGCGAGATCACTTAGAATTAAGCTGTTCTAATATTAATGGTCTCAGGAAATATATCTGCATCCCAATAGAAGAATTAGAGGCTTGGTTTTGGTCTGATCCAGAGGTGATTAAATATGTGGGACGAGGCAAGGGAAACGCTCACCCAAACCCTCACCTAATTATCAAACCGAAAGAAAAATTGATCCAATTGTCAATCGGTGAAAATAGAAAACCCCGTTATAGTACGAACATGAATGTTGAACTGGCCGAAAAGCTAAATTTAGAACTTTGTGCCACTCGTTGTCCTTCTTTTAAAGAGCTGCGCGACTTTCTGCAATCTCTGTCAAGAGGATAGCAAACCATTAACCCCCCCCATCCCAGCCAAGAAACCTGCGAGCGCCGCCTCAAACCCCAAAAAAGAGGGATTTTATGGTAAAATAGTCCTACAAATGGGCATATTCTGCACATCAAAAGGGTAAAAACCCGATTTTTAGCGAATTTACTCACAAAAACGCCTTTTTTGCCTTGTTATTGGAGTTAACCCCCCTATGACCGCCGCCCAGGATCATATCGTCCCCACAGACTTAAGCAATGAAATGTCCCGTTCCTACCTAGAATACGCCATGAGCGTCATCGTTGGGCGAGCCTTGCCCGACGCTAGGGACGGACTGAAACCCGTACACCGGCGCATTCTTTATGCGATGTACGAACTAGGATTAACCCCCGATCGCCCCTTCCGGAAATGCGCTAGAGTCGTCGGGGAAGTATTAGGAAAATACCACCCCCACGGGGATACTGCTGTTTACGATGCCCTCGTCCGCATGGCCCAGGATTTCTCCATGCGCGATCCCCTGATTAACGGTCATGGTAACTTCGGATCGATCGATAACGATCCTCCGGCAGCCATGCGTTATACCGAGTGTCGTCTGCACACCCTGGCCACCAACGCCCTACTACAGGATATCGAGTCAGAAACCGTCGATTTCGCCGATAACTTCGATGGTTCCCAACAGGAACCCGTGGTTTTACCCTCTAGAGTCCCACAACTGCTAATTAATGGCTCATCGGGTATCGCCGTCGGTATGGCCACCAATATCCCCCCCCACAACCTGGCCGAGATTATCGATGGAACCGTTGCCCTCATCCATAACCCCGATCTCACCGATACGGAATTACAGCGTTATATCCCAGGGCCGGACTTTCCCACCGGGGGGCATATCCTCGGTAGAGACGGTATTCAGGAAGCTTACACCACCGGCCGCGGTTCTATTACCCTGCGGGGAGTCGCCTCCTTTGAAACCATCGAACAAAGGGGAAGACCCGATCGAGATGCTATTATCATCACCGAACTGCCCTATCAAACCAATAAAGCGGCATTAATCGAAAAAATCGCCGATTTGGTCAATGATCGCAAAATAGACGGTATTTCCGATGTGCGGGACGAAAGCGATCGCGACGGCATCCGGGTGGTGATCGAACTGAAACGAGATGCCTATCCTCGCGTCGTCCTTAACAATCTTTATAAACAAACGCCCCTCCAGTCGAATTTTGGGGCGAATATGTTGGCATTAGTCGATAACGAACCGAGATTACTGACTTTAAGGGAGTTTCTCCGCGTTTTCCTCGATTTTCGGGTAGAAGTTATCACCCGTCGCACCCGTTATGAACTCCGCAAGGCCGAGGAAAGGGATCATATCCTTCAGGGTTTACTAATTGCCCTCGCTAGTCTCGATGCAGTCATTGCCCTAATTCGCAGTGCTGCCGACACAGCTAGTGCAAAAGAGGGATTAGTGCAGAATTTTGGTCTTTCAGAGGTGCAAGCGGACGCAATCCTACAAATGCAGCTGCGGCGTTTAACCGCCCTAGAATCGGAGAAAATTCAGCAAGAACACGGGGAATTACTGACAAAAATCGGCGATCTTCAGGATATTTTAGCCAGAAAAGAACGCATCGACAGCATTATCGAGGAAGAACTGCAACAGATCAAAACGATTCACTCTACCCCCCGTCGCACTCATATCGAACAACGGGAAGGAGAAATCGCCGAAACTGACCTGATTGCCAACGAACAGGCCTTAATTCTCGTCACCGAACAGGGTTACATCAAAAGAATGCCCGTTAATACCTTTGAGTCCCAAAATCGGGCGACAAGGGGCAAAGCTGGCGCAAAAATGAAAGAAGACGACGGCATCGATCACTTTATCACCTGCCGCGATCACGATAGCGTCCTCTTTTTCACCGATCGCGGGGTTGTCTATAGTCTCAATGCCTATCATATCCCCACCGGTTCGCGTACCGCTCGCGGCGTTCCCATCGTGCAACTGTTAGAGATTCCCAAAGGGGAGAAAATTACCTCGGTGGTGGCAGTCAGCGAGTTCAGCGAGGATAATTACCTGATTATGCTCACACAAAAGGGATTTATCAAGAAAACCGCCCTCGCTGCCTTTAGTAATATTCGATCGAACGGTTTAATCGCCATTTCTCTCGAAGACGGTGATCAACTACGTTGGGTTCGCTTGGCCAAAGAGGAAGATAGCGTCATTATCGGTTCTCGTCAGGGGATGGCCATTCATTTTAAGGCCGATAGTCAACAATTGCGCTCCTTGGGAAGGGCAACTAAAGGCGTAAAATCGATGAAATTGCGCTCAGGTGACGAATTAATTAGTATGGACATCCTGCCTAGTCAAATTGTCGCCCAAATCGCTGAATCTAACGAAGAAGAAACCGAGGACGAAAGCGAAGAAATTAACCCCGAAGTGGCTAATAATGGCCCCTGGGTGTTAGCGATTACCATGGCAGGACTAGGAAAACGGGTTCCCGTTACCCTCCTCCGGCTGCAAAATCGGGCGGGATTAGGAGTCAGAGTGATTAAATTCCGCAAAAAGAACGATAAATTAGCGGCTCTGCACGTTGTTAACCCCCACGAGGAATTTATGATTATCACCGAACGGGGTATTATCATCCGTCAATCCGTCGATGCTATTACTCCTCAATCGCGATCGGCCGGAGGCATCCGGGTACAAAAACTCGATGAGGACGATGCGATCGCTGCGGTAGCCCTAGTTCCCCCTAGTGATGCGGAGGAATCTGAAGACAGTTAGATTTGCTGGGAAGTGGGAAGTGGGAAGTGGGGAGAATAAATAAAACTAATCTTCTGACTCCTATCTCCTGTCTCCTGAGTAACGCACAGAAAACGGGTTTCTCGGAGAAACCCGTTTTCTACTCATGCACTCATGCAAAAAGGGGAATAAATAATCAGTCTTTAATAACCAGATTTAGTATGACTCCTATCTCCTGACTCCCATCTCCTATCTCCTGACTCCTATCTCCTGTCTCCTTTCCTGAGGATTTGGGATTAAAACTGAAAAAAGTGCATTAATTGGGAGATTTCCTGAGCTTCTAGGGATAAACGCCCTTTAAAATCCACAATATTCTTAAATAATCCCTGTTCTTCTCTATTTTTAATAATGGCAGCTGCTAAATTATCGCTGATCAGGGGTAGGGTGGTTAACTGCTCGATCGAGGCGGTGTTAGGATTGATTTTAGGGGGTGCGAGGTGACTTTCCCGACTATAATAGGCGAATTCTAGAATCGGTTCCCAAGCTTTCAATCTAGCCACAGGAACACTCAAAGCAGCCGCTAGATCTTCAAGACAAAGCAATTCTACCCCCATACCCGACAATTCCACCAACATTCGCGCTTGATGGATGGATATCCCCGGCAATCGCAGCCAATCATCCACACCCGCTTGACTGACATTAATTTTAATGCCCAATTGTGCCGCCATAGCGATCTCATCAAGGGAACGAAAGCGATAATAGGGATCATTGCTAATTTTGGCTTTTAAAGGGTTAAAAGTGCGCCCTAACCAGTTTTGCGGTGTCATTGTAGTAATTGTCGCCGTTTTTCTTCAAATTCGTACTCAGAAATTAATCCTTCTTGCCGGAGGCGCTCTAATTCTCTTAAAGCTGCCCCGATCGCCTCTACTTGTTTAGGCTCTAAACTGGGGACAGTGGCAGCAGCGGTGGCAGTGGGAAAATAGTTAGCCAAAAATTGGTTATCTTGGATTAAATACCACACTGCATCGATCGCGCAAGCCACCCGGGGAATCGGAGTTTGCCAGAGGAGAAGATAAATCATTCCCCAGAGAGGTTGACCGAGATAGAATTTATGAATACCGGCGATAGGAAAGGGTAAAGCGAGAATACTACCGATAAAAGCCAAAAAAATCGCTAATTTACGGCTTTTGGGCTTACTTAATAATTTTTCCACCAGAAGCATGAGACCTGTTCGAGATTGATTTTAGCCTGATCTGAACCTTCTATTCTAAAATACTCTTTGGTTCTAACATAGGGATACGCGATGACTAGCAGAATCAAGGAAATCTTTCAGACAGGACAACCGGATCAATCCGTCACCGTGCAGGGTTGGGTGAGAACAAAACGAGAATTAAAAGAATTTACTTTCCTGGAAGTTAATGATGGCTCATACCTGGCCAACTTACAAGTTATCCTCGAACCGACTTTACCCGATTATGAAAATGTACTAAAAACAATTAGTACAGGAACGGCGATCGCTGTTTCGGGAAATTTGGTTCTTTCCCCGGGTAAAGGGCAAAATATCGAGTTAAAAGCGGCCGAAATCACCCTTTATGGTGACTGTCCTGCGGATTATCCCCTACAAAAGAAACGTCATTCCTTTGAATTTCTGAGAACCATTGCCCATCTGCGAGCAAGAACCAACACCCTAGGAGCAGTAATGCGGGTTAGAAACGCTTGCGCTACCGCTATACACACTTTTTTCCAAGAAAAGGGCTTTATTTGGGTACATACTCCCATTATTACCGCTAACGACTGCGAAGGTGCGGGAGAATTATTTACTGTCACCAGTTTAGACTTAAAAAAACCCGCCAATTTTGCCGAAGATTTCTTTGGTAAACGGGCCTATTTAACCGTCAGTGGACAATTACAAGCGGAAGTAATGGCCATGGCTTTATCTAATGTTTACACTTTTGGCCCGACTTTTCGCGCCGAAAATTCTAATACTTCCCGTCATCTGGCCGAGTTTTGGATGGTGGAACCGGAAATGGCTTTTTGTGACTTGGAAGGAGATCAGGATTTAGCGGAAGCTTTTCTGAAATATATCTTTAAATTCGTCTTAGAAAATTGTCCCGAAGATTTGCAGTTTTTTAACGAACGTATCGATAAAACGGTGTTAAGTACGGCCGAGAATATCGTTAATAGCGAGTTTGGCCGGATTACCTACAGCGAAGCGATCGAGTTATTAGAAAAAGCCGATCGTCAGTTCGAGTTTCCCGTAGAATGGGGCGTAGATTTACAGTCAGAACACGAACGTTATCTAGCGGAAGAACTATTTAAAAAACCCGTGATTGTCACCAATTATCCCAAGACAATCAAAGCTTTTTATATGCGTCTAGATGACAGTAATAAAACCGTTTCCGCTATGGATATTTTAGCGCCCAAGATCGGCGAAATTATCGGCGGTTCCCAACGGGAAGAACGATTAGATGTATTAATCCAAAGAATGCAGGAACAGGGAATGAATCCCGATGATTTGTGGTGGTATTTAGATCTGCGTCGCTACGGTTCTGTTCCCCACGCTGGTTTTGGTTTAGGATTCGAGCGTCTGGTACAATTCATGACGGGAATGACCAATATTCGCGATGTGATTCCTTTCCCCCGTACCCCTTTAAGTGCCGACTTTTAGGTTGATGTCTAGGATCGACAGGAGAAAGGTTGTAATCCTCAAGCTTTCAGCGCTAATTTGCTTGGTCTTTGGAGACTTGTACAACTTTATTGTACAAGTCCAAGCTCTTGAACTCCCCAAAAACCCCAAAATCTCGATCGCTGGTTAGGGAGAGAGATGTAAATATTTATTAAATTGTAGCTTAAAATACAGTTACGGGGGATAGTATGTGTGGTTGTATGGAGAATCGGTTATTATTACCTTTATCGAATCCGCTCAAAATACTACATCAAATGATAATTCATCGAAAATTTGGGTCTGAAACCCCGTCGTTCTACGACGGCTTTACCGTTAAATATTAGCGCATTTACACGATATATGCTAGAATGCGAGATATGGAAAAAGCCTATTCGTTTCGATTTTACCCCACACCCGAACAAGAGTCGCTATTGCGGCGCACTTTGGGCTGTGTAAGATTAGTTTACAACAAAGCTCTCCATCTCAGAACACAAGCTTGGTATGAAAGACAAGAAAGAGTAGGCTACGCTCAAACTTCTTCAATGCTAACCCATTGGAAAAAGCAAGAAGAATTAGACTTTCTCAATGAAGTAAGCTGTGTACCTTTACAACAAGGGTTAAGACACCTACAAACAGCTTTTACTAATTTCTTTGCTGGTCGTACTAAGTATCCTAACTTTAAGAAAAAACATCAAGGAGGAAGTGCCGAATTTACCAAATCTGCTTTTAAATTTAAAGACAAACAAATCTATTTAGCTAAATGCACAGAACCTTTACCTATTCGATGGTCAAGACAAATACCAGAAAGCTGTGAACCAAGCACAGTAACAGTCAGATTACATCCTTCTGGACGCTGGCATATCTCAATTAGATTTGATGACCCAATGATTAAGCCTTTACCAGTAACAGATAAAGCCATTGGAATTGACTTAGGAATTAGTAGCCTTGTGATTACCAGCGATGGTGACAAAGTATCTAATCCTGAGCATTTTAACAAGCATTATCGGAGACTGCGAAGAGCATCTAAAAGTCTTTCTCGAAAACAGAAAGGGTCAAAAAATCGGGAAAAAGCGAGAATCAAAGTAGCAAGGATTCACGCTCAAATCACCGATAGTAGAAAAGACCATTTACATAAGCTAACCACTCAATTAGTTCGTGAAAACCAAACGGTTGTGGTTGAGAATTTAGCCGTCAAGAATATGGTCAAAAACCCCAAGTTATCTCAGGCAATATCTGATGTAAGTTGGGGAGAAATCACTCGACAATTAGCCTATAAATGCCGTTGGTATGGCAGAAATTACATCGAAATAGATAGATGGTTTCCCAGTTCTAAAAGGTGTAGTAATTGCGGGTATATTGCTGAGAAAATGCCGTTAAATGTTCGAGAGTGGGATTGTCCAAGCTGTGGGACTCACCATGACCGAGATATTAACGCCAGTAAAAACATTTTGGCCGCAGGGCTTGCGGTGTCAGTCTGTAGAGCGACCATAAGACCAGAACAGAGTAAATCTGTTAAGGCAGGTGCGAAAAATCCTTCGGGAAAGAAGCAGAAACCCAAATCGTGAGGTTTGGGAATCGCCGTCCGTTTTACGGCGGTGAGGATGTCAACATGGGATAGTGAAGATTGGGAGCAATTTGACCAACTCATTGCCAATTGTCTTGTAGATATAGGAATTGAAGATTGAGCATCGGCAACACGACCATTATATTTATCACCGAAACGAGAATCCTATCCATGATTGGCAATGAAATTTGAAGTTGTTACCCCTTTGGGATTTACAGTTAGAACTTCAGAAGGTTATTGGCAGAGGCTAATGGGCAAACATCCTGACCTTGAGGAGTTGGAGGAATTAGTTACCCTTACCCTAGCTTTACCGGATGAAATTCGACGCAGTAGCCACGATGCTGGGGTGCTGCTATTTTATCGCCAGCGACAGGAAAAACGTTGGGTTGTGGCAGTGGCTCGGCGTTTGAATGGAGATGGGTTCTTGATTACTGCCTACCAAACCGATGGGATTAAAGAAGGGGAAATGCTATGGCTCAAGTAAAAGTTTTCTATGAACCGGAAACGGAATTACTGACTGTCTTCTGGCAGCAACCCAGAAAGGAGCAGATTTGTACTGAACTGGGGGATGGGGTGATTTTGATTAAGGATTCCACCAGTGGCGAGCCGATTGGCTTGGAAATTCTCTCCTATCGCCCTGGGGACAATCGCTTTGATGCGGTGAGCGTTGAACTGGGGCAGTTGAGTCCCGTCAGTTGATATTGGTCATTATTCTGGTTGTCCTCTAACTTCCGAAATCATCTGGGCGTTGAGGATGGGTTTCATGGTGGATAGCTCGTCAGGGAGAGAAATGTAAAGATTTATAAATTGTAGCTTTTGATACAGTTGTGGGGGGTGTGTGCTGTGCTGTTATCCTCCTTCTGTCTTGGGTTGGGCTATTGCTTGACCTGACTGCGAGAGAGTGCGATCGCACTGTATCTAAGTTAACTCATTTTGCTGAAAATTATGACGGGAATCTTGACGCATTTGTTCAATAACTTCGGGATATTTTTCCAGATCTTCTAAGGAGTTTAAAGGTGGATAAACTACTCGATCTTTTCTTTCATTTACCTTATCTACATAAGCATAAAAAGCCTCGTCATCCTCACGATGAGATAATACATAACTTTTTAATTCTTGAGATGTCATAGTTTTAAAATTAGGTTTTTGATTCATTTTATCCATTGTCCATTAGGTTTAATTTCAATCTCAATACCTTCACCAATTAACATGAAAATATTTTTAGTACGATCATCCAATCTTATTAAGTTAATTGGTAAATAAAACCTTGTTGCCCAACAAGATAGGGTATAACATTGTAAGAGTTGTGCAAGTGTCGGAATATTTGGTTCTTCCGAACTTACAATGTAGAAAATTCCCCAAGCTCCCTCTCTGTCCAGCAATGCTCTAAAGTTGATAAATATCAATCTAACAAAAACTCAAAGCCTTACTATACCAGCTTTACAAGCATAAGTTGTTAATAGTTTTACATGACAGGTTCGGTAGAGCCGAATATTTTTCCCTCCCAAAACCGAACGAATGACACTAATTATAACAAAATAGAGAATCTGCTTCAACAACTTCGAGACAGAGATGAACGCAAAGACGAATCCGACAGACCGCGCCACAATAACTCAAGGAAGAGGATAGTTCGTCTGAGAAGCAGTAAAACAGAGGAAAACACCTGAGACTCCCTGCTCTGTCAACCCCTAAGCTAGGGAGAGAAATATAAAGATTTATAAATTGTAGCTTTTGATACAGTTGTGGGGGGGGGGGAATGTGTATTGTCCTACTATCCGCCTTCTGTACTGGGTTGGGTTGTTGCTTGACCTGAGATAAGTTTACTTAAGAAGATCATACTGGACTAAAAAAATGAAAATTAACAATTTTTGTCGATACAGTGCAATTCCCCTAGCCTTTTCTGCTTTTTTAGGTTTTGTAGATACAGCAAATGCAGCTACCTTGACCTTTGACTCTACTATTATATTACACGGCTCAGTTTCGGGCAGTGGTGAAAAAGTTGCTGGATCAACAGACGCAGATGTACAAGCGGTAAACGATTATATAAAAAAATACTCTGGACCAGCCGAATTTAAGGTAATTTACACTATAGTTTTAAAAGCTGATCATACAGTAGATACTACTCGAAGTAAAGTTAAATTCGACACCATTAAATACACATCGAATGGCCAAGACGGAAAATCTAAGTTTACAACATCCGATATTCCAATAACAAGTGTAACGCTTACGAATGACGCAACTCCAAAGGTTTCATCATTTACGTTTGAAGGTACCAAATGGTATGACACGACACGAGTTACAAACGATGGTATATCAGGTACAATCAATCTTATAAATGGTGCATCAGATTTTACAGCAAAGTATATTGGTAAAAGCGTGAATGCTCGGTACATATATACATTGTCCGCTACGATAAAGCCAGATTCACCAGAACCAGCTCCACTACCTAACGAGTTTGGAGATCCTGAGATATTCTCACCCTTGATAGTTCCCGAACCATCCGCCATCCTCAGTCTCCTCGCCCTCGGCACTCTCGGCGCAGCTTCAACCCTCAAGGGCAAACTAAAACCCTCTAAATCCACTGAAAAAGAAACCACAAAAGTAGGCTAAATTGCCTCTAAAAATACCATAAATGCCCCTTCGATCAATCTTGAGGGGGTTTTATTGTATAATTGAGGGATGAGTAAACTAGATCAACTTACGCAATCTTGAGCTATAATCGGCAATGAGGTCGAATCCGAACAACGATCAGAAAAAACTCCTGATTGCTGAACTTAAAAAAGCAGCAATCAAACATACCCCAGAAAATATTATCATAATTACTCAAGATCCTAGCGGTAAAATTGTTTTTCTAGAAACTGGAAAAGCAGGTGACAAAGGTTCTGGATTGCTGCATATTCTAGAAAATCATCGAGAAGATTTTCTCCAGAGAGGTATTACTGAAAAACAAATTCCCGATTTAATTGTAACAGCTATTAGTGAGGGAAAAATTATTGGCATACAAGGAAAAAGTCGCATAATTTATCAAGTAGAAATCAATGGAATTATTCAGTATGTTTCTCTAGAAATTAGTCATAATGGTTACTTAGTGAGTGCTAATCCAACTCCAACTCGATTAATTAATAAACTTATTCAGGAATGATAGTTATGGCAATCAGAATCAAACTTTGGGCAGATTATGGAAGTTACCCACTTTGGGGAGTAGATGAAATTGATAACATTGCTCCTGAAGAATTACCATTAAGTCAAGCAACCATTCAACGTTTAAACGCATGGCAGGATACTTACGATAAGACTTTGAATCAAGACTATCCACCTTTATCAGATTTTCCAAATCAGCAAGCTGAAATGGATTTTAAACAAGAAGGAATTAGTTTATGGAAACAGTTACGTCTTGAACTGGCCCCGGATTATGAAGTTTTCTACCAAAATGAAGGTCAATTGTTCAGACATCCTAAGGAAATAACCACAAAATCTACAGTACAAAAAATAATAGTTTGAGTATCATCACCCTCGGCTCTAGCGCAGCTTCAACCCTGAAGCGCCAACTAAAACCCTCCCAATCTACCGAAAAAGAAACCACAAAAGTCGGCTAAATGGCTTCTAAAAATACCATAAATGCCCCTTGATTCAATCTTGAGGGGGTTTTGTTTTTTTATATCTCTTTTTTGGCAATAGATGCTATAATAGAGGGCCACTCTTTAAGATTGCTTGCTTGATCGTGGACTTTGAGATTATCAGCGATATTACGAATATCGAGATTATTGCCACAGGAACAGGAATTCGTAATCGGGAACGGTTGCAAAAACAGTATGGCAAAGGTAAATGGAGAAAATTAAAGGGCATAGCCCAAGTTCAGCTTGCCAATGGTATAGTAAGGTTAGCTGAAGTCCATTGGTATGAAGCTCATGGCATCGGCAAAAAAGAATTTAAGCTCAAGTTACCGTTTCTAGATTGACCATGAAAATAGAGTCATCTCCAACAAATAAGTTCGCAGTTTGTCTCAATAATGAAGGCTACGAAGCTTCACTAGAAGTTGGCAAAATATACCGCGTTATCCCTGATGAGACAGCAGAAATAAACAGTCTAATTCGGGTTATTGATGAAAGTGGTGAAGATTACGCTTTTTCTGTGAATCGGTTTCATCCTATTGAGTTACCAAAGCCAATAGAAGAGGCATTGTTATCAGTTGCCAACTAAAACCCCCTAAATCCACCGAAAAAGAAACCACAAAAGTCGGCTAAATTGCGTCTAAAAATATCATAAATGCCCCTTCATTCAATCTTGATGTGGTTTATTTTTGGCATCTATTAATAAGTGGGTGGGTGGAATTAAATATAAGATAAACGTAGGTTGGGTTGAAGCATGAAACCAAACGCCAGCATGGGTTACGCTACCGCTAACCCATCCTACAAATAATTGTGCCTCCCTACTTACTTCTAAAAATTGTCAAACTTATTAATGATGTCTTGAATTTGCCGCGCTGGGATGTCCGTTTGGTCAGATTTGGCATAGATGAGGATCATCAAAACACAACTATTGTCTTTAAGTTGATAGATAACACGATAGCCGCTACTTTTGCCCTTTTGAATATCGCTGTTTTTGAGGTGAACTTTAAAGACAGTGTAGCCTATTCCTGGTATTTGATCGCCGATGAATTTGCCTATCTGAAGGTCATCAATTAGGGGTTATATATCAGTACGAATGCTCCGATAGCGTTTGGCGAGGATGCGAAGTCGATCCTTGAATTGATCGGAGAAAAGAAGCTTAATGGGGGGAATTTTTTCAGTCATCTATGCCATCCCACAGTTCAGAGATGGGATGTACTTTGCCCTCTTTAACTTGCTGAAGAGAAATACGAAGACTGGTGAGGATGAGTTCTTTTGGTTCGTCGTCGGGATCCGTGGGTGGAGTGAGGATATTACGCGATACTAGCAATTGGTAGAAATCATCGATCGCCATTCCCGTTAGTTCGGCTGCTTGTTCAAATTGAAGACGTTGCTGCTGATAAAGCATGATAGCGATTTCCGTGAGCATTTGAGCTTCAGTCATTTGTACTGTTTGCAGAAGTTCAGAGGGAAGGATGAGGTTCATAGAGGTTTCATTAAGTGGCAGTAACTTCATTGTATCGCCATGAAAAAGAAACCACAAAAGTAGGCTAAATTGCCTCTAAAAATACCATAAATACCCCTTCATTCAATCTTGAGGGGGTTTATTTTTTCCTTTCGCTTATTAAACAACTATCACCTCGTTGCTAGGGTCTCCCTGGCAAGGCATTTTCAGAGGTTCTACCTTGGCACGAGACAAAGCATTGATGATCACACAAAGTCGAGAAGAGCCAAATAGCCAATTTAGTGCCAAAATTAGGAGTAGTTTATTTATTCTTCTCTCCTAGTTAAAAATATGCAAGTTAAAGAGCTAACCGTTGAAGAACTCAAGCTCCTCATTCAAGAAACTGTTGCCGAAACCATCCAATCTATCTTACTCGATCCTGACCAAGACAAAGAAGTAAAACCTGAAGTTAAGCAACAACTTCTTGACTCTCTAAGACGGACTGAAATAGGAGAAAAGGGGGTTTCAGCCGAGGAAGTAGCCAAAAAACTAGGATTAAACTGGTAATGGCTTACTTTGTAGAATTTAGCCGCGAAGCAATCGCTGATTTAGAAGCACTCGCTCCTATTATTCAAGAGCGAATTTTGCGGAAAGTTCGCTGGTTGTCGGATAATTTTGAAAATGTTAGTCCTCAAGCTTTAAGTGCTAATTTGAGTGGTCTTTTCAAGCTTCGAGCCGGTGACTATAGAGTTATCTATTCTTTTGCACCCGAAGCAAAGCGGCTCACCATCCATAAGGTTGGACATCGCCGAGATATCTACAGTTGATAAAATACTGTATTTGAGAGTAGGTGGTTTCTTTGCTTAACATGATTTTTAGGGGAGACTTGTACAACCTTATTGTACAATTCCAAGCTCTTGAACTCCCCAAAAACCCCAAAATCTGAGTCGCTCGTTAGGGAGAGAAATATAAAGATTTATTAAATTGTAGCTTAGGATACAGCTTATTTTAGTTTAGTGTGTACTCTATTGTCGTCCAGCTTTGGTGTTGGGTTGGGTTGTTCCTTAGCCAAACCTGGAAAAGCTAATAGTTCCACTGATTCAGGGAGATGAACTGATTGGCCAGAGGGATATTAGCAGTTTCCAGATTGACGATCGCTTTGACAATTTCCCTTCTACTGAGATTTTTTGAGTAGTCCCTATTCTCGTAAATGGCCAAAACACCTGGATGGCGGGGGTTTTCTTGATGGAGGGCTTCAAAATCTCGGCAATTACGAGTTAGCAGGATTCGATTGTTTTGTCGGGCATAGTTCAAGACAACAGAATCTGGCTGTCCAGAAAGTCCCACTTCGTTGACTGTTATGACATCGTGACCAGCAACTGTGAGCATTTTGACGAGAACCTTACACAGAGAGTCTTCATCGATGAGTAACGGTAGGCTCAAGCACTACTCCTCTGTCTTCTAAGTAACGGCCTTCTTCTTCTGCCTCTTGCTGCAAAAGAGACTGATGGGTTTGACAATAGCGAATAACTTCTTCAATCGCCCCTAGGGGTAAGTCCCAATTATCCGCCGCTTCTAGGATAGTATCGCCGTTAACCAGCAGCTCCGACCAAACTGTATAGGCTCTTAGTTTCCTCCCCTTAAGGTAAAGTTGCTGTCGCCAAGAATCAGGACGTTTCTCTAAATACTGCCATTGGGTTTTTGCTGCGTTGGTAGTCATGGCGATACCTTGATCAAAGCTGGTATCCCTAGTCTATCAGCTAGTTGGTGCGGGACGGGATTTTCTGAATCGACAACCCACAGAAGCCGCTATCTTATTTCCACAACAAGTTCCTTTCCTAAAGCTTTGACGTATTTTTCTAAAGTAGAAATACCGACAGATTCCACATTCTCTTCTAGGTTGAAAACCGTTGCTTTATCCCAATTTAACTTATGCGCTAATTCTTCCTGAGTCAGTCCAGCTTCTTCTCTTGCCTGTGATAAGATAACTCCCAGCTTGAAACTGAGATAACCAGACTCGAAGCCTTGGCAAAATTGACTGTCAGTTTGTTTTCTCCTGTTAATATATTGTTCTACATCACTCATCGTCCAATCTCCTGTTTAAGTAGTCTCGTTTTCATTGCTGTGCCAAATAAATCTCTTGAGATGGTGTTTTTTGAGTCTTTTTGGCAAATCCGTTCGTTAAAATAATTAAATCACTTTCTCCAAAAAAGCCCAGCAGACGGAATATATTATTGCCAATCTGAACCCTCACTTCCCAAATATCATCAGTATTGACTAATTTTTTAAGGTTTTTTGCTTAGGTACTTAACATTGTCAGAGTTGTGCAGGTGTCGGAATATTTTTCCCTGCCAAAACCGAACGAATGACACTAATTATAACAAAATAGAAAATCCGCGGCTCTCTTAGGTTTGGTGGGTAAAATGTATTCACAAGATACAGTCTTGGGGCAGTGAGTGGAACGAACCACAGAGACACAAAGGACAGAAAGATCGATCACCACTATATAATTTAAACTTATCACACAAAGAATAAGAGAGCCAATCCGCTTCAACAACTTCGAGACAGAGATGAACGCAAAGACGAATCCGACAGACCGCGCCACAATAACTCAAGGAAGACGATAGTTCGTCTGAGAAGCAGTAAAACAGAGGAAAACACCTGAGACTCCCTGCTCTGTCAACCCCTAAGCTAGGGAGAGGAATGTAAATATTTATTAAATTGTAGCTTAGGCTACAGTCTTAAAGTAGAAAATGTGTATTTTTCCCTGTCCGCCTTCTGTCTTGGGTTGGGCTATCCCTTAACCCAAGCTACGAGGGGGAACGTACTACGTTCTTTGTCCCCTTTCTCCTGTAACAGTTCTTGATGGGGTTGTTTGAGTTTAGCCTGATTGATAATGATAGCGAGCTTGTAAAAAATAAACCTTATTTCCTGTGACTTTATAAACTAAACGATGCTCTAAATCGATCCGTCGTGACCAAGTGTCGGCAGCAATATACTTAAGAGGTTGGGGTTTACCCAATCCTGTCAACGAATCGCCATCCAAAATATCTGCCACTAAGTCTAAAATTTTATCGCCTTTTTTCGGTTCGTTTCGATACCACCAAGCTAAATCTGCGTGGAAATCAGGACTAAAAACGGGCAAATAACCATGAATAGGATTGTTTTTAGGTTTATCTGGCTTATTTTCTCTTTTAGGACTCAATTCCTAACTCCCCTTTCAATTCAGCTAATGGGACTTAGACAAAAAACAAATCGAGAAAAGCCTCAACCCCAATCCCTGCTTGGGATTTACTTCGAGAAGCCCAAAATCGCTGAAACCCAGATAGATCAAGGAAAATCATAAATCGAGGTTAACCCTTTGTCCCGTAATGGTTTGAGCCTTTTTTGCTGCCCGAAAATGCCTAAGTCCCACTAATGTTTGAGGAGTTGCATCTTCTGTCTGGGTCCATGCTAAAGAGCGAAATAAGCGTTGGGCATTTTCTGGCGGTCACGCAAAGCGTGCGCTACGCGATCGCAGTAAATAAACACACTCTAATAAACTGGAAAGCTCATCTTCAGCAATTAACGCCACATTTTTCTGATTGCGACGCTTAATGACGATAATTTGAGATTCGTCACACACCTGATCTAAGATACTGGCTAAATTCATCCTCGCCTGAGAGTAGGTGGTTTCTTTGCTTAACATGATTTTTAGGGGAGACTTGTACAACCTCATTGTACAATTTCAAGCTCTTGAACTCCCCAAAAACTCCAAAATCTGAAGGGAGGAGAATGTAAAGATTTATTAAATTGTAGCTTTTAATACAGTTGTGGGGGGGGAGTGTGTATTCTTCTGTTATCTTCCTTTGGTGTTGGGTTGGGTTGTTGCTTGATCTGACTGCGAGAGGGCGATCGTACTTAACCTCATAACTTGTAAATATAGCAATTCTCTGACTTATGAGGTACAGTAGCAACAGTGAGTAAACCAATTGCGAATATCTTTTTGAGTAACTTCTAACATAGCCAATTCAATCCCTTCTATTAAGTCTTT
>NZ_JACJQV010000010.1 GCF_014696875.1 Microcystis wesenbergii FACHB-1317 | reverse complement strand
CCACTGTCACGATGATAAATCGGCATCTGATGGAAGCCTAGAATCATCTACATTTTAGTTAATATAGATAATACTAGACCTAACCAAAGGAAGTCAAGCTGTATCCTTAACAAAGGAACAGTTAAACTAGGAGCCGTGTGAGGTGAAAGTCTCACGCACGGTTCTGAATGGGAGGGGAGGTCGGTGACGACCTTCTCGACCCCTAATCGCAAAAACTAGATTCGAGCAAGAAATCAGGAGAAGAGATACTGCAAACCATCGAGCCAAAAGGGATTGCAGACGAATCAATGCGTCGGACAGTAGAAATATTACTGAACTTAATAGAGCAACTACAAGCAGAAGTCAAAGAATTACGAGCAGAAAATCAACAGTTAAAAGACGAAAACAACCGTCTCAAAGGAGAACAAGGTAAGCCAGACATCAAAGCTAACAAGAAAGGGTTTACCAAGAATCAGTCATCAGAGAAAGAGCGAAAAACTCCAAAAAAGCACAATAAAGGCAGTAAGAACGGGACTATAAAAATAGATAGAGAAGAAATAGTAAAATACCCCCAAGATAAACTGCCAGCAGACGCAGAGTTTAAAGGCTATCAAGAAGTAATCATCCAAGACATCACCCTAGCAACCGACAACATACTATTCCAGAAAGAAAAATACTACTCACCCTCAGCAGGAAAAACCTATTTAGCAGAACTGCCTTGCGGTTATGAAGGAGAATTTGGACCGGGAATAAAAGCCTTAGTAATTAGCCTATACTACGGGGGCAACATGACCCAAGGCAAATTATTAGAGTTTTTAGAAGATATTGGCATATCCAGATCAGCCGGCTATCTATCGAACCTACTGATTAAAAACCAAGTGGAGTTTGAAGGCGAGAAAAATGAAGTATATGCGTCAGGACTAGAGAGCAGTCATTGGCAACACTTCGACCAAACTGGTGCGCGGGTGGGTGGGGTGAACTATAGCGGGTTTCAGTTGAATGAGGTACAGCATGGATGACTAGGTAGGCTCTTTAAAAGGGGTATCGCAATAGCAACAATGGGTAAACCAGTGATGGATATCTCGCAATGTAATCTGACTAAAGGCTTGAACGATCGCTTTTTCCAGATCAGCATAGGTAAGAGGTGACATAGAACGAATCAGTATTTTCACTTTCGACCAACAGTTTTCAATGGGAGAAAAATCGGGAGAATAGGGAGGTAAAAACTCCAGTCTAGCACCGACTTCTTGAAGAATTGGTTCGAGGGTTTCTTTTTGATGAATCGAAGCATTATCCATTAATACACAAGCTCCTTTCCACAAGTTTGGAACTAATAATGTAGCAATAAATGCTTCAAATATTAAACCATTTGCGGCTCCAAATACATTGATAAAAGCCAGCAAGCCTTTGAGCGCTATCGCTCCAATTATCGTGACGTTTTTTCCTCGGTTTAACGGAACTGAATCATACACTCTCTGACCTTTTTCAGCCCTGCCATCAAGTCTTGTCATCCCTAGATTAGAGCCAGACTCGTCAACGAAAACCAAATCTTCCGCTCTAACATCTCGGATTTTCTCCCAATATTCTTCTCTTAATTTTTGCACTCTTTCCGTGTCTCTTTACCCAGCGTGTAAGCTTTTTTTTAGAGTTAAATTTAGCTGTTTTAAAATTCGACTGATTGTTGAGTTACTCACCACCGTCTGTGTTTTTTCCTCAATTTGTTTTCTTAACTCGTCTAAGGTGGCATCTTTCTTTTCTTGGACTAAATCGCCCAGCCAGATAATTTCGTCGCTCTTAAGCTTGAGTTTTTGTCCTCCACCATGGGGTCGGGGATTTAGATTTCCTGTTTCACGCCACTGCTTGATTAGTTTCTGGATAAAGCTTAAAGCTACTCTAAATCTTTTGGCTAACTCACGTTGTGAGAGGTTATTCTCCTCGTAGGTCTCGATGATCTTTTGTCGCAAGTCTAAAGAATAGGGCTTCATCGGGTCGTGGCTCCTGCCTAGGTCTATAATTTATTGTCCTCTTCTATTGTACCTCATGCAAGTGCATACCGCTATATACCACTAATGTAATATGCAACCCTTTCTATACAATCTACTTGACCACTGCCAAAAAAGACAGATTGAGTGTAGTCAAAGTATGGCAAAATGCCACAGAACTGGAGTTGATTCTCAATCAACTTACAGACAACTTACAAAGAGACTTTCCCAATCCCAACTAAATGGAAAAATGCTCGGAAACCGCCAATTCAAGTTTGAATTGCATCACTATCTGATCTACCTTTATAGAATACCTCATTCGGGGTACGATAGTCAAGACATTTTCGAGGACGATTGTTAATCAAGTTTACGGCTCTTTCCACCTGCTCTGGCTTAACGATTTTAAAATTCGTTCCCTTGGGGAAAAATTGTCTTAACAGTCCATTGGTAGGCTCGTTTAATCCCCTCTCCCACGAATGATAAGGAGTAGCAAAATAAAAATCTGCTCCTAGTTTCTGACTCAACTCTTGATGTCCACAAAATTCTTTGCCGTTGTCACAAGTAAAGGTTTTTCTTTGGTCAGGGTGAATCTCTTGAAAAAGTTTTTCTGTGACTCTATTGATTTCCGATGCGGTTTTGTTTTTGGCTAATCCTGCTACTAAAAATTTCGAGGCTTTGTCTACATGAGTAACGAGAACTCCTAGATGATTGCCTCCAATCATTGTGTCACTTTCCCAATGACCGATTTCAGTTTTCTGGTCAGCAATTACTGGTCGCTCGCTGATATCTACACGCCCTGGAATCCCTCCACGCTTACTTTTTGCTCCGCCTCGACTCTTTCTTTGACAAAGCCCCCGGCGTAAATATTTCTGGTACTCTCCACATCCGGGATAGTTCTGATAGATCATTTGATAGATGGTTTCGTGACTGAGAGATTCTTGACTGGCTCTTTTCAGACGACCTGCTATTTGTTCGGGACTATGATAATCTTTCAATCCTTCTTTGACCAACTCTAAGGCTGACTCGCTGACATTTTTAAAGGGTTGTTTGGCATTTTTTCGCCTTGTCTCGCTTTGAGCTTGTGCTGTGTCAGGTAGATAGCAGCCAAGGGAACTTTGATTCCTTTTTAATTCCCGTGATATTGTGCTTTGATGACATCCGAGCCAGACGGCCATTTGCCGTTGAGATAAATTTCCCTCCTGACTAAGTTGGTAGAGCAAGTTTCTTTGTTCTATGTTAAGATGTTGGGGGCTTCGTTTTTGGGTCTGATTTGTTTTTGTTAATGATCAGACAGTACCTGATGAGCCTTTCTTTGTCAACTCTTGAGGTTGATGCGTTTCATTTTTGAATTGGCGAACTATTACCTCAAGAAACTGTGTTGAGTGAAGCAGAGTTTAATGCCCTACTTGATACATATCTACCCAAACTAGGTTCTCAGCACCGGACTCGAATTATAGAAGCAGCGATTGCTTTCTATCATCAACAAACTGATTGGCCAGTAGTGCAAACTCTGGTCTGTGATCATGCTCCCCAATTCAAATTACTGACAGATAATATTACTTTGTGTTGGGTACATGAGGGACGACATTATAAGAAGTTGACTCCTTATGTTGCTTGTCACCAAAAAGCTCTTGATAAATTCCTGGATGATTTCTGGGATTACTAAGCTTTTACGCATTTAAGTTACATTAACAGAATTACCCTTATTTTAAAGTTTTCTACTCCATTTAATAATCAATCCCCCTTCATTTAAAAGCTGATTGACTACTTTTTCTAGTTCTTCTTTATTTTCAAATTCTCGATTAGCTATTGGGACTTAAACAAATTTCAAGCCCAAACAAAGCCTAAACTGGCTTTGTAAGCGGCAAACACATCCCGATTCTCGGTCAGCCACTCAAAGAAACGGAAAGACATCGCTGTCCGAAAAGCTGCCAAGGCTTCCACAAAAGTGTTTAAAGGTCGATTCGCCCACCGCCTTTGCAATCCCCCAGTTAACTGATGCCACAGGATAAATGTATAGGCACAAAACACCAGGATAAAATGACGAAGTAAGCTTCGTTTATCCCTGACTTGATATTCCCTTAACCCTAACCATCCTTTGGCTTCTCGGTAGAATACTTCCACCCAATTTCTTTCGGTGTAAGTCCTCACTATCCACGACGCTGTTACTGTATCTGTCTCGACTACATTGGTGATAAAATAGTCAACTTCTGTCGCTTTTTCCCCTGAACTTGCCTTCATGACGATCGCCAAGTTCCTTTCTCCTTCTAGTTGAGATATTTTCGCTCTGAATACCGCTACCCAAACCGTTTTTTCTTGATCTAGATTTAGGGTGATTTTCTCCCAATCCTTTTCTGATCGGCTTTTGGCTAGTTGCTCAAGCTGGATTGTTTCTTCCACACCCCCTTCTTTTTCAATAATTACTTTTCGATTTTT
>NZ_JACJQV010000001.1 GCF_014696875.1 Microcystis wesenbergii FACHB-1317 | reverse complement strand
AGCGGCGGCTTTGGTTATGCTTCCCCCATTCTCTACATAATCGATTACTTTTTTTCTCAAGTCTAGGCTATAAGACATTTTTCTATATGGTTTGCTCGTTTCTCTTTATTTTAACTTATTTTTCCCTCGTCTCACACTTATTTGAAATGACTATAACCCCTACCCGTGAACCCCACGGGTTCTTAACAATTCGTAATCTGTTGATAATAAACCTTTTTACGAGATGACTTGCTAAAATGAAACTTTTGTCAAGTTTTCCCATTCCCATGAAGCGCGATCGCAACGGCCAAGCCAAAATTCTCAGCGATGAGGAAGTAGCAGCTATCTTTAATCTTCTCAATCCCAGAGATAGGGCTATTTTTGCAATCTGCTTATTTTGCGGCTGCCGAATCAGCGAAGCCTTATCGATCCGGGCCGGGGATGTTGGCAATGGGATCATCACAATCAGAAAGGCAAATACTAAAGGCAAAAAAGGCAGCCGATCGCTGCCTATCTCTCCTAGCCTTGAAAAAATTCTTAATGATTATCTTGAGATCGCTTCCCCGAACGAATACCTTTTCCCCGGCAGGGCGGGCGACAAACCTCTAACCCGCGCCTACACCGATCTGGTATTGGGAGAAGCTTGCGATCGATTGGGATTTAAAGGTATATCTACTCATTCATTCCGCAGGACAGCACTAACCCGGATGCACGCGGCGGGCGTACCATTGCGAACCATCCAGAAAATCTCTGGCCACTCAAGCTTAGTGGGACTTAAACAAATTTCAAGCACAAACAAGGCCGAAACTGGCTTTATAAGCGGCAAACACGTCATGATTGTCGAGCAGCCACTTAAAGAAACGGAAAGACATCGCTACGCGAAAAGCTGCCAAGGCCTCAACAAAAGTGTTTAAAGCAGCAATTCTCATTTTAAAAAGTAACAAGTGATACAGACAGAAACAAAGCTTTAAGCAAGCTACAAAATGCGCTCCCGCGAGTGCGACTGCATCGCAGAGAAGTGAGTATATAGAGTATTTATACTCAAAATATTTGAAAGATGGGAGAAATCTAGAACAAAAGTTCTCTACATCAGAAAGAGAACCAAATAAAAATTGATGATTGTTGTCTGTTGAGGTAAAATTATGGTTCTTTGGTTTGTGTTATGCAATTGACGGGGGCATAAGGGGTGGAACCCTTATATAGAAAGGCATTTGGCGATTTTTGTCAATTGTTTTTGCTCTAGAGCGAACTAATCAATTAAGTCTCTTACCAGATAAGGATTTAGTCGATTTATGCCCCCCTATCGAACCATACCAAGTAACGAAGAGCCAAAATTATTAAGTTGGAAATATTAATTAATCAAACTGTTCTGCGATGACGAAAAAGGCTGTGACTTGAGAAATTCCTGAATTAATAGACCTCTTGCATAAATCCGAAAACAAACGATAGAAACAATAATGGGAGGGACTTTCAGTTAATTATTTATTAGTAGTTGATAATCTTCAAAAATGTTGCTGTACAAGGATCGACTTAAGACTTTTGCAAGAGGTCTAATACAATTTTTAGTTCAAGAATTACATGACTTACCCGATGACAGAAAACCAGGAAACAATACCAAATATCAGGTAGAAGATGCAGTTAAGGCGGCTTTTTCGGGTTTTTTTACTCAGTCACCTTCTTTTTTAGAGCATCAACGTTTGATGAAAAGTAGTAAGGGAAAAGATAATGCTTCAAGTTTATTTGGTATCAAAAAAATACCTGGTGATCATCAAATCAGAAACCTGTTAGCTCCTATCCCAGCTGCCACAATATTTGGCTCTTTTCAACAAGTCTATCAAGGGTTAAAAAAACAGGGAGTTATTAAAAAATTTTTCTCCTTAGATGAGGAAATTTTAATAGCTTTAGATGGTACGGAATATTTTTCTTCAAAGAAAATTAGTTGTCCCCATTGTAATTGCCGCAATCATCGTAAGGGAACGACAACTTATTTTCATGGTTGCGTCACGCCAATTGTGGTTTCTCCTGAGCAAAAACAAGTGATTAATTTAGAACCAGAATT